>JBKJJL010000151.1:0-34081 GCA_046597875.1 Fimbriimonadaceae bacterium | reverse complement strand
GAGACGTTGCTAAAGTCTGCCGGATTAAGATCGTCCGGCTGATTTTGGACGTACATGCCCATGTCCGTGCCGTTAATGATCCCGTTCTCGGTATTGAACATTCCGAGTTGGCCGCTGCTCACGTTATTGAACAAATATTCAATCGTCGAGGTGACGCCTGGGCGGTAGATCATGCGCATATTAGCAGTCGTTCCCGGGGTGTAGGCGCTGCCTCCAAACGTGAAGAATGGGAACGGTCCGCCAAATGCGGCGACTTCGCCGTCCGAAGTCACAAAGAAGAAGCTTTCTCCAGCGATGAACGAATCCAATCGAAATCCGGCTTCCTTGCGAGGTCCGGTCGATCCAACCGCGAGGTTGATGTCGAACGAAATGTCGAACGCTTCGGCGTTGAGGAACGACCGAGCGGTTGTGTTGTTCTCAGAGTACCGAGCAACGTGCTGATTAGCGAATCCACCGGTTCCAAAGTTGCTCTCATTGAAGCTAACCACGGATGGGTAGTTATCAACGACGGACAAAGTTGACGAGCTGTAATCGTTAAATCGTCGCTGTTGCACGACGACGGAGTTGATGTTGGTGACCTGCGCGACGGCAGACCCAGCGAGAATCGCGAGGGCGCTCATGCTGACAAGCGCGGTACCGATCCTTTTCTTGCTATTGATAAAGTTCATAGACGTTTCCTTCTTCCTGATCCCCAGCTAGGAATCGAATGCACGATCAGAGATGCACCGAGTCACATTGCATTTGTCAAACAAAGGTGAAAATTTCTAGCTCACCGGCTCGGCAGAAGGAGTGCTTCCACCAAGACGCCCGCGGAAATCAGCTGTCCATAGCAAAATCGCCCTTGATTTGAGAACTTACTGAAACGGTTCAGTAAGCCAACGCTCTGATTCTATCATACTCCTAGGCTAGCTGGATCATTCCGCGATAAACCCCGTATTGTTACCAGTGGTGAAATTAGTGGCTTCCTGCTGCGGAGCGATACGGAGCTTTCGCGAGTCCAGGGGCCCCTCCTCCGTCTTTTGAAGCCCGATTTTGCGGTACCCCTTTTTAACGAGCGGGTGACCCATCATCCACCGGTGAGGAAGACCGTCGCGGTGAGCCTCGATGTTCAACATCATTTGCCCAAGGTCGATTCCGATGACGTCGGGGGACACCCAATCCTTGGAAGGATTGATCCCCGTTGTGAACCCGTACTGGCCAAATGCCTGGGGATACTGTTTCTTGAATCCGAGGGCGGCGGCGAGGCTCTCCTGAGGCGTAAAAGGCATGCTTGCAACGGCGGCGGCGGGGGCAAGAGTTCCGTTGTCCTCGATCCACCCGGGGGCACCTTGTGCGCTGTATCCATCGGGGATGTCGCAAGCTGAGAGACCCCAGATATCGGGCCCGTAACCCTTGAACCGTTTAGGATTTTCGATGCAATAGGCTCGATTTCCAAGTGTCGCGTTTCTGGCTTCAACGAAATAATCGTAACCCAAAGAATCGCGATAGTCGCGGAAATCGAAGAATCCGTGGCTCATCTGGTGCATGAAGAGCGGACCGCCGGTAATCAGTTCAAGGCCCTTGTACTCGACCTTGGGCCGATCCCATGACTCCCAAGATCCTGCTGGCATCCCTAGCCAGAAACTGTAACCCAAGACGTAGAGGAACGGGTGCTCCGAAAACGACGCCCATCGGTGCGCCAAGAATCCACCCTCGGGCTTCCATCCGTGGCAAAAAGTAAGCGAGGACGGCTTTGCCCCACCGTCCGTCATCATCCAGTTCCAGTCAATGCGATCCAAGATTTGCTGAGTCAACTTTGAATACTCAGGATCTTTCAAGCCACGCTCGGCTAAGACCATTCCCGCGAACAGGAGGCCCGAATCAATGCTCGACACTTCCGAGTTCCACTCCCGCTTGCCAGTTTTCCCATTCACGAAATGGAAGTACCAGCCGTGCGATCCTTCTAGCTTCCCGAGGACCGTTTGAAGGGTCAAGCGAGCCCGGGCGACCCCGTCTTTCCTTGGAATCCAGCCCCTCTCAATGCCGATCGCATACGAGGCTAACGCATAGCCTGTAGAGGCGATGCTGCAGATATCCGCGTTGTTCTGCTTCCCGCCCTTCGTATTCGGGCCGCGATCGCGGGTTAAGCCGGTGGTTGGCTCCGACTGCTCCCAGAAAAACTGAACCGCTCGCTTCGAGAGATCGTCCAGGACCTCCGGGTAGGCCGGGGGTGTGCACGTCAGGGTGAAGGCAAAGACGGTCGCTAACATTTTGCGATTATTGTCCGCTTGGAGGGGGTGTTCCTGGTTCCGTACGGGTCGCCGCGCCCGGTCCATTTTTCATGAGGTTCCAGTTTTGCTGCGCTTTTTCCTCGCCGCCACATTGTTTGACGTAGGCTGCTTTGTCGACTTCGGTCAGGTTGTCGTAGTTACCGTTCGCCTTATCGAAGTAGGAACGCATGGTCTGCGCGTTTTCCACGTTCTTGTCTTGGGCGGCGGAATCGGGTCCAGCGCCATCGCCACATCCGGCCAGAAGGAGGCTCCCAAGGGTAGCCGCGAGGCCCAACTTTAGTGTGAAGGGATTTGTCATTTGTTCTCTCATGCGAAATCGTTATTCAAGACGGGGAGATTGATAAATCTCCCCGTTGAGACTCTCTACTTGAACTGAGGAGGAAGGGTGTTGCACCACGTATTTGCCCAACTGTATCCTGCTTGCTCTGCTCCGGAAAGTCCCCAGTTGTCAACCTGGTCTGATGTCGGCGCGAAGGTCATGAATGACCTTCCGCAAGCGGCCGAGAAGCTGATTCGCTTGGCGTGGCCATCCATGTAGGTAGCCGCCATAGCCTTGTTGCTCCATTTCTCGCCGCCCCAGTTCCAACGCAATCCTGTATAGATGCCGGGAATCCAGCTGACGTTGCTGTCTACATCTTCAACCCACGCGAGGTACGGGCCCATATCCTCCCATGCTTCCTTGGATTCAATGATGTTGAACATATTTGCAGGGTCGCTAAACGAGGTCATGGATACCGACTTGTTGTCTGCAAACGAACCATTGATGAACACGTTTGCCCAGGCATAGCCTCTCGTAAATTTTTCATTTTCAGCTAGCGGAGGCCATCCGAAAAATGTCCGAGCGACTGGATTTGATTCCAGATCCGGGAAGCGCGACGCCGGATTGACCGTGTCCTTGTAAATGTCGCGATTCTTGACATAAGGGGCAATGGTCAGACGCCAGCTTATCTGGTCTCCGGCTGGGTTGTAGCGTCGTAGGACGCGGGTGTCATCATAGTCACCGCTGTACATCAGCATGCCGAGACCGATCTGCTTGATGTTCGAAATGGACGTCGTTGCCTTTGCGGCTGCTTTCGCTTGGGCAAAGACGGGGAACAAAATGGCGGCGAGAATCGCGATGATCGCGATGACGACAAGTAGCTCAATGAGCGTGAAGGCCTTTCGGTTTAGTTTCATAATTTCCTCTTTGAAAATGGGAGTCAAGGGACAAAGCTAGAGGTTGACCCTCGAACGCTTAAGTGAGGCGGAAATACAATCTGTTGCGGAGTTGATGCTCCATCGCGGACCCTCGCCGCCAAGATTTGGGTTGCTCGGCGGGCCATTTCGATGACCGGCTGCCGAATGCTTGTAAGGGGCGGATCAACGCGCGTGCAAGCTGACGTGCTGTCAAACCCTACAATGGAAACGTCCTCGGGAATCCGAAGGCGAAGGTCGCGAAGGACCTTCATGCATTCGAAGGCGACATCGTCCGACCAGACGAAGAGCGCGGTCGGTCGATCAGGTCGCTTCATCATCTCAATGAGTTCACTTGGACTCTGCAGGGCGCTCTCCATTCGGGCGACCAGACTTTGGTCGAAGGCCAGCCCGGCAGATTCGATTGCAGATCGATATCCGTGGAAGCGGTCCGCGGAGTCTATCGAGTTCGGCGATCCGACCACCATGCCAAATCTTTGGTGACCCAAGGACACCAGGTGCTGGCCCGCTACCTTGCCGCCCATAAAGTTGTCGCAGTCGACATAGGAGACTCTGGGATCATTGGATCGCGAGAAGAAAAGAACGAGTGGCGTGCCCCGTTCGGTTAGGGCAGCTAAAGTGGGATCATTGTCGTCGCGAAGCATCAAAACGCCATCAACGCGACCATCCGAGAGCGCATTTGCTTCGGAAATTGGATCGTCGGCGGGCTTGGTGTGAAGCAAAACGTCCAGTTCTTGCTCTACGCACTCTTGGCAAACCCCGTGCATCGCTTCGGTAAGGAAGGCAGAAGCAGCTGAAAAGTAGTGGGCATGCTGGAAAACAATCGCGATCGCATCGGCCCGATTGCGGGCCAACATCCGGGCGACACCGCTTGGCCGATAGTCGAGTTCTCGGGCTGCTTCCATCACCCGCTGAGACGTTTCACGAGAAATGCCGACCTCATCGGCGCGCCCATTGAGGACGTAACTGACCGTGACCTTCCCCACGGAGGCTGCCTTTGCGACATCATTGATCGTTACGCGTTTTGTCATGTCTGAAACGGTTCAGTAGATGATATCCCATTTTTATGGGAATTCCAAATTTTTCTCAAAGATTTGTTGTGGGGCGTGAGCCTAGGCATCTGGTTTGGTGAATCGGTTCAGTACGTGCCACACAACTAGGGTGCCAATTCCTGAATCCGCGCCTCATCCATTGTCCCGTTCAAGCAGGGCATTTAAGCGTACTACGCCGGAAATCGGAGATCTTGATTATCCCAACAAAGATTTCTGAACTGGTTCAGGAATCTAGGTTAGTTGGTATGATAGGCGTTGCTGGCCAGCAACCTCTCCATTTTTGAGTTTAATGGGTACTTCAATCGTAGTTCGAACCGACGTCGCAGCTGTCAACCATATGGGCGCTCGTTGTTTTGGGAACCGCTTCGGTCACTTTGATCCCGTCACCGACGAGTTCGTCATGGCGGACATTCTTGCCCCTCGGCCATGGGTCAATGTGATGTCAAACGGTCGATACGGGCTCGTCGTCAGTCACCTGGGGGGTGGATTTTCCTGGATCGACAACTCGCAACTAAGCCGAATCACCCGTTGGGAGCAGGATCTTGCCCTCGATGGCTACGGAAAATGGGTGTACGTTTACGACCTCGGCGATGATCGGGTTTATTCGACCACCTTCGCTCCCGTCCGGGAGTCCGCCCTGGCGGAAGAGGTTCGGCACGGCCTCGGCTACACGATCTTTCACCGTCGCCATGCTCGATTCGAGACTACGCAAACCATTTTCATCCCCGAGGGCGCGAACGCCGAGCACACGATTGTTGAAATCCACAGCTTGTCGGATACGCCCTTGGACTTGATTTTGGGTTCCTATCTTGAGTGGTTTTTAGGTTCCCAGGCCGAATGGCATCGCGAGTTCCATCGTTTGTTCGCATCCATCGAAGTTCAGGGAAACAGCATGTTCGCTTGGAAGCGGACCGGACTCGAAGAAGACAAGCGTGTCAAACCCGAAGAGCCGATGGTCGCGTTTGCTAGCATTGCCGGACTCGAAAACGTCAATTGGTTCGCAGACAAAGCCCAGTGGCTGGGACCCGAGGGCCGTCTCAATCGCCCATCTGCGCTCGTCACCGGCAAGAGTCCGGTGAATACGGGATTGTGGGATGACCCGATTGCCGCGATGCGTTGTCGGGTCACGATCGAACCAGGCGAAACGCTCCGCTTTGCTTTAACGATCGGAGCCGAGGACACCCGCGATGGAAATTCCATTCCCACTCTCGATGAAATCGACTCCCGCTTTGAGGACACGAAGAGATTCCACCGATCACGGTGCCACGCCCTCGAAATCGAAAGCGGCGATGCCGCTATCAATCTCATGTGCAACGCGTGGCTGCCCTATCAAGCCGAAGTGGGCCGCATGAAGGCACGCTGCGCCTACTATCAGCAAGGCGGCGCATACGGATTCCGGGATCAGTTGCAGGACAGTTTGATGCTCCTCGATACCGATCCCGCGGCGACTCTAATCCAACTTGAAAGGAACGCGGAGGCGATGTATGAGGACGGCGGAGTTCGGCATTGGTGGCATCCAGACTCGGCGATTTTTGCCAAGAGCAGGCACTCGGACACCTGCCTTTGGCTCGCTCACGGAGTTCTTGATTATTTGGATGAGACGGCGAATCTCTTGGTTCTTGACGAATCCCACGGGTACCTGAACCGCGAAACGGAGTCCATCAGAACGCAAGGAACTCTCCTCGAACACTGCGAGCGAGGCATCGCCCGGTTCCTCGATCGAAGGTCACAGCGAGGGCTTCCCCTCATCGGTTCGGGAGATTGGAACGACGGGCTAAGCCATGCCGGAATTGAAGGCAAAGGCGAGTCCGTCTGGCTCGCGATGTTCGGGTTCCAGATTCTCAATCGCCTGGCGAAGATATACGATAAAACCGGGAAGGCAAATGAGGCGAGAATGGCCCGATATGAAGCTGAAAACCTGCGTGGAGCCGTCGAAACCCACGGTTGGGATGGCGAATGGTACCTAGCCGGAACATCCGACGATGGCCGCCCGTTCGGCTCGAAGGACTGCACCGAAGGCAAGATCTTCTTGAATCCACAGACCTGGGCAGCAATGACTGGAATCGGTTCCCCGGAGCGCGTTCAAATCGCCCTTGAGTCCGTCCGGTCCCACCTGCTGAAGCCCTACGGCGCGCTCCTTCTGTCGCCCGCCTACCGTGAAGTTGACCCTTACATCGGCTACATAACACGCTATGCACCCGGATTGCGCGAAAATGGGGGCGTCTATAGCCACGCAAGTACATGGGCCGCCCAAGCTTTTGCTCAGGCTGGCGATTCTGCAACCGCATATGCGATTTATCGAAGCATGTTGCCGCCCCTTCGCGCGGCCTTGGATGCTGAAGGGTATCAGGCCGAGCCGTATGTCATGCCGGGAAACGTTGACGGTCCGGATTCTCCCTACGAGGGACGCGCGGGATGGACCTGGTACACCGGTTCCGCCGCTTACATGAGGCGGATTGCCCTTCATTGGCTGATTGGAGTCCGATCATCGTTCGATGGATTGATCATTGATCCTAAACTGAGTGCTGAGTTTGGCCCTATTCGATTG
Source organism: Fimbriimonadaceae bacterium (assembly GCA_046597875.1). Lineage (GTDB taxonomy): Bacteria > Armatimonadota > Fimbriimonadia > Fimbriimonadales > Fimbriimonadaceae > JANJUB01. The sequence continues at coordinate 27,017 of JBKJJL010000151.1, read as the reverse complement.
CGAAGGCCATTTCGCGGAGACGTGTTTGACATTGAAATCGAAGCGGGTGCAAAGCATCAAATCATCGTAGACGGTCAAGTGGTAGAACCAGGGCCGATCTCAGCATCTGGGCATCATCTGCCTCGTCGGGTTCAACTCGTAGCCCTCCGGTAATCGCCATGAAACGTTTTCTGCTTCCGCTGACCTTCATCGGGTTCCTGTGCGGATTGGCTGCGGCGAACGAGCGGATCGAAATTCGGATGGCGGTATGGGATGGCGATGAAGCGGTCACCGTTCTCAAGAAGGTCGCCGCCGATTTCGAACGAGCGAACCCGGACATTCGGTTGAAGATCGAACTCGTTCCGTTCGGGGAGTACAACCGAAAGCTCCTCGCGCAATACGCCGCGAACTCCGCGCCCGATGTGGCGATGATGGAGCCTCCCCTCTTCCAGCGATTCGCCTCCCGGGGCGCACTCCTTCCGCTGGAGCCGTTCTTCAAGGACGTGCCGGGGTTCGATATCGCCGAGTACTACGAGCCGATTCTGAGGGCTCATCTGTACCAGAATAAGCTTTACGTCCTGCCGCGCGACATCGCCCCGATCGGCCTGATCTACTACAACAAACAGCTCTTTAAGGAAGCTGGAATACCGTATCCGGATGGATCGTGGACGTGGAGCTTCGACCCTCGCCCTGAGTTGCGGGAGAAGGACTTCACCTGGTGCATGGAGCAACTCACGAAGAAGCAAGGGGGAAAGACGGTTCAGTGGGGGTTTGTTCCGGGTTGGCCCAATGCGTGGTTGGAGACGATGGTTTACTCCCAGGGCCTTCGATTTGCCGACAACGACGAGCGTCCTACCAAACTTTACTACACCGATCCGAGGGTGGTTCGATCCTACCAATGGTTTGCCGACCTCGCCAATAAGCGCGGCTGGATGCCCAGCCCGAACGAGATAACGGCGGTGATGCAGTCTTCGAGTTCAATGCTTTTCCTTCAGGGCAAAGTTGCGATGTTCCAAAGTGGCATTTGGGAAGTTCCTGGTTTTCGAAAGGCGCTCAAACTGGGTTCGAAAGAGTTCTTTGAGTGGGATATTACGCTGGCCCCCGGCTTCATTGATCCCGAAACGAAGGTCGTCCGAAGAGCCGCTCCGACGGGTGGTTCTGGGTATGGGATCATGTCGTCCAGCCCTCACCCCAAAGAAGCTTGGCGCGTCATTGCTTGGATGGCGGGCGAGCCCGGCATGAAGGCGATGGCCGCCGCCGGAATCGCGCAGCCCGCGATTCACCGTCTGGCAGTTCGCGAGCCTTGGATATCCGGGCCCGACGCTCCGCCTGTTGAACGCTATCCTGCTTCTCGGATCTTCACCGACCGGGCGGTGCCCTTCGTGGTCTTCGAGCCAACCGCCGAGTACTGGCGCGAAGTTAAAGGCTTCATCGAATCCAAAAACGACCTGATCTTGAACGGTTCCGCGACTGCGAAGGATGCTCTGGCTTTGGGGCAGGGCGACGCTGAAGTTAGGCTCGCTCAGATCCTGAAGAAAGAGAACTTGCCGAAGGTGAACTGGGGACTAGGGGTAGCCGCGGCCTCCTTGCTCTTTGGAGCGCTCTTGGTGTGGATTTATTGGCCTTCGGGAACGAAGAGTACGGCGAGGGAGCGCAAGGAGGGGCGGGCGGCATACGCCTTCCTATCGCCGTGGATTCTCGGAACGCTTCTCCTGGCGGTTGGGCCGATGATCCTCTCGTTGGTGATGAGCTTTACCGACTGGGACATTATCACCGACGCGAAGTGGCGCGGTGGCGGAAACTTTGGCGAGGCGGTCTCTGAGGACCCGCGGTTCTGGAAGACCTTGACCGTTACCGGCATCTACACTGTGGTTTCGGTTCCCCTCGGAATCGCCTTCGCGCTCGCGCTCGCGCTCCTGTTGAACACGAAAGTCCGTGGCATGGCCCTCTATCGGACATTTTTCTATCTTCCCGCTCTCGCCAGCGCGGTCGCGTCCGCCCTTATCTGGCGGCGGATATTCCAACCCGAGGGCGGGCTCCTCAATGCGGTCATTTACGGAGCCGACGGTAAAGGCGATTTCCTCGGAATCGGAAGTCTTTTGGCGAGTATTACTGGAAGTTCCCCTCCTGCGAACTGGCTGGGCGACGAGAAACTGGCTTTACCTGCCTTCATCATGATGTCCTTATGGAGCGTCGGCGGAGGCATGATCATCCTCCTCGCTGGACTCCAGGGAATCCCTCACCATTACTACGAGGCGGCAACGCTGGACGGGGCAGGGCCTTGGCAGAAGTTCCGGGCAGTCACGCTTCCGCTCCTCACACCCTCACTTTTCTTTACCCTCGTTACGGGCGTAATCGGCAGTTTTCAGATCTTCACTCCCGCGTATGTCATGACCAGCGGTGGACCCAATGATGCGACTCGTTTCTACGTGTTGCATTTGTACGACCAGGCGTTTGGGAACCTGCGAATGGGTTACGCATCGGCCCTCGCGTGGATTCTCTTCGCGGTCATTCTCGTGTTCACGGCACTTCAGTTTCGGCTGAATCGATACGTTTACTACGAGTCGGAGGGCGCGCGATGAAGCAGATTGTCATCTTGCTTCTCTTGATCGGATCGGTGGTCTTCATGGCGCCGTTCCTGATGAGCGTCTCGATGTCGTTCAAAGACGCCGGTGAGATTGCAACGTCCACGGCTTGGCAGCCTCCCAAGGCCGTTCAGTTCGATAACTATAAGGAAGTTCTCAGCAACCCGAATGTCAGCTTTCCGCGGTTCTTTATGAACACGCTCTTCATCGCGACGATTGCGACCATCGGCAGCGTGCTCAGCGCGGCGTTGGTGGCGTATCCGTTCGCGCGACTTCGGTTTAGGGGGCGGGACAAGCTATTTATTGTCTTGCTCAGCACGATGATGCTACCGGGGGTCGTCACGATGATCCCGACGTACGTGTTCTTCAAACACTTGCATTGGGTGAACACCTTCTTACCCCTCACGGTGCCTGCCTTCCTCGGCGGCGGAGCCTTCTATATCTTTCTCATGCGTCAATTCATGATGGGCCTGTCCCGGGAGTTGGATGAGGCCGCGATGCTCGACGGCGCGAATCATTGGACGATCTGGCGACGAGTTCTGTTGCCGCTGTGCGGGCCCGCATTGGCGACGGTGGGTATTTTCACCTTCATCGGCGCGTGGAGAGACTTCATTGGCCCGCTTTTGTACCTCAACGACATCGAGAAGCAAACCCTGGAGTTGGGACTGAGCACCTACAACTCTCAGTTAAGCGCGCAATGGCACTTGCTCATGCCTGGAAGTGTGCTCGTGACGCTGCCCTTGATCGCCATCTTCTTGATCGGACAGAAGTACTTCGTGAAGGGAATCGCGATGACCGGCGGTAAATAGAGACAAGAAGTTCTGGCGGACGGTGTAGGATTCGAACCCACGGACCCTTGCGGGTCAACTGTTTTCAAGACAGCCCCGATCGACCACTCTGGCAACCGTCCGCATTTATGTACGCCGAAGGATCGGCGATGGTGATCTGACCTACCGGCTTTTCATGCCTTCACGAACCGCCTCAATGTTAATCATAGCCAACTCACGAAACTCTTCGCGTTTGCGTTCTATGACTTTCAAATTGCGTTCGCGGCTCTTTTGGAAAGTCATGAAGTTCTCGAATAGCTTTTGAGCTGAAAGCCCATCGGCGGAAACCGCACTGCCGATGTCGAGCATTTTCGCAAAAGCGGTGACTTTGGGATCGTACGAAACCATCATCGCGGGTACGCCAACCGTCGTTGCAAGTATCCCCGCGTGGAGGCGCATCGCGATGACCGAGTCCATTCGCGCCATGCGCCCCTGAACTTGCATTGGCGTCACCAGTTTGCGGATATCCGGCACCTTTCCGCCTTGCGACTTTCCGATTTCCTGGATAAGCGGACCATCGTGCTTGGCATCCATTTCGATGAGGACGGGCATGATGTTCGCTTGGAACATCATGCGCGCAAGCTCCCCCCACATCTGGATCGTCTTCTTCGGATCCTTCCCAAAAGGGCGAGGTGCGATGCCGACCGTCTTCATGTTGCCAACCGCGAAGTTTGCGTCGTCGGTTGGTTTAGGATCGGGCAGGAGGAAGGCGAGGTCGGCAGAGGATCGAACGTTTTTTGTTACTCCAATTGACTTCAAAAGGGATGGTGAGGAAGGATCGCGGCAGACGACGACATCGGCTGCATTGAATGCGGCTGCGGTCACTCGTTTAGGGAAATATCCGTCGAGTGGCCCCACCCCTTGCCCGATCATGAACACTTTCTTGTTCGCCTTCTTCGCGCGTTTGACAAGATTGGCGTAGTAGGCGACGCTGCGGCCGCTCGTGGCATCTTGAAAAATGCTGCCGCCTGCGAAAACCAGCGCATCACAGTTTTCGACTTCGTCATTAAACGAAGACATGTCCTTGCGAGGGATCGAGCGAAGGCCGTAGTTACGGTACGTTTCTTCGGGGGCACCGCTCATCACGGTGAGGTCATATCCAGCGCCGATCCCCTGCACAAATCCGAGCAGGATCGCGTCGTCTCCAAGGTTTCCGCAACCAAAATGGCCAGCGATCAATAGGTGCGGCATCGTGTTATGTGCGCTGAGCCGAAACACGACTCAACACCCCCCATCCAATCGCCCCGAGTATACCGCCGACAACCAAACCAACCCCTATCCTTGCCAGGCTCACTGTGATCGGGGTATGCAGGTGACACATCGTATTGACCATGCTCGTTTGCCCGATTGCTCCCACCATCATCGCGACGGCGAGCCAACCTCCCGATGCGCGCTTGCTCGCCGCTAAGCCGATCGCGATGATCAGGGCGGGATGCCCGATCATAAACTCTTTCGTCCTAGGTCTGACGTAGAGAATCTGATCCAGTAACGCCCGAAGTTTAAGTTCGAGTCCGCTAACACCCGCGGGGCCATCGTTCCCGGTTCGTGAGGCCATGAAGGCGAACCCAACGAGGAGAAGCATACCGATGCCGGCCTGCTGCCAGAATATGGGCGTTTTCAGGGCAGCCTTAACGTCGGTGTTACGCAAGAAGAAATACAACCCGATGAGGCCGATCGGGAGGAAATGCGCGATTTTGACGCCTTCGAAAGCATCGGCTTTTACGAAATAGGGGAGCCCGTTCAAGAGTCCTCCCACGCACAGCCCGCCGATCAGACTGACCGCGCTCGTGCGGAGGAACCCCAGCACGATTCCCGTAGGAGCGAGATCGAGGAGCATGAACGCGATCATCGGGTAAAGCAGCGTACACAGCAGAGCAAAGGGACCGCGAGCGAGCGATAGCATTGTTGCGAGGGCGATCATGACGACCGCACCGAAGGCAACCTTCCACCACCTCCGGCCTTTCCCAAGCGTGCTGAGCAGCCAAAAGAAGGCGGGCAAAGTTGACAAGGCAATCGCGACAAAGATTGGAACCGGAACCTCGGAATCCTCATAAGCGTGAGGTTTGCCGACGCTGAGCCCCTCTTTTTCAAGCTGCTTGCGAATCTTGCCAATAAACTCGCCGAATGATCCTATCGGTGCCGTGGAAGCATTTGAAACGGGCCGGACGAGGAGGAGCCTCTGATTGCGTTCGGCGGCGGCTTTGCCGTAGCGTTCAACGGCTTCGGGCATTCCGAGCTTGTCGAGTTCGGCGGTTTGGGCCGAATGGAGTCGAACAACGATGTCCGGGTTGTCGCCGACGATATTTGCGTCGCCGCCGATCTTGGCAAACTCCGGCGTCGCGTACAGGAGTTTGTAATGGCGAAGCGCATCAACCATCGCGGGGAGGGCATCTCGCCGACCGAGGACTTGCTCACCTTGGGGAAGGAACGCGCCCGCGCCAAGTTCGGCCGCCCATCCGATTGCCGCGGTGACGTACGTGTCGGTCGCGCCGCTGGGGTTTGAGAGGCGGGCAACGATGAAAAGTTCTTGGGCTTGGGCCTCGGCGGCGGTTTGGGGATTCAGACCGATGCTCGTTGATCGGGCAAGGGATGGGTTGAGGGAGCCAATGGGAATGGTCGCATCGCCGGCCGGGACAAACAGGCCGAAGCGCTGAGTCAAGCCTCTCGAAATCCGTGCTCGAAGCTGGGGATCGTCGGTAGCGATTCGAACCGCCTCCGGACCGACTATTGCGCGACCTTCGATTACGAGATCAGCGACCGTTTCCTCGGGAAGGACAACGCCCGAGAGCCCCGCTTCCTTAAGCCTTTTGAGGCCTTCGGCGAACGACAAGCCCTCACTCGCGGAGAGCATTTCGATGGCATCCGCCTCGGCGACGATTCCTACGGACTTATTGGTGGACTCAACCTGGTAGCGCTGCCACAGCGAATAGCCAGCCAGGATGGCAGTCAGCACGAAGCTGGCATAGAGCCACTTGGGCACGCGACTCACTTGACTTTCGCACCTTCCGGCGTTTCGCGATCTGGCTGGAGAAGGATCGCCGCGCCATCGTCATCGGTGGCGGCGAGGACCATTCCTTGGCTTTCCACTCCTCTGAGCTTGGCCGATTTCAGGTTGTAAACAACGACGATTTGCCGTCCGACGAGATCCATCGGTGCGTAACTCGACTTTATTCCTGCAACGATTTGGCGCTTTTCGTCACCGATGATGACCTGCAGTTTCAGAAGTTTATCGCTGCCTTCGATGGGCTCGGCTTCCAAAACTCGGGCTACGCGGAGCTGGATTTTGGCGAAATCCTCGATGCTTATCGCTTCAGACGTTGTATCTGGTTCCATTTTTGATTTTTGATTTTCGATTTTCGAGGGGGGTGCAGCTTGAACTGAGGGCGCCGGTTGAATCGTCCCGGCGTCTGCCCTAGCCTTCTTGGTGTCGATCCGAGGAAAGATTGGTTCAGGTTGATTCAACACGGTTCCGGGCGGAATCGATCCCTCGGTGGCGATGTTTACCCAATCGGTGAGGCCCGGCAAGCCCAGCTGGGACGCGATCGCATCGGCGGCGGTTGGCATGATGGGCCGGATCAAACCCTCAGCGGTTCGGATGCAAAACAGCATTGAACGAAGGACGCTGGCCAGGGACGCATCGCCGTTTTTCGCAAGCGCCCAGGGGGCTTTGTCATCAATGAACTTGTTTAGGAACCGGACGATGGAGATCGCGCGATCTACCGCCTGATCCCAGCGAAGCGCTTCGATCATCTGCTCCATGTCCGCCTTAGCCTCGGTGCAAGCCGCCATCGCCGCTGGGTCAATTGGGGCGTCAGGAACCACTCCCGCAACGAACTTATGGGCCATCGCGAGGGAACGGTTGAGGGCGTTCCCGAGATCGTTGGCGAGGTCGCTGTTGTACTTGCGTTCTACTTCTTCGATGCTGAAGTCCTTGTCGCCTTCATAAGGAAGCATCGCGGCGAGGACGTAGCGCACCACATCGCGGGCGATTGGATCGGCGCATCCGGCGGTCGCGACCAGATCCGCCACCAGTTCCTGAGGGGTAATCAAGCCGCCGCCCTTCGACTTGCTGATTTTCACGCCAGAGAACGTGAACCAGCCGTGGGCGATGATAGTTCTCGGTAGCGGAAGATCCGCCCCCATGAGCATCGCGGGCCACAGAGTCGCGTGGAAGCGGGTGAAAATCTCTTTCGCCATCCAATGCACGTCGGCGGGCCAAAGCTCGTCCCAACCGGGTTCGGGCCATCCGGTTGCGGAAAGATAGTTGATGAGTGCATCGAACCAGACGTACACGACGCGTTCGGGATCGCCGGGGACAGGAATCCCCCAGCCCGGATTCTTCCGCGTGATGCACATATCGCGAAGTCCCGATTTGACGAACGAAACCACTTCGTTCTTGCGAGATTCAGGAAGTAAGAATGTCGGGTGATCGTCAATATAGGCAAGCAGGCGATCTCCGAAGGCGGACAGTCGAAAGAACCAGTTTTCTTCACTAACTCTCCGAACTTCGTTACCGTCCGGGCTCTTACCGTCCACCAGATCCGCTTCGCGAACGAAGGTCTCCGCGCCTACGTCGTACCAGCCCTCGTATTTGTCCAGATAGACGTAGCCGTTTTCTTTTAGCTTTTCGAAAAGAGCTTGAACGACCTTCGCGTGGCGCGGCTCGGTGGTGCGGATAAAGTCATCGGGCTCGATGCCGAGGTAGCTCCATTCGTCCCGAAATCGCTGCGCCATTTCGTCCACGAACGACATCGTTTCTTTGCCGGCGGCTTCGGCCGCTTCGACGACTTTGGTAGCGTTTTCATCGGTCCCGGTAAGGAACCAGACGTCTTCGCCACGCATGATTCGGTACCGGCGCTCAAAATCGCAGACGGCGGTGGTGAGGGCTGTCCCGATATGGGGCGCCCCGTTCACGTAATAGATTGGCGTCGTAATGTATCGCCGTTTCGGCATAGAGCTTGGATTGTGGCACGGGGTTCCTTCAGAGTGTACGTTCTTTTTCGTGTCCGCCAGTGTTTGTAGGGAGATAGGGCTCGCTAGAGGCTTTCTTCGCGCTTTTCGTGGTACTCCTCGACGAGTGGGCTCGAGCGCGAGGCTGGGCTTCAACGCGAGCGAAGTCAAGAACGTAGTGACCCTGCGAAAGGATGGGCACGCGGCGCAGGTTCCGCTTGCTTCGCAGTCGATCAAGATCTCGGGCGCCTGGCAGGACATGCGCGACATCGTTGCCGAGAAGGACGGGGTGTGGTGGATCGGGACGGATGGCTGCTCGATGATTACGGGGATTTAGCCACTGAAAGTTGAACTTTCGGCAATTATTTCACCGATAATCCTTATTGGATGCTTGATTCTGAGACCCTTGAAGAGCTTGCCAACCTTCGGTTTGCCGCTACGCGCTTCGAACAGCTCTTTCACGGGTTGCCGCTTGCCTGTATCGGGATGGACTCGGGCGGGACCATTTTTGAATGGAATCGAGCGGGCGAGAAGCTCATCGGTTTAGATTCCACGAGCCTCTTCTTGTCGAGCGCATTTACCGTTTTGTGTCCGGACGAGGCGCATCGGAACAAGCTCTATGAGATGCTTCAGGGAATGGCGAACGGCCAGAGCTACGAGAGCTTCGAATGGGTGTTCTCACAACCCGGCGGGCCCACCAGTTACCTCCTGTGCAGCATGCTCCCCAAACCTGGCCCGAACGGGGAACTCGTAGGGGCAACGTGGGCGGGGATTGATATGACGGCTAAAAAAGCGTACGAAATGCAGATCGAGACGCAGCTCAGACAGATTCATGAATATAGCCTCCAGATCGAACGCAGTAAGTCCGAGCTGGAAGACGCTAATCGACGACTGGAAGCTCTTGCCTCAACGGACGGCTTGACCGGTCTCGCCAATCATCGTAGTTTCTTCGAAGCCCTGCGATTCCTTTTTACCAAGCCGAAAAAAATTGCCTCCATCATCATGTTGGACGTCGATAACTTTAAGACCTACAACGACACGTACGGTCACCCGGAAGGGGACTCCGTGCTGCGACTTGTCTCCAAGAGCCTTCTCTCAGTTTCGCGGGAAGGAGATACGGTCGCGCGCTACGGCGGCGAGGAGTTTGTCGTTCTCCTTCCGGGTGCGTCTTCGGAGGTGGCCCAGCGGGTCGCGGAGCGAATGCGCGCGGCGATCGAGGATCAGGCGTGGCCTCTTCGCGCCGTCTGTGCGAGCTTTGGCGTCGCTACGCGATCCGACAACTCAACGCCGGAACTGTTGCTGGCCGAAGCGGACGCCGCGCTTTATGTCTCAAAACGGGATGGCAAAAACCGGGTCACCGTCGCTCGAATCCCGTTCCAAGAGTTGGAAGCCGCCTAGCCCTGCAAAAGCGTGTGAGCAAGGGTCGCGTTGACGACGCCGACGTACCATTCTTCGCCGCCTTGGTCACCTTTTTCATGCCAGTCGTACAAGTATCCCTGCAAGAGTTCCTTGTTCGAAAGGTGCTGATCGAGCTTATAGGCAGGCATCCAAACTTCCTGCAAAACCGGATAAAACTCGGATGGCATCGGAGACGCCATGAGGCGATAATCGTCCGAAACGTCGACGATCATCACCTTGATGAGGTTGTACTGCCAGAGGTTGCCTTCGAGCGTCGCCACTTGCGATTCCAGACGAAACGGCACCGGGAAACGCTTCTGAGAATGGTTATCGCTTCGCCCACAACTCCCCGTTTTCCCTTTTCGTCCCCTTTCGGGTTTTTCGTGGTCAGATTCCGGAACGAACCACGAAAAGGACGAAAGGGACGAAAGGTGGGCTTTACGAACCCTTCTTCGCAAACTCTTTATCGATGCGCTTTGCTGCGATTGTGAGGGTTTGCTGAACGTCCGCTCCGTTAAGGATGGTTTGCATCGCGCTCGTGCCCATCTTTTCGACGATCTCGTAGCCCTCGATTCTGGAGCCGTAAGGCGGGCGTCCGGTGGGGATGATGGGGAGGAAGTCAGCCTCAAGGCGATTTTCGATTTTGGGATCTTCCTTCGAAAATCGAGAATCTGAATTCGAAAATCCCGCCCTCTCCCTGCTTACGTCCTTCCTGGCGCAGACCGCGATGCCGCTGGTTTGATACTCAGTTTGAAGCGCTCGCGAAGTCCACATCTTGACGTACTTCCAGGCTAAATCTGGGTTCTTGGCCCCGCGGGGAATTCCGTATGCGGACATGTAGAGGACGGTATGGGATTCGGGCGTATTGTGCGGCATCCGGACGACTCCGAGTCGCTCCCAGTTGATCGCGGGCTTGCCGTTTTTCTTGGGGGCATTTTTGTATCCGACTAGGGCCCAATGCCCGGAAACCGCCATCGCGGCTTGACCGTTAGCGAAAAGGTCGACCCCCATCGAAGCCGTTTCGCTCAGGGAGGGCGAGACCTTGTGCTTGATGATCAAGTCGCGAATGAAGGAGTAGGTTTCGACGTTCTCGGCAGAGTCGAACGCGCCTTCCGCTTTTGTCCCGTCCGCCGAGAGCACATCGCCGCCGTTGTTCCACAGCCACATGAGCCAGCCGGGCATCCAGTTTCCGAAAGCGAAACCGTATTGGCCCTTCTTTGTAAGGGCTTGAGCTGTTTTCAGGAAGTCGTTGAAGGTCCAGTCGTCTTTCGGATAAGCGACCCCGGCGGCGTCGAAGAGGTCCTTGTTGTAATACACGACCATGGGCGTGAAGTCGTTGGGAATCGCGTAGATCGGGCGATCTCCACCCGCTATGCCCAGTGCTTTTTTGATATCACCCAGTTGCTCCGGGGTCATGTTTTCGCCGGCCTGTATGGAACGTATGGAACCTGTTGAACGAAACGTGTCCAGAACATTGTCGTAGAAATCACTCAGCTTGAAATCCGGGTCCTTTTCGATGAACGGCCTTAAGTCTTGGAGCATTCCGTTATTCTGAAAAACCGCTGCGCTGGAGGCATCGACCACCATAACGTCGGGCTGGGTTCCGGCGACGAAGTTCAAGAGCATCTTCGGCACGTACTCGCCGGGAATGCCTTCCTTGCGCACGCGCGCGCCGTTCGCCACCTCAAACTCGCGGTCCTTCGCCTGGATCAAGCGCTCGAAGGGCCCGTCGTCCCCCGCTCCTCCCCAGTTGGACACGCGCACCGTCGGCACCTGGTCTACGGCAGGCGTGCACCCGGTCGCGAGGATGGCTAGCCCGAGAACGACGACGAGGGTCTTCACGCCCTGAGCATACACCGTATCACGATCCTTTACTTGCCTTCAACGCGATCGGTATAACTATTTTGATCAAATAGGTCATAATAGCTATTATGAAAACGCTTGCCGCAGCTAGAGCGAAACTTGCCTTTGGGGAACTCATTGACGACGCGCAGACTGAGCCGATCGCAATCACGAGGCATGAACGCCCCGTCGCGGTCGTGATCTCAGCGCGGGAATATGAACGACTGAGCGCGATTGAGGATGCGAACTGGGTTCGGCTTGCCGAGGCCGCGATCGCGAAGGGTGAATTTGCGGATGATGCAAAGTCACGGGTGGCCCTCCGTGACATCCTGCATGGCTAAGTTGGCGATCGCCGCCGATGCGATTGCGTTTCTTCAAAAGGTTGAGCGCAAACATGCCGGCCAAATCGCCCTCAAAGTGTTTTCACTCTTGGCGGAGCCCTTCCCCAACGATTCACAGAAGCTTCAGGGGACCAAGCGCGACCTCTGGCGCGCCGACATCGGTGAGTATCGCATCGTCTATTCGTTTGAGGATGAGACCGTCACGATTTTCGTAATCGGCCGGAGAAATGACGACGACGTTTACAAGGAAGTCGCCCGAAAGCGACTTTAGCAAAAAGGTCAGACCGGGGAGTTCTTCGGTGATTGCGGTATCGTCCCCAGTTGATGCCGGCTCCCGCGCTGCTTCGACCTGTTCACGCCACGCTCACCTTCATTGGTGAAGTGACGCTGATTGTGTTCGATGTTGGCCGCCGCATTGCTCGCCGACCCTACGAAGTTGGCGAGACCCTCAACCAGATGGCTTTTGTGGGTGTCGCGTCCATCCCCATCGTCTGTCTAACGAACTTCTTTTCCGGCGCCGTTCTCGCCCTGTACAGCACCGAACTCTTTGCGAGGTACGGAGCGACGGCGTTCGTGGGCGGAATGGTGGGCATGGCGGTCGCCCGAGAGATCGGGCCGGTCTTGGCGGGAATCATGGTTGCCGCTCGGTGCGGCTCGGCGATGGCGGCCCAAATCGGCAGTATGGCCGTGACCGAGCAGATTGACGCGCTCAAAATGCTCTCCGTGAATCCGACGAACTATCTGATTATCCCGCGCATTATCGCGTGTGTCGTGATGCTTCCGATTCTAGGAACTCTGGGGATCTATTCGGGCATTTTCGGAGGTTGGCTTGTCGCCACTACGAGCGGTGTGCCCAGCCCCGTCTACTTAGATTCGATCCAGTCCCTACTCACCATCTCGGATTTCGCGGGTGGGCTTGCGAAGACTCCGTTCTTCGGCATCATCACGGTGGTGGTTGCGTGCCAGCAGGGCATGAGAACGACGGAGGGCGCGGTCGGCGTGGGGCGGGCAACAACGAACACGGTCGTCATCTCAATGGTGCTCGTGTACGTCGCGAATTTCTTCCTCGCGCGGGTTCTGTTTCCGTCGTAGCCAGGTCAGTCCCACTCGGGCTTGACGACGGTTCGAACTCCGACCGTTGAAATCATGGCGGCAACAATTTCGCACTCGGTTTTCTCGGAAAAGTGAACGGGCGCCTTCCCGTAAGTTTGGGCTTCCCACGTTTCGATGTGGGCCTCCGTGGCGCTGCATCCGGTGCTCTTCATAAGGACCGCGATCACATCGTCGACGTTCGTTTCGTCGTTGTCGTAGATCACAACCACCCAACCGCCGGTACTCAGATCGGATTCGACGATTTCGGGATGGAGGAGCGTGCGGCTCATGACACTCTATTGTAGCAAACGTTTTCAGGTTTTCGAAGCAGAAAACCTCAATCGAACGTAATCTGCCGTCCAAACGCCCCGCGTGTCCTGCAACGAAGGTTTCAAGAATGCGACGGCGTCCTTCAGGATTCCAGGGATGTCGTCCTGCTCGCATAACGCGAAAAAGGGATTAGCAAAGGTTTGAAGCCACCCCTCCATTCCGGTGGGCAACAACGTTGGGCGCGAGAACGCGCCGATACGTTGGACCTTAAAGCCGTGACGTTCGAGTTTCTCACGATACTCATCGGTAGTAGGGAAGTACCAGGGAGTGAACTCGCTGCAATCGACGCCACGTTTGGCAAGGGCCGCTCGCAGAGCGACGGTGATCGCGGCGACGTTTCCGTGACCTCCGAACTCGCCGACGAATCGACCTTTGGGTTTGAGGGCTCGGGCGACACCTATAATCACCGCGTCGGGATCCTTTTTCATCCAGTGAAGGGCGGCGTTTGAGAAAACGGCGTCGAACTCGTTATTGAAATTGAGTTCCTCGCCGCCGACCAGCCGTGCGTCGACGCCCCGAGAGAGGGCAGCTCGAACCATATCGGGGGAACGATCGACACCGACGACGTTCACGCCGAGGTCCATCAGCTCCTTCGTGAGGGCCCCGTCTCCACAGCCGAGATCGAGAACCCGTTCGCCGGGTTTTGGATCCAGGAGTTCGACGATCTCCCGGCCGAACTCGGAAACGAATCGGGCATTTTCCGCGTAGCTTTCCGCGTTCCAGTCTTGGCTCATGCCAGTTCCTCATTCATTTGGTTCACGAGTTCAACCTGCTGGCAGCGATAGTCCTCTAGTTTCTGGCCGAGTTCAAGGGAGTTTGTCGCTAGAATGCGAACGGCTAGGAGCCCTGCATTTTTTGAGTTGCCGATTCCTACCGTCGCAACGGGAACGCCGCCTGGCATTTGGACAATACTTAAGAGCGAGTCCTCTCCACCCAGATTCTTGGTGGCAACCGGTACTCCGATGACGGGAAGCGTGGTGAGAGAGGCGACCATTCCGGGTAAGTGAGCGGCACCGCCGGCTCCCGCGATGATGACCTTCAGGCCCCGTTCTTGAGCCGTCTGAGCGTATTCCACCATCGCAAGCGGCGTACGGTGGGCACTCACGACGCGCACTTCGTGAGGAATCTCAAATTCGGTAAGAATATCGGCGGCAGCACGCATCGTCTCAAGATCGCTCTTGCTTCCCATGATCACGCCGACGATGGGATTCATGAATTTAAGCTGCCGAGCGGCCCTTGGTTTGAACGTACATGACACTGCGTTCGACCCAAATCATGAAGATGTCGTAGTTGTCCAGAACGTCGAGTGACATTTTCACGTATTCGCGCATCGGTTCCATGGTGGGATCTGGCTTTAGCGGACCTGCTCCGGGCATCGTCAACGCTTCGATGATGTCCTCTTGGCAGAGCTTGAGTCCGATCTCGTTGCCGATGAGAAAGGCAAACATTCGCTCACCCGTGTAGACGCCCATTCCCCCGAACATCCTACGCGCTCGCACGTCGTAAGACTCCGCTGCCTGCATAATCTGCTCGTAGCGAAGGGGGCGATAAACCATTCCTCTCCTGCCAAATTGACCCCCGGCCACAAGCCGGAAGAGATCAAAGCCTCGCGGCTAGACTTGAATTATACCGTTGAATTGGGAATTTGAATACCAGTTCTGCGCTTTTCGGGTAGCGTGGTGTCCTCAATGGACGTTGACGAGCCCCGTTCTCCGGGGCAACCAAACCCGAAGCGAAGGACTGCGATTGTGGCAATTCTGGTGTGTTTTGGGCTGGTTTTGGCGACACTTTTCCTGCCGCCCCTGAGGTGGAAAGTGCAGATTTGCGAGTATGACGGAACGATCCAGACCGACTGGAAATACCTCGGCTTCATCCCTTACTCAAGCGTGTCGTACGACAAGTCAATCAAGGTATCCGATGATTTTTGGGTGGCCATGCGGGATACGGGCATAAAACCCGATCCGCAGTTTGAGAGTAAGAGGAAGCCGGAGTTTTGCATTCGAAGTCGCCGCCTGCCGGGTCTGGACTACTACGCCTACCGTCAATATGAAGCTGACCTCGCCTCTCTGGAGAAGTTCTACACGGCGCAAAATCTGAGTGGAGGACCATCGTCTGGAGGAGAAGTGTTCTTGAACGGTGTTTCACCGGCTGGCCTCCGACGCCAGGTTAGGATAAGAGTATTGGGACCCGGATCAAAATCAGGGCTTAGCAAGCTCCAAGTTTCCATTAGCTTTGACGTGGAAAAGCACGACCCACGGTGAACTCTCGAACCTGCCGGCATCCCTCCCTTCCTCCGCGTTCTCTGCGTCTCTGCGTGATTCTCCCCTCTCCATCTCCGCACGAACCATCGGTCATGGAGAGGGGAGCCGGGAGATCGCCTACACCTCAGCAGGCAACGGCTTGTCCTTGGTCTCGGGGGCGAGGGGTAGGACGAGGAGGCCGACTACGTACACCAAACCCGCCATCATCACCCCGTGGGCTGGAGAGCTCTTTTCGGCACCGATCATTATTCCCGTAACCCAAGGCAACGGCGATTGCGCGATCCGGGCCACGTTGTAGGCGAAACCGGCGCCAGTCGCCCGAATCGAGGTCGGAAAGAGCTCGGGGAAGTAGAGCCCATAGATCGCGGTCAAGCCGATCGAGAGCATCGAAATTCCGGGCGCGATGAAGAGAAGTTGATCGTACGTGGGCTCGTTTCGAAGGGCAAACCACGTGAGCGTGGGTGCCCCGATGAACCCGGCGGCGAGGGCCCAGCGGCGGCCCCAAATCTTCGCAAGATAGGGAAAGAGGAACACGCCGACAAGGGTGCCCGCGTGCTGCGCGTAGGTGACATAGCTCGTCCGGGCTTGGATCGCGCTGGCTTCCAGGCCTTCGCTGGCGGCCTTCACGAGGTTCGGCATCCAATAAGCGGCATTGCCCGCGCCTGCGATTCCTACTGTTCCGATGATCATCGCGAGCACTGCCCGTTTCGTCCATTCGGGGTTCGAAAAGAGAATGCGAATCGGACTTCGCGAGCGCGTTACTGGCACCGATTCTTCCTGCACTGCGCGCCGAATGAAGATCGTCACAATCGCGGGCAGCAAGCCCACCAAAAAGAGGATTCTCCAGCTTTCGTCCTTCAAAACTAACGCAAAAGTAGCCGCGAGAACCGGCCCGACTGCGGCAGCGGTTTGCAAAAACGCGGCCGCCAAAGGCCTGCGCTTGTCGGGGAACGATTCCGCGACGAGCGCTGCGCCTGCCGCCCATTCTCCGCCGATCCCGAGTGCGGTGAGGAATCGGATGACCGCGACTTGTTCCCACGTTTGGCACAGCGCAGTTAATCCCGTGAAGGCGCAGTACATAACGATCGTGAGGATCATCACTCGGGAGCGACCCCAGCGATCGGCGAGGACCCCGAAGACGAGGCCGCCGATCGCCCAGCCGATCAGGAAGATCATCTGGATGAGCCCCTCGACCCTCGGCCCTTCGGTCGCGTAGTTCGCCTTGCCGAGGAGTTCGGTCATCATCGGCGTCTTCGCGAAGTTGAACAGCGCGGTGTCCATGATGTCGAACACCCAGCCGAGCCATGCGACAAAGAGGATAATCCAACGGCGGCGATCCGACATGAACGTGATTGTAGCCAGAATGGGTCCCTTAACCCCTGCACGACTATACTTCTCGTCATGACTCGCCATCGCTTTTGGCTCTGGAGCTTTGGCTTGCTCTCGGCGATCGCGGTTCTTGGAGCGGTGCTCGTTGTCGTAACGGGCCAGAGGCCGCCTTATTGGGTCGGTTGTGCGCTGGGATTCCTGTGCGTCCTGGCCGCGGCGGGGGCGGTTTGTTCCGAGTTCGCGAAACTCACAAATTGGCTTTGGGTGGCACCTCGGGCGTTGGCGGTTATCCTCGTGTCCTCCGCCGCGGAGATCACGGGGGTGTATACGGGTTGGCCGTTCGGGGTTTACTCATACACGAAACTGTGGTTGCCGCTGGTTCCGCTTCCCGATGGACATAGATTCCCGATTGCGCTTCCGCTCACGTGGCTTGTGCTCGCGGGGGCGGTTGTGCTCTTGCTTGGGTCCCAGAGGTGGTTGCTGGGCGGAGTCCTGATGGCGCTCATTGACTTCGCATTGGAGCCTGTGTTAACGGGACCGGTCGGGTTTTGGCGATGGAAGTCGGGCGATCCGCCGTTCCTGAACTACGTCGGCTGGTTCTTGGTCGGGTGCGTCGTGTGTTGGATTCTGCGATTGCCTTCTGGAGTCGTGCCGCCTCAGAAGTTTGCGGGAAAGCTCCTGATCGTAATCCTCATCGGCACGCTGGTTATTGGCGTGACGCACGGCGAAATGCGCGGGCTTTACGCGTTGGTGCCGCTCACCGCCGTCGCCGCGCTGATGCCGCGAAAGTCATAATGCGGACATGGGTTTCGATACCACTCTCGTTGATCGCCGTTCGCTGCTTGGAACACTCCTTGCCGGAGCAGGCGCGCTCGCGCTTCCGCATCATGCCGTCGCGGTCTTGCAGGAAAAGCCTGACCTGACCGTCGACGATGTCGCCATTCTCGAGAAGGCGTTCGGTCTGAAGTTTTCGCCTGACGAACGCAAAGCAATCGTGACCAGCCTGCTTCAACAGCGACGCGGTTACGAGGCGATTCGCGGCCTGAATCTGGGCAACGACGTTGCGCCTGCCTTCGTGTTCGTTCCCGAGGGCAAGCAGCCGCTGGTGGGGCGCAAGAACGATGTCCGCACGAAGGCAGATCAGAGCAAACGAGGAACCGATGAAGATGTCGCTTTCCTGCCGGTGGCGGACCTCGCGGCGCTCATTCGCAAGAAATCGATCTCGTGCGTGGACCTCACGAACATCTACCTTATGCGATTGAAGAACCATGGCGGATCGCTTCTTAACGTTGTTTCGCTGACCGAAGACCGGGCTCTACGTCAAGCGAAACTTATGGATCAAGAGTTGTCTCGGGGGCGCTATCGGGGGCCTTTGCACGGGATTCCTTATGGGATCAAAGATCTTTTTGCGGCGAAGGGCTATCCAACAACCTGGGGCGCGGAGCCTTTTATGACCCAGAAGATCGACCATGACTCCGCAGTCGTCGAACGACTTGAGGCAGCCGGGGCCGTCCTCTGCGCGAAGCTGAGCTTGGGCGCGCTCGCGATGAACGACCACTGGTTCAAAGGCATGACCAAGAATCCGTGGAACCTGGAGCAGGGTTCAAGCGGATCTTCGGCAGGTTCGGCAAGCGCGATGGCGGCCGGCTTGGTCGCCTTTACGATCGGCACCGAGACGTTGGGATCGATCATGTCGCCATCGCATCGTTGCCGAGTGACGGGGCTTCGACCCACTTTTGGCCGAATCAGCCGGCATGGCGCAATGGCTTTGAGCTGGACGATGGATAAAGTTGGCCCGATCTGCCGGACGGCGCAGGACTGTGCGCTGGTTCTGGCGGTGTTGCATGGGGCGGATTCGCGCGATCCATCCTCGGTGGATCGGCCCCTGCGATTCCGGGCCGACCCGGATTTAGCGAAACTGAAAATCGGTTACCTGGAAAGCGATACTGCGGTGACCGAGGACCTTGCCCTGCTTCGGACTCTCGGTGCTAATCCGTTGCCGATTAAGATCAGCCCGGCCCCGCAAGGGATTGATGGACTCCTGAGCGTGGAGGCCGCCGCGGCTTTTGAAGCGATTACGCGAACGGGAGAGGTGAACACGATTACTTCCAGCCTTTGGCCGGGCATTTTCCGGGGCAATCGCTTTGTACCCGGCGTCGAATACATTCAGCAGATGCGGGCTCGGACGCTCCTGATGCGGAGATTCGAAGCAGAGCTGGGTGATTTCGACGCGATCGTCGCGAGCGATCGGGGGAGTGCGCTCTTATTGATCACGAATCTCACCGGCCATCCGCAGTTGTATATTCCGATGGGGCTGAATGCAAGAGGAGTGGGTCGCGGGTTGTCGGTCATTGGCCGCCTGTACGACGAAGGCACGATTCTGGGAATCGGGACAAGGGTGCAGGAGAAGACAGGATTTTGGAAGCTGCGCCCGAAGCTGACGTAAACTTTTGGCGATTGACGTCCTGAACCCGTAGGCGCGGGTTCCGAGCGATGATTTGTGCGTGGCTTTGGTCAACGGAAGCGGTAAGCGACGTCCCGCGTTCCGGAAGTCTGCCGTGGATCGCGCGGGGCATCGCTTGCGAGAGACTGGATGTGGTTGACGCTCCGGACCCGCGCCTACCCTCCCCATATGCATGCGTGGGTGACGAACCGTTCAAGCATCGCAAAACTTCCAATCCCTTTTCGCAAATTGGGGTTGACAAAGTAGTCGTTTGTCTACTATTATGTGATGAACGCTACAGAAGCTCGCATGAACTCTCCAACCCACTCCGCGGCGTATCCTTGCCCCGTCACCGCCTTTCATGAGGCGGGCGTTCCGGAACCGAGCGCGTGGATCGAACGGCGCGCCAAGCTCTTCCAGGCAGGTGAGTATCCCGATAAGGGGGTCACCATCACGGAAGAGACTCTGCGCACCCTTGTCTCCAGTTTCAACGCGCCCGTTCCGGTGCTCATCGAGCACGCGGATTCGCCTCTCCAACTCGGATATCTCACCTCGGTAGAAGCCGCCGGCGACGAACTTTTTGGCACGATCACGCTAACCCCCGAGGCGAATGCCTTGGTCGAAAAATCGGGTGCGCACGGATTGTCGCTCGGCCTGAATGCAGACCTAAACGCGATTCGCGAAGTGAGCCTGGTTCGCAATCCTCGGATTATCGATGCGCGGCTCTTCTTTGCCGGTTCGCTCGACGAGCCCCTTGATTGGCAAGACCGTTATCAAGAGCTCGAAAGTCAGGTGCGTCAGGAAACCGCGCAGCGTGAAGCTCAAGCTCTCATGCAGCTCGGAAAGCTGACGCCCGCCCAGATGCCATTTGCAGTGGCGCTCTTGCAGAGCGACGACCAAGTGACGTTCTGCGGCAAAAAGACTCCGGTCGGGCGTTTGGCGAGGCAGCTTTTGGAGGCTCAGCCGAGCGCTCCCCTGTTTCGCGAGCTGGCTCCGGAGGCGGCGCATGAGGCTTCGGCCAACTTGCTCTTGCCCGAAGAGGCGGAGTTTTATCGTCGCTACTTCCCCGGCGTCAGCCTGGAACAGATCGCCGCACGACGCTAACCATCACCTATAGGACTTATATGTCCTATGGGACTTATGGCCTCAAGAGAGGCAAGGAAATTCTAGTTTGGCAGCACTTACTTCAGCATTCGAGACCTACGAAAAGCCGGGTCTCGTCATCTCGTACAAACTCTCGAACATCAAAATCTTCAAAGGCGCGCTGGTGGGCGTCAATGCAAGCGGCTACATCGTCGCGATGGCCCACGGCACCGCGAACCTCAAGTTCGTCGGCGTCGCCAATGAAACCGTCGACAACAGCGCCGGAAACGCGGGCGACAAGTCCGTGAACGTCACCAAAAGTGGGTCTTTTGTTATGAAGGCGGTTGCGGGCTTTACGCCTGCACAGGCTGATATCGGCAAGGAACTCTACGCGAACACGGACTGGGAAGTCCAGATCGCCACCGCAGGTTTGACGACCCAATACAAGGTCGGCCGCATCGTGACGCTCGAAACCACCAGCACCGGCGCAACCGGCGTTCGCTGCCGAATCGACGATTACGCGCAGTAGGGCGCTCATAGGACTTATAAGACTTATGGGACCTATAAGTCCTAGCAATCCAAGCAACCCATCCCATCCAAGCAACCCATCCCCCCGGAGGTATTCCCCATGGCTCTCACCAAGAGCGACATTCCTGATCTTCTTTTGCCCGGCCTGAAGGCCGAGTTTGCCCTCGCTTATCAAGAGGAGCTGAACAACAGCGTCGTCGAACAGATCGCGACCGTGATCAACACGACCCTTCCGATCCAGAAGTATGCCTGGCTCGGTGCGGTGCCGCCGATGCGCGAGTTCATCGACGAACGCAAGCCGAGCGGCCTTTCCGCGTACGCCTTGAGCATCGAGGACAAGGTCTTCGAGTCCACGATCGCGGTTGATCGCAAGGCCATCGAGGACGACCAGGTGGACCTCATCCGCCTGCGCGTTCGTGATCTCGCCTACCGAATCGCCCAACATCGCCATCAGATGACGGTCGAGGCCCTTTCGTCGGCCTTTACCGCGACGGGCTACGACGCGGTCAGTTTCTTTAATACCGCGCACCCGCTGCCAGGAGGCTCGACCTACGGCAATCGGACGATCGATCCGCTGAGTGCTTCGGCTCTGGGAACGGCGATCAGCACGATGATGACGGTGCCCGACGACCAGGGTATTCCCCTTGGCATTGTTCCGGACACGCTTGTGGTCGGTCCGAAGCTGATGTGGACGGCTCTCGAACTCGTTGAAAGCGCGGTCGTCATTGACAAAACTGGCGATCCGCGGCCCAGCTACGGCAACGTGTTCAAGGGCCGGGTCAAGGTCGTCGTCAGCCCGTTCTTACGAGACACGAGCGACGACTACTGGTTCTTGCTGGACACCAAACGCCCGATCAAGGGCCTGATCCTTCAGCAGCGAAGCGACGTACCCGTCGAGTTCACCGCGATGGAGTCTGCGAATAGCGATTCCGGATTCATGCGCGATCGGTACCACTACGGAGTCCGCGCTCGCTACAACGTCGGATATGGCTTATGGCATCCTACATAGATATAAACCATATTATATGAAATCTACCAACCAAGGTTCAATGTGGATTCAAAACAGGTTCTAACCGACGCTGTGTCAGGTTGGAACTAGCCCACGAGTGCGGCGAGCGCACGATAGATTTTAACCATAGCCAGCGTGTCCTGGCGGCAATAGTCGAGCAGTGCAGTTCGGAGCTGGGAAAATTCTTCTGGGTCATCGGTTGCAAGCATTCGGCGAAAACCACAGCCAGCGGCATTGCCGTCAGCAATCAACATATCTTCGTAATTCATCGAGGGCACCAAGACCGGGAGCACGACTTTGAGGCTCGTTCTGCCAAGGCATTCTCGAAAACAAAGATGCTCGCGGACAATTTTTTCGAGGTCAACAGTCCTTTCTTCCAGCGCTTTAACCAGTTCACCAGCCAACGGGATTCCATCCCGTTCCATTGCCCGAACTTGGGTCAGTTCAAAGTTCGTGTAGTAAACGATTGAGTCGCTTTGGTTCACCACATCCGAAAGTGTTCGGCAAAATTCTTCTCTCGGGTCGTTGCGGTCAGTTGGTAAAAACTCCAAATGGATAGGCTCAGAATCGGACGATTCAAGGATGTGTGCAGACCATTGAAAGCAAACTTGTTGGTACGGTCGCGTTCCTTGATAAATCGGGAACGCGGGGTTTGATGTCTCATAGTCGATGAAACAGGCTGGAAACTTGACCGCGCTGAGAGCTTCGCCAAGACCCTCGCTTACAAATGGCGTTCCGCTAACGACCACATCCCGCATCCTTCTTCTTGGCTGGGTTAACTTGAAATCCGTCGGAATCTGGTCAATGGAAAAGTATCCTTCAGCCCGAAGTTTATTGACGGCTTCGGCTGAAATTCTTGGAAGATGAATCACATCGAACGGACGACCTTCATGGCAATGCTCAAAATAATCACACTTCTTGCAATGAGTGTTGGTCTCGACCTTAGGAAATTCCGCGCTTTCTAAGGTCGCGACAAGCAAGGTTGCGCGATCCGCAACCTGCGGTCGCAGATTCGCGCATCGTTCGGTAACGTCCACCAATCCAAGCATCGCTTCTGGATTGAACTCACTGCCATCCCAAACGTATTGGGTATCGACCAAAACAAACCGAGCACGTTCAATCTCCATGCCAGCGTTCTGAAGAATGAAGCATTGGAATGTGAGGTCGAAGACTTTATCCTCTGCAATTTGCTCGGCTTCCTTGATGGATGACGACTTCACCTCATCAAGTATCCAGCCCGATTCGCCTCGACTAAGAACGTCCACACGAACAAGGAAATTACCAACGATAAACGTCGCTTCGAAAATGCATGTTACTCCCGATTCAATTGCTGCCTGAGTTAGAATCGCTGCAGATTCATGGTCGCCATAGGTGGTGGGAATCAAGACTCCCGCTGGATAGCGACCATGTGCCAATCTTCCGATTGCACTTCCGACCTCCATTCGCTCCCGGATTGCAGAAGTCAATGGAACTCGGAGGTCGGGACGATTTCGGTCGAGCCAAAGACGGCGCTTACAGTCAAAACCTCGGATAAATTCCGACTTGGAGATTCGGACTGGTTGCATTGAACTGGACATCTTGAATCAAGCGGCTTCCTCCCAATGGACAAACTTTACTGGAATTCCGACTAAGATTTCCCAGAGGTTTCCATCGTCATCAGCCTCAAACTCATCTTCGCAAGGCTCAGCCGCAAGTTGTTTTGTGTACAGCAAGCTGGAATAGATTCTGCTTCCTTGCTTCGGGTCAAACCAGGAAATGGTCAAGCGCTTGAGTCCTCCCGCATCGGTCAAAGAAACACCAGCCTCGCGGAGAGCACGACGGAAGCGGCTCCAAGTCGAATCATCAGGCTTGCAAATTAGACGATATTTTTCAACGCCCAATCCTCGAACCAGAGAAAACATTTCAGCGAGTTTTCTACCGCGCTTCGCACCGTAAGCCACCGATAGTTTCACAACAGCATCTTCGAGTGGACAGACATCCCAACCGTCTGTAAATCGCTCCCACTTTTGAGACAATGCCTTTCTACCATTTGCTTGCAGAAATTCCAATACTTGTTTCAGAGAAGGTGATGGGTCATGTAAGTATGGCTGCCAGCCTCTTCCAGCCAATCTGAGTTCTGCACGTAATCGACCAGAGGCAAGTTCAAATTCATCTGGCTCAAGGATTCTCGTTTTAGATGCTTTGTATACTTGGGCTTCCTTGTTATATGCCATCAGTGATTGGCGACTTGAACCACTCTTGACAGTAGTTCCTTTGTCCAAGCCGTTCTTATGCGTATCCAAGTTGTGATTTCCTCGAACCATCGCAAATCGGTCAATCACCGAAAGATATGCTTCCGGTGAATCAACAATCCAATCGAATACGATATCCGCCCTAACTACGCCAATATCACTAAACACTGGAATATACGCAAGCTTCAAATCTTTCGCTACCTGATTTAACAATTCGTGGATTGCCCGAACAGTTTCCTCTAAGGAGAGGGGTTTCACATTGCTGCCATTGAGAAATCGCGGCAAGGAGCTTTGCACCGATATCCAAGCAGAATCCTTGTTAAAAGGGAGGATAATTTGATATCGCTCCTCATTGAAGATGTTCTTCTTTGAGCGTCTGTTTCTTGAATCTTCAATTAAGAGTTCAGTGCGGGTGCTTTGTGAAACTGGTGTTTCCAGTGGAAATCGAAGTCTAATCGAATCTATCATAGTGGTTTCCTTTCTTGGCTGCTGGATGCATCTGTGAGTCAGATGTCATCGTTATTACCAATTAGTAGAGTTATTGTTCAATTCGCTGGAAGTAACACACACCACTATGGAAAAGTTAAATAATGTCAATGCCAAGCGACTGGTTCTGAAATTGTGCGATACATAACTCGACGACCACTTCGATGGAAGTCGTAAACAATTCAGACTTGCGTGCGAAAAAATGTGATGCAAATTTCATACTTCGCCAAGGGAGGCGCTCGACTTGAGCCAGCGGTTTGACGACCAAATCGAACGCCAGTCGATTGTTGATTGTTTGACGATGCGTTTGTCATCATGATTGCCGACCTAAAATCAATGCGACCGATTTTTCTGCGCGGGTGCTGGCTTGTGAGAGGAAGAAGGGCTTATCCTGAAATCCTTTAATCCAGGATTGTATATATGCGGTGGTTTGGTCGCCATTGCCGACGATTCCGAGTTCTGCGCAAAGCATGGCGGATGTTAATTCTGCGACCAACTCTTCGAACGCATAGCGCATTTCGCATTTCTGAGTGGCGTTGTCGATAGAAAATCGGTTTAAACGCGATGGGTGACCACATGAATGTCCAAGCTCGTGAAAAAAGACGCTTGCCCAAGATTCTTCTGATCCGAAGTTGTGTGCATGAGGCATTCGAATTTGGTCTGCTCGGGGTGAGTAGCAAGCGCAATTACCGCCGAATCTAACCCGAGGGCAGGAAGAAAATTCCTGGAGCGTTCGATTTACCTTTTCTTCTGTGGTTGAGTTCGTGGTAGTTCGCCCTTCGATTTCTGCAATTCTAACACCGTCACATTGCTCAACGTTGAATACCGTGAAACTTTGACAAATCAGACCACTTTTGACCTGGCGCTCTTCTTCGTCTGCAAAGCTCAGTTGCTTCCACAGCACGACCGGAGTTCCCTTTTCACATTTTCGAACATTTCCACCCAGAGTTCTCGCTTGATTAAACGTAACCCAACGATGGTCACGAAACTCGGTTGAACTCAAAACAACCCGGTTTATTCCTGAATATCGCCGACCGTTAGAATTTGCAGGGCACGGCACTGACCAAGGCTTTCTCCAAGGAAGGGTCTCACCAGATTCAAGTGCGCGAAGGATATTTTGGGTCACCTTTTCGTAAATCGTGGGCATGAGTATTTACGAAGAGTCAGGCTCGGATTGAGGAATTTCGGGCATGTCGGGCGGGTTTAAACTGTTGAAAGCATCGACATAGAGTGGAATCAACCCTAGGCGATTCGTAACGGCTTTGTCGAGCCGTCGAGCCATCGTCGCGATGGTTTTGAGCGCGTTGGGAATGGAATTTAATGGCGGGCTTTTCAGCGCAAGCATGAACTCCATGACGCCGACAAAATATCCCGGTATTATCTCGTGCTCTCCGGGTTTGGTTTTCAGCGCAAGCCCAAAGAGGATTCGCGAGCCGAGCAAACCATAAATAATTGCATCGCAACAAACTTGGCGGCGGACGTCTGAAACGTCATCCCAGTCCATGTCGGCACCATCATACAAGTATCCCGCGAGGACGCTTTTAACATCAATTA
This sequence comes from Fimbriimonadaceae bacterium, assembly GCA_046597875.1. Taxonomy (GTDB): domain Bacteria; phylum Armatimonadota; class Fimbriimonadia; order Fimbriimonadales; family Fimbriimonadaceae; genus JANJUB01. The sequence goes on along the minus strand of JBKJJL010000151.1, from coordinate 749 downwards.
CGGTGGATTCCACCAGCCACTTTGCGACATCCGGTGGCTTGTGGGTCATCGAGCAACACCGTTTCGAAGTCGAGCCAACAATTGCTTTGCGATGTATATTTTTCTTTCGGCGACCAGGATTTGATGCTCAATTTCTGAGGTCTCGCGACCAGCTCTTTGGGCGATTGCCAAATCTTGGCGGCGGGTCGCTAGATGGCTTTGCTGTAGACGTAGCGCAGATTCTGTCTGTACAATTTGGCTCACAACCGATATATTCGAGCGCAAAATCAGGTTGAGGAAACGGCAATCAAGCACAGTGCGCGTGACCGCGCAATCCCTGCGGGAAGCGCGTTCACGCCTTACCTTTCGTAGTGAGCGCCAACAGGTCTTCGACCGAAGCGATAATCCCAAATCTCGCTAGATGCGAACTCAAATCAACGAGTTCTTCCGATTCGACCGAACGAAGGTATTCAGTGTCAGAATCCGATTCAATTCCCCAAAGACCTGCGCTTCGCAGGTTATCCAACCGGAAATGACCAGGTGAGCATTCATACAAAATCTCAGCGATGGCGTAGCAGCCTTCAAACCACCAATCGTCCGATTTGAACTTGGCGAGGCGGTCTGCATCCTGATTTGCATAAGCAAGGCAAGCATTCCAAACTGACCCAAATTCAGCTTCTATCCGCTTGATGTCTGGTTCTGCGACGTGCGACCAGGCTGAACCGTCTTGCCCATAGTGCGACTCGGGTGAGGTTTCCAGAAAATCGGGT
>JBKJJL010000101.1:0-6204 GCA_046597875.1 Fimbriimonadaceae bacterium | reverse complement strand
GCTAGCGCAGAGGAAAAGGGAGCATAACTTGGGTCAAAAGATACATCCCGTCGGTTTTCGTGTAGGCATCATTCGTGGCTTCGACAGCCACTGGTTCTTCGGTAAGAAGGGCTATGGGCCTGCCATCGTTATTGATGACAAAATTCGTCAGTACGTCAAGCAACGCGTCGGACTCGGCAACGTGTCCCGCATTGAGATTGAGCGTGCCGCGAATCGGATCAAGGTGAACATCTTCACTGCCCGCCCTGGAGCCATCATCGGCCGAGGCGGAAAGGGAATCGATGAACTTACGGACACGTTGAACAAAATGGTGCGAAAGCTCGATGCGACCAGCGCGGTGCAGGTCAACGTCAGCGAAGTTCGCCAGCCCGAAGTGGATGCTCAATTGGTCGCCGAGAACATCGCCGCTCAGCTTGAAAAGCGAATCTCCCACCGACGTGCCATGAGGCAGGCGATGACCCGCGCCACCCGTATGAACGCCCGAGGAATGAAGGTTCTGGTTGCAGGACGACTGAACGGCGCTGAAATCGCTCGAAGCGAAGGCGATAAGTTCGGAAAGATTCCGCTCCACACCATCCGTGCCGATATCGACTACGGATTCAGCTTCGCCCAAACCGTCTACGGATCGGTTGGCGTGAAGGTTTGGATCTACAAGGGCGAGGTGCTCCCAGAGCGCCGACAGACTCAGCCCGAGCGCCGCATGCGCGCCGAATTGATCGAAGGAGAAGCCGCCAATGTTGATGCCTAAGCGGACAAAATATAGAAAGCAGCAAAGAGGACGCCGCGCCGGCAAAGCCACCCGAGGCAACACTATTTCCTTTGGGGATTACGGATTAGTCGCGATGGCCGCGGACTGGATCACCAGTCGCCAGATCGAAGCCGCTCGTATCGCCATGACCCGCCACATCAAGCGTGGTGGAAAGGTTTGGATTCGGATTTTCCCGGACAAGCCCTTCACGAAAAAGCCGCTTGAGCAGAGAATGGGTAAAGGTAAGGCGAGCGTCGAGGCGTGGGTTTGCGTTGTTAAGCCTGGCCGCGTGATGTTCGAAATGAACGGAGTGCCGATCGATGTGGCCAAAGAAGCCATGAGACTCGCCGCCCACAAGCTGCCGATCAAGTGCAAATTTATGTCTAAGGCCGATCTAGAGGCGGAACTGACGACATCGGCCACCGAGGCTGAGAAAGAATAATGAAGAATCTGAAACCGAAAGAGTTGCGAGGCAAGTCTGTTCCTGAGCTGGAAACGATGTTGGCCCAAGAGCGAGCGAGCCTCTATAAGGCACGCCGAGACTTGGTGTTTCGCCAAATGACGGACACCGCGAGCCTGCGAGTGCGCCGACACAACATCGCGCGAATCCTCACCTTGATCAGCGAAAGCAAGGGAGGCGAAGCGTAATGGCCGACGCAACAACTCGCGGTACAACCCGCAAAATCCGAACGGGCGTCGTCTCCTCCAATAAAATGGAAAAGACGGTGGTCGTGACGATTGAGCGACGTACCCAGCACCCGCTGTACGGCAAAGTCGTTATTCGAACGAACAAATTCAAGGCACACGATGAGCTTTCTTGCGACATCGGCGACACCGTGGAGATCATGGAAACTCGCCCGCTTAGCAAGGAAAAGCATTGGCGTGTGACCCGCATTATCGAGAAGGTGAAGTAGGAAGGAAGGATGCATTGGATGCTTTGGATGCGTGGGATGCGTGCCGCAAATAGGGCCCGCATCCAACCCATCCAACCCATACAACCCATACCTGTGTAATAGCCATGGTTCAACAGTTTTCAAGACTCAAAGTAGCGGATAACTCAGGTGCCCGAGAGGTCATGTGTATCCGCGTCATGAAGGGCTCACAGCCTCGCTATGGCCGAATTGGCGACATCATTGTCGCTTCGGTTAAAGTGGCTACCCCGAACATGCCCGTTAAGAAGGGTGATGTCATTCAGGCCGTCGTAGTTCGCTCGAAGAAAGCAACTCGACGCTCCGATGGCAGCACCGTCCGATTCGACGATAACGCGTGCGTTCTCGTTACGAAGAAGCCGAAGGATGCGGAATACGATCCCCGTGGAACGCGCGTATTTGGCCCCGTAGCTCGCGAACTTCGTGATAAGAACTTCATGAAGATCGTCTCCCTCGCCCCCGAGGTGGTTTAAGATATGCCAACCAAAGCTGAACTCAAACTGCAAGCGCAGCACATAAAAGTCAAGATCCGCAAGGGCGATAAGGTCATGATTATCTCCGGCAAAGACAAGGGTCAAGTCGGTGAAGTAGCCGTTGTTGCTCCGAAGGAACAGAAGGTTCTTGTCGTAAGACAGAATCCGGAGAATCCAGAAGAGTACGTACCGTTGAACGCCGCGATCAAGCACCGCAAAGCACGGTTCCAAGGCGAGAAATCCGCCCGCGTCCGTATTCCGGTACCCATTCACATTAGTAACGTAATGGTGCTCGATCCGAAAACGGGAGAGCCCACCAGAATCGGCCGAAAAAAGGTCGGAGACAAGACCGTTCGCATCGCGAAGAAGTCAGGTGAAGAGATTCCCAACTTCGACGTGATGCCAAAGGACTGATCCCCTAACACTTTAATACCCTAACACCGCAACACATCCCACATGCCTGGCCAGAAATCAGGCTACCAAAAGGAAAGGAAATGGCAAAGAAAACAAAAGAATTAGAAGCAAGCGCAACCGGCAAGTTGCCCGCCCCGCGTTTGCGGAAAGAGTACGCCGATAAGGTTCTCCCCAAGCTCATGGAGGAGTTCAAGTACACAACGGTCATGCAGGCACCCCGCCTCGACAAGATCGTCATCAACATGGGCACCGGAATTGACGAGAAAAGCCTCGACAACTCGATCCGCGACCTCACGTTGATCTCGGGCCAAAAGCCGATTGCTACGATCGCGAAGAAAGCCATTTCGAACTTCAAACTTCGACAAGGCATGAAGATTGGTTGCAAGGTCACCCTCCGAGGAGACCGCGCCTACCACTTCCTTGATCGCCTTGCAACCGTGGTTCTTCCCCGTATTCGTGACTTCCAAGGACTCTCCGCCAAGTCGTTCGACGGCCGTGGAAACTATGCCCTTGGTTTGAAAGAGCAGCTCGTTTTTCCTGAGATTCCTTACGACACGTTCGACAAGCTGCGCGGAATGGACATCGTGATCTGCACCACCGCGAAGAACGACGACGAATCACGCGTCTTCCTGAAAGCGATGGGCCTCCCGATCCGCGACAAGTAAGCAGCTTGTAGCACAGAAATAGGATTCCCCCGCAGACTGTATCGGGGGAACCCCTGATCGCTTGATGCCCGTTCTACTTATGTGAGTATCGCGATCTTGGTTGGGATGGTGCTTGGAGTTCAACGGCTTCCCGAGAGACTTCCTGAGGATTATCTTGACACGGCAAAGTTTTGGAGCTTGGCGCCGGAGCGCCCGGTCGGGCCCATCTCCAGATCAGCGGCCGAGGTCTACATCGCTGCCATGGCAGCGGCTAAGCCACCGTTGTACGCCAGCGGTTGGGTACCGCCAAAGGTTGACGCAAATATCCTTAGATTCTGTCTGACGGAGCGGAGTGACAGTCTTCTCTTGCGACTGCCAACCGCCGATGGTGTCCTGCTCCGTGAACTTGTCGTCGAAATCCACCGGCGCAAGGTGCCGGAGCGTGGCTCGGCGTTCTTAAGACTGATTAATAAATACCATTCAAAATTCGACAGCACTCCGATAGATTTGGCCGCTCGCGCTGTTACCGCGATGAGAGGGCAAGCAGGGCGTGAGGGCGCAGCCGCTTTGGTCAAAAGCGCCAATCCCTCTGTGCAAATGGTGGGCCTAATCCACCTCGCCCGGCTTAACGACACTCGAGCATTGAAACCCCTCATCGCGTTTGTGGAGGGTCAAGTGGTGAGATATCTTGATCCGGCCTGTCGGAGGTTCCTCATAGAACGGGGTTACGCGGATTCAGAGTTGGGTTTTAAGCGTCTCATTCACCTGCATTCTAGAGGCTCATTCGGCCTGATCAGCGACCTGGTGCACCGAGACGCCGCGCCCCCCAACAGGTTTCTCCTTGAGGTGGCCGGCAATCGAAAGGAGTATCACCGGACGAAGACATCGATGATCAAGGCCATGCGCAAGGCGGACTCACCCCGTCACTTGCCCGCCCTGCGGAAGATGCTGGGAGATAGCTGGGCGCTAGTTCGCATTGCTGCGGCAAATGAGCTCGTTCGCCGTAGGGACAGAGCCTCGCTGCCCTTAATGCGCAAAGCCCTGACGCTGAAGGATGAGCAGAACCGTATCAACGGAACCCACCACGACAGGAGCGTACCAATGCTCGATTGCATCCATAGTCTGGAATCGCTGGGAAAGAGTTGAGCCCGCCGCTCGAATGGGCTCGAATGTGGCTCGGGCTTCCAGCCCGAGCGTGTCCCGGGCATCTTGCGCGGGGAATTTGGACGTACTCCCAACTACATCGGGGACGCATTTCTCAAGGGTAGTGGGAACCAAGCCTGCATGAAGGGCCGTTCTAACTAACGTGCCATTCGCGATGCTGCTTGGGTTCGTGTTGGGAGTTCAGCAATTTCCTGAGACGCTTTCAAGCGACTATCTGGATACTGGAAGACTTTGGGACCGCGCACCAATGCGCCCGATCGGTCCCATTCCTACGTCCCGGGCAGAATCCTATATCCGTGCAATTGAAGTGGCATATGTACCGGCATACAGTAACGATAAGCCGCCAATAAAGATCGAACCTGAAGTCCTGAGGTTCTGTCTGACCCAAAAAAATGAAACACTGCTCTCTCGACTGCCAGTCGCTACCGGTGTCCTTCTCCGTGAGCTAGTCGTCGAAATCCATCGGCGCAAGGTACCGGAGCGGGGCCTGCCCTTTTTGAGCTTGATCAATCGGAACCGCTCCCAAAGAGACAGCCGGGCGATAGGTTTTGCCGCTCATGCTGTCACCGCACTAGGAGGGCAAGTGGGGCGTGAAGGTGCAGCCGCCCTCCTCAAGAGCGCAAATCAATCCGTACATATGACAGCGCTTATCCACTTAGCTCGCCTCAACGATTCTCGAACTCTGAAGCCCCTCATCATTCTTGTTGATAGTCAAGTTATTAAGATCCTTGATCCAGCGTGCCTGGCGTTCCTCATTCAGAGGGGTTATGCGGACACAGAGATTGGCCTTCAACGTCTCATTAACCTGCATACTGCACGCTTGTATGGGTTGGTCGGTAGCATCGTTCACCGAGACGCTGCGGTTACCAACCGCACTCTCTTAAAAGTGGCAGGCGACCGAAAGGAGTATTACGGAACAAAGACCAGGATGATCAAGGCGATGCGCAAGGTCGATTCACCTCGCCACACGGCTGCTCTGCGGCTGATGTTGGGAGATAGCTGGGCACTTGTTCGCAATGCAGCGGCGGACGAACTCGTTCGTCGCAAGGACAAAGCCTCGCTGCCTTTAATGCGTAAAGCTCTGGTGCTAAAGGATGAGCAAAACCGGATCAACGGAAATCAACGTGATCGGAGTATGCCCATGCGAGAGTGCATCCGCATCTTGGAGTCGATGTAGGAGTGTCCCGGGCAGCCTGCCGGGCGCCGCGCGATAAAGGAGGTATTTGGAGCCGTGTCTCTACGGAAAACCCAGAAAGATCATATTGGATCGAAGCCCCGAAAACGATGCCCCGCTATGTCAAGAATCGCGCACGAACGATTAAGTCAGCGTTAAGCCCTCAATTCGCCTGGTACAACCAAATCGTCACTCCGTCGCTGCACGGTTGACCTCCTACAAGGTGCATTGCTTATGGAGACACAACGTGGTGTCTCCATTCTTTAGAAAGCCCGCTTGCCCGACACGTGGACCGAATGGAGGAGCGGAGCCCCGATCCAGTAGGCGATTTCTCGTGGATCAGCGACGTTCCAAACCGTGAAATCCGCCACCTTTCCTACTTCAAGCGAGCCAATTTCACTGTCTAGCCCAAGTGAACGGGCCGCGTTGATCGTGACCCCCTGGAGCGCTTCGGAGGGCGTCATTCCCATCTGCGTGCAGGCCAAGTTCATCACGAATGGGAGGCTCGGAGTCGGCGACGAACCGGGATTGAAATCGCTCGCTAGGACGACTGGTAGCCCCGCATCAAGCATCCGCCTGGGGTAGTTCCGTTTGCCCAATGCATAAACGCTGCCGGGGAGCAAAACCGGAATCACCCCACTAATCGCCAAAGCATCTA
>JBKJJL010000103.1:0-8922 GCA_046597875.1 Fimbriimonadaceae bacterium | reverse complement strand
CCACTCTTGAGGGTTAATGTTGTGTCGGGACTACCGCTAGGATTCGAGCCGCTGATTGGCACCGAAGAGGCGACCCTTGACGACAAAAATCGACTAATTTTCAGCAAAAAGAAACGTGAGAGATTGGGCGACTCATTCGTGGTCACCGTAGGCCCCAAGGGCTGTCTCCAAGCGTTTCCCGCGCACATTTGGAATACCATGGTCTCCAACCTCCTCCAGAAGGACGAACTGAACGAAGGCGTATCTGAGTATACGTCGCTTTTGTTGGGTTGGGCCGATGATGACCTGAAGTTTGATTCCCAAGGGCGCGTGGTTATTCCTCACCGGCTTCGAACGAAGGCGGAAATTAAGAAAGACGTCGTCATCGTCGGCTGCGGCAATCGCTGCGAAATCTGGGGCAAGGAAGAGCACGACAAGTACGATAAGGACAGGCTTGGCTACGGGCTTGACAAGCGCGCCGTGTGGCGATCCGCCCGCAAAATGATGGAGGGCGAATGGCAGGAGTAGCCGCAACCGTCAATCTGCGTGCCCTGCGCCGCGTTCTTCGCCTTCGCAGCCTGATTGCGGGGCCACTTGCTATGGAGCGTCAACTTTCTCACGATCCAGTTATGGTCGAGGAACTCCTCGAACTCTTCGCGCTGCGCCGGAACTCGGTTGTCGTCGACGGGACGCTGGGTCTCGCCGGCCACAGCGAGCGATTTCTGGAACAACTCGGTGAAGATGGCACCCTCGTGGGAATCGACTGGGACAAAGGCATGCTCGACCGGGCAACCGAGCGTTTGACCGGCCGCTTTCACAGCCGTATAGAGTTCTTTCATTCAAGTTTTGCATCTGCTCGTAAACTCCTCCACGAGCTGGGTTTGCAGGCCGACGGTTTCCTCCTCGACCTCGGCCTCAACTCAGCCCAGGTGGACGACGCCGATCGTGGCATGAGTTTCCTGCAAGATGGACCGCTGGATATGCGGATGGATCGATCCATTGGCGAGCCGGGTGCAGCAGTTTTGAACCGGATGGGGCTCGGCGAACTCGAAACCATGCTCTGGCAGTTCGGCGATGAGCGCTGGGCGCGAATGATTGCCAGACATATCATCGAGCGTCGCAAGAAGCAGCCTCTACGAACGACGCAAGACCTCGTTGACTGTGTGCTTGCCGCCATACCAGCGGGGGCGAGGGACAAGAGAATTCACCCCGCTACCCGCACGTTCCAAGCAGTTCGCATATATGTAAATGGTGAACTTGACCTTCTGGAAGGGGCTCTCGAAGATGCCGCCGCGACGCTCGCTCCCGGCGGAGTGCTCGCTGTGTTGAGCTACCACTCGGGTGAAGATCGGATCGTTAAGAACACGTTCCGCAAGCTCGCACTAACCAATTTTGAAGACGTATACCGAAAGCCGATGATTCCCACGGATGGGGAGATTCGGCGAAATCCGCGCGCTCGAAGCGCCAAATTGCGTGCTCTGCGCGCACCAAAGTAACTCAAGGATGAAGAACAAATGGCCTCAATTCCCGTAACTCGCACGACAACAACAACCGCCCGCCCGGTGGCTCGACGCAGCCGCCCTCGATCCCGCACGAATGTGGCGTCAATGATCCTGGGCAGGCTTGCGATGTTCCTGAGTTTGGCGGCCATCACCTATCTCGTTTCAAGCTTGTTCGGCCAGGTCATGCTGGAGAACGCCCGCCGCGAGGGGATCACGTCTCAACGCCGCGCGGTCGAGGCAAAGCGAGCTGAAGTCACCCTTCGCGCTCGCATTAACGAACTGACAGGTTTCTCGAACCTCGAAGGATGGGCGGTTGCTCATGGCTTCGTAGCTCCCAATCAGCCCACGCTTTCGTCTGGAGATGTAACCCGTGTCGCACAACTTGATCGATAAGAAACGCTTTAGAGCCCTTTCCTGGATGGGCGTAACCTTGTTTGCCGCTGCCGGAGTCTCTCAAGCGCGGCTGCAGGTTTTCCAGCGCGACGAAATCATCGCGCGCGCAAACAAGACGGATCGGTTCATTGTTTCCCGGCCGTCGCTCGCGAAGCGCGGGGGGATACTGGATCGGGAAGGGAGGCCTTTGGCACAAGTCGAAGACACCCGATTCCTGACCATGTGCTTCGACAAGACGCCTAAGAGCCCTGGTTTTTACCTAGAACTCGCAGCGGCGACGGGGATTCCGGCGTCGGAGTTCGCGACGATGTCGGCGTCAAAAGCTCCGGTTGATTGGACGAAACCCCTTGGGTCGGCTCAGGCGACCGCGGTTTTGGATGTTAAACAGAAATGGCGCGCTGATGGAGTTGGGCTCAGCCCTTCGGGCCGCCGCAGCTACCCCTTGGGCGAAGCCGCTTCTGGTTTCCTCGGCGCGATGCGAGGCAAAATCGCCTTGAGCGGGGTGGAACTTGGCATGAACAAGACCCTCGCCGGATTGGACGGAAGGACCGTTGGAATCGTCGACCGCGAGGGTAACTACCTGCCCATGCGGCTGGATAAGCAAACTGTCCGCCGAAAGGATGGCGCGACCCTGACCCTGACGATCGATTCCGAACTTCAGCAGGCGGCCGCCGAAGCGTTGAAGCACGCAGTAGATTCCAATAAAGCGGATCACGGCGTCGCAATCGTTATGGATCCTAAGACTGGCAACATTCTGGCTCTGGCAAACTGGCCCAGTTTCGATCCGAATCGGGCGATCGAGCCGGCCACGAAGGGAAGGACTCCAGAGTTTAACGGCGCATATATGGCCGCGCTTGAGCCCGGGTCGACGTTCAAAGTCTTGACCCTCGCGAAGGCCTTGGATGAAGGGGTTGTTCAGGCAAACGAAACCTACTACTGTCGCGGCACGATGGCTGTCGGCAAGCGCACGATCGGCTGCGACCGCGAGCATGGATCGCATGGAATGCTTGACACCGAAGGGGCGATTGCGCGTTCGTGCAACCTTGCGGCGGCGAACTGGGCGATGCGCGTCGGAAGTGGCGATTTCGCCACCTACATGGAAGACTTGGGACTCATGGACAAGCCGGGGCTTGGACTGCCTCAAGAAAGCCGTGGCTTGTACGACTACAAGGATTATTCGAAATCGCTGCAACTGGCGAACAACGGTTTTGGCCAAGCCATGAACTACACACCGCTGGCCTTGTGCTCCGCTTTTTGCATGTTGGGCAACGAAGGGAAGCGCGTTTATCCGAGATTGATCTCAAAAATAGACGACAAGGAAGAGCCGATTCGCGAAGGGAAGGCCATCGTTTCGCCGGAGACGAGTCAGACCGTCCTTCACATGATGCGCGCGGTTATCGACTCGGATCGGGGAACCGGAAAAGCGCTCCGAATTCCCGGATATGCATTCGGGGGGAAAACGGGCACCGCGCAAAAGACCAACTTCACAACCCGCAGTATGAAAGGTGGGGGACATGTTTCGAACTTCATCGGTTTCGTCCCCGCCGAGAAGCCGCAAGCGGTGATTTTGGTGATGATCGACAATCCAAAGGCAGGCATCTTTTACGGTGGGGCAGTGGCCGGGCCGGTCTATAAAACCATCGCTCAGAACGTTATTCGCAAGCTACACGTCGCCCGTGCGGACGGACGGGGATCCGATTTAGAGGTTGAAACTGAACGAATCTCAGGCCCGAGAGTAGCTTCCGAACCTTCGGTTGTTTCCGATCCGGAACCGCGACAGCTGGCCCCCAAGATTCAGATTTCTGCTAGACGCATCACTCAGGAGCGGCCCCAGTCAAAGCCTCGAACTTCCGAAACTCCAGTAAGCCGAGTTCGGCCTCGCCAAGATGACCGGCCGATTAACAGGGATGTGAAGCCCGTGGTCAAGCGAACGACGAAGGCAACGTTGATGAAGGCCGAAGCGCCGAAGCGCACAACCAAAGCGGCCGTCCGAACCATTCGAATTATTGAGCCCGAGCCCAAGAAGCGAACTGTGACGAAGGCGGTACGGAAAGCCGATCCTAAGTTAGACGCCGAACGACCGGCCGATTTGCAAACGCGAAAGCGTTCAGCAGTGAAGCTAGAAGGCGGACTGTCGCCTCGTATCGGTAGCACGTCCACTCGAAAGACCACAAAGCCAAGTAGTGCGAAAGCGAAGGGCACAACAACTAAGCCCGAACAGCGTCGCGTATCGCGGGTTGACAAGCCCGATCAATCACCCGTTGCCAAGAAGCGGGTAAACCGCGATCAGTGATTCGGTTTTCTGATCTGTTCTCCCAATCCGGCGTCGTCCCCGATAAGATCGAGGGCGATGCCTCATTTGGAACGCTCGTCATGGACTCGCGAAAAGCGGTTCATGGATGCTGTTTCGTCTGCATGCCTTCTGAGAGCACAGATTCGCACTCGTACTTGACCGTAGCCCAGGAAGCCGGAGCGGTAGCGGCGATAGTGCATTCGGAAGCAGGGTTTGAGCAGGCGCGGGAGTTGGGACTGGCGGTGGCATTAGTCTCCCCTTCTCTCCTCCCAGGGGAGAAGGGGCCGGGGGATGAGGGGTGGCCCCCGAGGCAGGAGCAAGGTGTTGTTGAGCACCAACCCTCACCCCGGACTTCGTCCGACCCTCTCCCTTGGGAAGTGAGAGTGTTAACGGAGACGCCAGAACAACGTATCCGCAGAACGACGGGCGGTTTCTCGGAAGCGATGTGGCGGCTCGCCAAGGTTGCGTTTGGTGATCCTTCTTCGAAGCTGAAAATCATTGGGGTTACCGGAACTAACGGAAAGACCACCACTGCGTGGCTGATCCGGGATATGCTGAACTTGCTCGGGATTCCGTGCGCTTATATCGGCACGCTGGGTTTTGGGCTTCCCAATCCCCCCCTCTCCGCGAATGTATTGTGTCGCGGAGAGGGGGAAGGGGGGTGGGGAAATCCGGACTCCCCCATCGAGTCGAAAATCCAAGAAGAGCTCCACCCTCTCGCGAATACGACGCCGTTCAGCATCGAACTCAACGCCATGCTCGCCGAAGCCGTCGAACGCGGTTGCCAAGCAGTCGCGATGGAGGTTTCGTCGCACGCCCTGGCAGAGAGGAGGGTGGACGGGATCGAGTTCGACGTCGCGGTGTTTACGAATCTGACGCAAGACCATCTGGACTACCACGGCACGATGGAGGCTTATGAGGCGGCAAAGTGGCGGCTGTTTTCCGAACTCCCCCTCTCCGCGAATGCATTGTGTCGCGGGGAGGGGGCAGGGGGGTGGGGTAAGCAGCTGATCGCCGTCCTGAACGCTGATGATCAGGTGCAAGCCAACTGGGTGGCTCGGCGGTTCGATGATGAGGACTGGGTACCGACGATCTGCTGGTGGTCATTGTCGGATCCTGGTTGGGACATTTACGGAACCGAAGCACGCGTTGAGATCGAGCAGATTAGGATAACTCTTTACGGTTCGTGTGACCCAACTCGGGACCATGGAGCCCCAATCACCATCCTTTCCCCCCTCGGTGGTGCATACAATGTCTCAAACTTGACCTGCGCGGCAGCAGTCATTGATTCCCTTGGAAATAACCTTAACGAGATGGGAAACGTCTTTTCTGGACTGCGGCCCGTCCCGGGCCGTTTCGAACCCGTCCCGAACGACTCCGGCATCGCCGTGATCGTAGATTACGCCCACACCCCTGACGCGTTGGAGAAGCTCCTATCCACCGTCCGACCACTAACGAAGGGCAAAGTGATCACCGTCTTCGGCTGCGGCGGCGATCGCGACAAGTCCAAGCGTCCCCTCATGGCCCGCGCGGCTCAAGAGGGAAGTGACATCGTCGTGGTCACGAGTGACAACCCGAGGACGGAGGACCCGATGGAAATCATTAGGGACTGTATGGATGGGATGAGTGGGATGGATGGCCCGGATCCGGACAATCCATCCAACCCATCCAATGCATCCATCCGCATTGAGCCCTCCCGCCCCGATGCAGTTAACCTCGCCATCCTGCTCGCCGAGCCGGGCGACACCGTCGTTATCGCGGGCAAAGGTCACGAGAACTACCAAATCATCGGTCGAACGAAACACCCAATGGATGACCGCGAACTCGCTCGGGAAGGGCTCAGGAAGAAGTTCGAACTCCCCTTCTCTCCTCCCAGGGGAGAAGGGGCTGGCGGATAAGGGTGCACATCACTCGCTGTCTTTGCTCCCGGGTACAGAGGTAAGAGTAGCCAAGGCCCGACCCTGAACGGAGCGCGCAGACAGTCTGCACCATTGGCGATCTACTAGCTACTCGCGCTCGCGTAACTCCGTAGCGCGAACTTCCAAAATAGCGAGCAGAAAACCAGCGCGACGGAAGCCCAAATCAGGCCGAGGCCGACCATCTGCCATTCCGCCGCGCGGACCAACTGGCGGGCGGGGATCGTGGCTAAAAAAGCGAGGGGAACCACGAACGTCATCAGCCTTTGCAAACCCGCGCCGAAAATATCGATCGGGAAGCGAACGACTTGCATCACCGACTCGCCGAGTACCCACAAATTGTCGACCCGCACCCACCATATCCCCAGCGTCATAAGCACCATGAGGAAGCTGTAATACAGGATTAAACTCGCGAAAAGGAGGATTGTGTAACACACGAGCTGGGTGGCATTAGGCGGGGTGCCTGCCTGGATGACGCCGTACGCGAGCATGCCAAACCCCACGACGAGCACGCCGATTTGGTCGAAGTTGAACCGTCGCATCGAAACCCAGAACTGGGAATTGACCGGCTTCGTGAGGATGAAATCCAGCGTTCCTTGGCGCACCTGTTGCGGGATGTCCATGAGCGACATCGTGAGCGCGGATGCGAGGGCGTTCATGATGAAACACGTCGCCGCGAGCACGATCGCATCGGCCCGAGACCATCCCGCAACGGAATCCGTTCTCGAATAGACGACGAGGAGAATCATCACGAAGAACGAAATCCAGACCGCGTTTTGGAGGATTTTCGCAAAGAAATTTGCACGAAACTCCAGCTCGCGAGTGAGCGAGGTCACGAAAAAGGTTCGGTAGATGCGCCAATAACGACTCATTCAGGCATTTCGAAGCCTACCAGCCACGAGCAAGGCGCGGCGAGCATGAGCGCGAGTGGGAGGATGTCGTAGAAGATTCGCGCCTCAACGAGCCTTCCAAAAATGAGCAAAGGCGGAAGCATCGCGGCGGCGGTGACGATGAGGATTCGGCGATTCTCGGGCGCGATGGCCTTCCACGCGGTCGCGACGATGGCGATGACGGGCAGCAGGGCGACGACCGACATGAGGAAGGAGCCGAGGTTTTTGCCCTGGAGGAGTTCGAGGTTCTGCTGCCATGTCATTTGGAACACGCTCGACCCGCCTCCCCCGAGTTGCCGGGAAATCCAGTAACTTCCGGCGACCACTACGACCGTTGCAATAATCCGTCGCCAGGACCGAGTTTGCCAGCCCTCAATGATAGGGAGAATCGCGAGAACGAGAAGCGCTTCCTTCGCCAAACCCGCGAGGGCGAGGGCGAGCAAAAAGGGAATCCACGCCTTGCGAAGGCCGAAGTAAGCCAATGCCGCGCCAAAGGCGAGGGTCATGGGATCATACATCTGAAGCGGCGGCCTCAGCAAAATGGGCACGACCAGGAGCATTAATCCGACGGACAAAGCCCAGGACGCCGACTCGCCTATGCCTCGCAGGACGAAGAATCGCCACATGAACCCTCCGAAAATCGCGAAGCAGGCAACGGAGGCGACACTCCACATGACGATATGGCGTGCGTCCTCCGCGTTCTTAGCCCCGATGTGTTCCTTGAGGAGAGACTTCGCGCGATTGTTCGTGATGTTGCCTTCTTGGGTCCAATCGCCATCCCAAATTGCATCGACTTTGTTCGCGACTGGCTTTAATATCACCTCAAGACCCATAACAGACAAAGGCATGAGGACCCGATAGGCGAAAGGTGGTTTTGCGTGGGCATTCACCATCGTGGACAGCCCAAAGGGCCCGCCCGGCTCGGGCATCACGAAGAGGGCGACGCACTGCAAGACGAACGCGGCGAGGAAGATGATCATCAGGCCGAAAGCTCGCTGAAAGCGGATTCGGCCAACATTGTCGGGCATTACGGTGATGACGAACCATTCTTAGCCAATGATTCAAGGGTGGACGCCCTCAGAAGAGGCAGTTGGCCCAAAACTTGCGGAACGTAAGGGTAACGCCTTGCGTTGATATCATGGATTGGTACAATAACGTGGAACCCGTTCTAGGTTCCAAGACTCGCCCTATGGAAGCAACCGCGACGCCCGCATCGACTGAAGCCCTCGCTCCATCGAAACCGCCTTTAGAGGCGATAATGGATGCCGCGCGCTCGATGGTTTCTTCCGCCGCATTCTGGCCGACGGTTGCCGTATTTGCCGGGATTACCGCGATTTTTTGGCCTCTGATGGCTCAGCTGCCGGGCCTTTGGAATGGGGAAGATGGATACTACAGCCACGGGCCAATCGTTCCTCTGATCTCTGCGTTTATCCTGTACAAATGGTGGCCGCGCATTAAGGATACTCCGGTGAAGTTCGGATACGCCGGTATCCCGGTACTCGCGATCCTCTTGCTCGTCATGTATCCGTCAACGATCTCGCGGATCGACGGCCTCCTGTCACTCGGCTTGATCGGCGTTTCGATTGCCTCGGTTTGGGTGATTGCCGGGTGGCGATGGATGCTTTACTCGATCGCGCCTTTAGGCTATTTGGCGTTCTGCTTACCCCTGTGGAGCGCGATTGTCAACAACACGACGAATCCACTCCAGCTCATATCGACGAAGGTTGCATATGAGCTGCTCAAGTTGAGCGGCTTTTACGTGTATCAGTCCGACCCGACGATCATCTACATGAATAGCTTTCAGCTCAATGTAGAGGTCCCTTGTAGTGGTTTAAAGTTGCTCCTGGCGCTGATCGCGTTTACGGTTTTCTTCGTATTGATCGCTCGATTGAAGTGGTGGGCAAATCTCATCGCGCTCTCGATGATTCCGCTCCTTGCGATTCTGATAA
>JBKJJL010000089.1:0-3658 GCA_046597875.1 Fimbriimonadaceae bacterium | reverse complement strand
GAGAGGAACCGAACCATGCAAACCGTAGAAAACCAGCTCAAAACCGACTTCCACGTCGCCGATCTTGGCCTTGCCGCTTGGGGCCACAAGGAAATGCGCATCGCGGAGACCGAAATGCCCGGCCTTATGGCTATTCGCGACGAGTTCGCCGCCTCGCAGCCTCTGAAAGGCGCGCGCATCGCCGGATCCTTGCACATGACTATCCAAACTGCGGTGCTTATCGAGACGCTCAAAGCCCTTGGTGCCGACGTTCGATGGGCCTCGTGCAACATCTACTCGACCCAAGACCACGCCGCGGCGGCGATTGCCGATGGCGGAACTCCCGTCTTCGCCTACAAGGGCGAGACCCTCGAAGAGTATTGGGAATACACCCACCGAATCTTCGAGTGGAGCGACGGCGGCACGCCGAACATGATCCTCGATGACGGTGGCGACGCGACGCTGCTGGTCCTCTTGGGTTCGAAAGCGGAAAGCGACCCGAGCGTTTTGGATAACCCCACCAGCGAAGAAGAAGTGGCACTTTACGAAGCGATTCGAAAGCGGATTCACCCCACCCCCAACCCCCTCCCCGCGGGGCAAGAACCATCCCCGCAGAGAGGGGGCTTTTACTCTCGTATCAAAGCCAATATCCAAGGCGTCAGCGAGGAAACCACGACCGGCGTTCATCGGCTGTACGAAATGCAAAAGAAGGGCGAGCTTCCGTTTGCTTGCTTTAACGTGAACGACAGCGTCACCAAGTCGAAGTTCGACAACCTGTACGGATGCCGCGAGTCTTTGCTCGATGGCATTAAGCGCGCGACCGACGTCATGATCGCGGGCAAGGTCGCCGTCATCTGTGGCTACGGCGACGTGGGCAAGGGTTCCGCTCAGGCTCTGCGCTCGCTCAGCGCTCAGGTTTGGGTGACCGAGGTTGATCCCATCTGCGCACTTCAAGCGGCAATGGAAGGCTATCGCGTCGTCACGATGGACGAAGCCGCGAGCCAGGGCGACATCTTCGTGACCGCGACGGGGAACTATCACGTCATCACCCACGCCCACATGAAAGCGATGAAAAACAACGCGATCGTGTGCAACATCGGCCACTTTGACAACGAGATCGACGTCTCCTCGCTGAACGACTATCAGTGGGACGAGATCAAGCCCCAGGTGGACCACGTAATCTTCCCCGACGGCAAACGGATCATCCTGCTGGCAAAGGGCCGACTGGTGAATCTCGGATGCGCAACCGGCCACCCGTCGTACGTGATGAGCTCCAGTTTCGCGAACCAGGTGATGGCACAGATTGAACTATGGACGAAGAAAGGCGAATATGCACCGGGCGTATACGTGCTCCCAAAGATCCTCGACGAAAAGGTCGCGCGGTTGCAGTTGCAGAAGCTGAACGCCGTGCTTACCGAGCTGCGAGACGATCAGGCGATGTACATCGGCGTCTCGAAGGAAGGCCCCTACAAGACCGATAGTTACCGGTATTGAGGTGACAAGTGGCATCGGCGGTTTCCTCGGGCGTCTCGCCCGAGGAACAATCAGTTTTGGGACAGTCGGCATTAGGTGGTCCAATATCTAAACCACCCTTGACCTAGAGCTTCATACCGTACAAGCTCGGGGTGCGACTCTCTGGTCGGAGGTTTGCCAGTCTTTGACCACGCGAAGCCATTCTCGTTGTCAACGCCGTAGCGAATCATAGGCAAGAACACCCATTCTTCGTCCCCTTTTACGTAGCGATATGCCTCATTCTTGAAGGTAAAGCCCTTGAACTCACTGGGAAGCGCAAGCGGTGGCCAACTTCTGGCCGGTTGGCCTCTGGTCCATTCAACGGCCGCAGCTCTCTTGGAGGAAGTTTCGGCAAAGTACGTCAGGAACTGCTTTTCGCTTCCCGGATCCAATCGGTATATGAGGATGCAAGCAATCGTTAGGATGAGGGAGAGTCCAGCCAGTTTCCACTGGCGTTCCCAGAGGCTCACACCGATGACCAAAGGTATACAGCAACAAAACATTGCTGGCATAAAGTAGAAGGCCTCTACCATCGGCAGGGTACGGACCTTGATGGTCCATGGACCAATGATCGCGGCGTTTGCGCCAAAAATGGCGAAGTAGAATACAATGTGTCGCACATCCATCCAGGGCTTCTTGCTTTTGGCAAGCTGAGAGGCGGGTGGTTCAGCGTTCATCGTTCTACTCCTGATGGACGGTTTCACTTCCCAGCTGAGTCCGCGGGCACCGCAAGAAAGGTTGCCGGACGGCGGGAACGCGGGTACGAACCACCCCGTGATACCTCCTTAATCCCAACTGAAGACACCCCCGAGATCCGGCTCGGAAAGTATCGAGCTGAACCGTTCGACGCGGGTGGCGAAGGACTTTGGGTCGGCTTCAATCCGGGCGATGACATCCGTTGCCCATTCCATCTCCCAATCACGCGTCAAGACCTCCCGACTGTGCTCCAAGAGCCTTTTGAGCCGGGTGGGTTCGAGGAATTCGCGCATCGTTTTGAGGTTCTCGTCGAGATAGCCGTGATCGTAAATCTCAGTCGCAGTCTCCGTTACGTACACTCCGCCTCCTCCGCCGTCTGGCGTTGCGGGGCCTAAGTTCTCTGGGATTGCCAGCCCGGTTATGAACACGAGCCACCATTGCGCTCGGCCGGGGGTCGTAAGCTGTTCCAGACCCGCAAGAATGGGCTCAATGACTGGCACTGATTGGCCCAGCGCATTGAAGCTCCAAAGGGGCCCGTGCAGATTGTCGGGCCCTTTAGCGTTATAGTTGGCCGACAACTCGCCCGACCAACTGTCCACACCCTGCAGATACGCGTCTACGATCCAGTCCAGCACATCCTCCCTTCTCGCGTCATCCATCATCGAGTAGAGGCACCCACCTCGATCAATGGCATTGTATATGTCGCTCTCGTGGTGCGGACCACCGGTGCGATCAAGTTGGCCCTCCCACCAACGAATCAGGACAGTTGGAAAGACATAGTCGAAGAGGTCGCGCTGAAAGACAATGCTTTCAAGGTAAGTCAGGTCCATCAGAAACGCCCACCAGTCGTCCATTTCGTGCCATTGCGACTTGGCGAGTTTTCGAAGGTGCTCCTCCGCTCCGTCGACCTGCCGCTGAACAAGCGGGCCGGGTGGCTTGGGCCAGTCGAAGATCCTCTGCATCCGCTGGACCATCGGACGGTCGTAGTAGGGGTGAGTGGCCATTCTGAACCTAAGAAGGAATCAAAAATGCCTCCGGATGCATCGCCACCAGCGCTTCGTCGAACGTGGCGAGCCGTCCGCATTTAGCCTTCGCAAGGGCTACTAGGTAAGCATCGGTGACTTGGTTATAGCCGCGCAGACCCTCAAGATCAGTTGCTTCATAGGACAGGTCTGCGGGCCAGAAACACCAGCCCGGCATTTTCGAGACAAGGTCCAGGAGGTAACGAGGAGATTCATTCTCACCTGGTGAAACCCGCTTTACGTACCTTATCAGGGAGCCCTCGGTAATCGGGCAAGTTGCAAACTTGCGGTGATCTAGCAACCATTGGGTGGCCGTTCCATGATGGCTATGTTCCTTGATAGCCAACGCGATCAGTACATTGGAGTCCGCCAGGTAGGTCATTCTTCGTCGAGAAAGTCCTGAACTTCTTTGAGAGTGACCGGTCGCCCAATACTTATCGTAGGGAATC
>JBKJJL010000062.1:0-13688 GCA_046597875.1 Fimbriimonadaceae bacterium | reverse complement strand
GGGTCACAAAATTCCGGATCAGCACGCTGGGCGGCGTGATGTGATGGTCGTGGGAATCAGCTTGGGTACTCATTGCGGCATCAAGTAATAGAGCGGGAAGAGGAAGATCCAGACGATGTCGACGAAGTGCCAATAAAGTCCGATCATTTCAGTGGGAATGTAATCGCGAACGGATTCGGCATCCGTATGGATGAGCCACATAAGGCAGCCGATGATGAGCATCCCGATGACCACGTGAAGGCCATGAAATCCGGTCATACCGAAGTACAGATTGAAGAATAACCGCGCGATCTCCGGCGGCGCGCCGGGGTCGGTCCACTGGAAGTTCGCCCAGGGGGCATGATGGTGTTGGTACTTCGGCCACCATTCCAGGGCCAGCTTAATGAACAAGAACGCGGCGGCGCACAACTGGACAACCGTAAGCCAAGCCAAGGTTGGCTTCTTGCGCTTCATCTGGTGGCTGTAAACCGCCATCGCCATCGCGAACGAGCTAAAGAGCAGAACCGTCGTATTGACACCGCCCCACAGGACGCTCAGTTCTTTATGGACTTCGTAAAAATACGGCTGATACTTGTAGCGATACACCGAGTACGCCAAGAACAACGCCGCGAAGAACATGATTTCCGTGACGAGGAACGTCCACATTCCCAGGACGTAAGACTCTCGCTGCTGAGGAAGATCTTCGAATTGGTGAAGTACCAGACTGTCGTGATCGTGATCGTGATCGTGAACTACGGTCGCCATCAGTTATCCTCCTCTTCAACTTTTACAACAACGTCCGGAGAGATCTCGATCGCCGCCCCGGGCTCAATCTCCTCAATCGCCTCCGCGGGTGTCTCGACCTCGGCATCGGAGAATGTGTAGTCCGTCAGGCCGTCGTCGAAGTGGTATGCCTCTTCGGTTACGATCGGTGTGGTTTCGAAGTTAAACGTAATCGGCGGAGATGCGGTCTCCCACTCAAGTCCCTTCGCGCCCCATGGGTTCGGCCCTGCGATCTTGCCGTACTTCAGCGACCAGGTTAAGTAGAACGCGGGAAGCAACAGCGCAATGCCGAGAACCGAAGCACCGAGGGTCGAAGCGATATGGTACGGCTGGAACTCCGGTGCAAAGTAGTAATAGTGGTACCGGCGGGGCATTCCCAGATACCCCACGATAAACTGCGGGAAGAACGTCAAGTTGAATCCGACAAACGTCAGAAGTGCGCAAACCTTGCCCCAGTTATCTGGATACATGCGGCCGAACATTTTGGGCCACCAATAGTGCAAACCGCCCAAGAAAGCGACCACGGAGCCACCGACCATAACGTAGTGGAAGTGGGCAACGATGAAGTACGTCGCCGTGAGGTGGACGTCGGTCGCCATGCTCGCCAGATAGAGGCCGGTCAAACCGCCGATAACGAAGAGCCCAAGGAAGCCAAGGGCGAAGATCATCGGCGTCTGAAGTTTGACTTGTCCCTTGTAAATCGTAGCCGTCCAGTTAAAGACCTTAATCGCCGAAGGCACCGCTACGAGGAAGCTCAGGAGCGAGAATACGACGCCCTGGTACATCGATTGACCTGCGACGAACATATGGTGGCCCCAGACGAGGAACCCGATTCCACCGATCGCCATGGAGCTAAACGCCACCATCTGGTAGCCAAAGACCCGCTTTTGCGAGAAGTTGCTGATGAGTTCAGAAATAACGCCCATTCCAGGCAGAACCATGATGTAGACGGCCGGGTGCGAGTAGAACCAGAACATGTGCTGGAACAAAACGGGATCGCCACCGAACTTCGGATCGAAGATTCCGAAGCCAACCGTGCGCTCCAGAACCACCATGAACAGCGTGATCGCGACCACCGGCGTACCGAGCATGATGATGACGCTTGTCGCGTAGTGAGCCCACACAAAGAGCGGCAATCGATCCCAAGTCATTCCCGGAGCGCGCATCTTGTGGATCGTGACGACGAAGTTCAAACCCGTCGCAATCGAAGAGAACCCTGCGATAAAGACGCCAATCAACGCTAGCGTCACCTGCGAACTGGACATCGACGAATAAGGCGTGTAGAACGTCCAGCCGGAATCAACGCCTCCCAAAATGAAGCTGAGCAGCACGAAAATGCCACCAACGACGTACATGTACCAACTCGCCAGGTTCAGACGCGGAAAGGCCAAGTCCCTCGCCCCGATCATGATCGGGATCAGGAAGTTTCCGAGCGTCGCCGGAATCGACGGAACCAGGAAGAAGAACACCATGATGATTCCGTGGGCGGAAAACATCTTGTTGTAGGTGTCGTTCTCCAGGAGAACGCCATTCGGTGAAGTAAGTTCAAGTCGAATGAGCGAGGCGGCCACGCTACCGAGAAGGAAGAAGAACGATACGGAGATCAGATACAGCACCGCGATCCGCTTGTGATCACCGGTGAGCAACCACGACTTGATCGTGTGGCTCACGTTCAGATAGTTCGTCGTGCTCTGCGGCTCGGGCGCTTCTACCTGTTCTCCTGGCTTTACAACGGTCGAACTCATGGGTTGATTCCTGAAGTCACGGGCGTAGTCGCTGCGGGGACGGCCGGGGCCGAACCTAGCGTCTTAATATGTTCGATAAGGTTGCGTACTTGCTCTTCGGTCAGTTGAGCTTTGTAATCTTGGGGCATCGTGTTTTCGTAGCCGGCGTTCAGCTTGGCACCTGGATTGAGGATGCTTTCGCGCAAGTAGTCGTCGTTTGCTTCCACCGGTTCCCCGATTGCAAGGCGCCGCTTGCTGCCGTAAATCCCGTTCAAAGATGGACCGCGGATCGTATCAGCGGCTCCGTGGCAGCTACCGCAGGCGAGCTGCTTGTACAGTTCCCTGCCCTGATCGGCCACCGTTTTGATCGCCGGATTCTTCGCGTCGCCGCCACGCTGAAGGAATTTTGCGTAATCTTCTGGCGAAACAACATAGACATATCCGCCCATTTCGCTGTGCTGAGTTCCGCAGTACATGTTGCAAAAGAGAGGGTACTTGCCCGGCTTGGTCGCTTCAAACCAAAGCGAGGTGTACCGCCCCGGGATGACGTGATATTGGGCCCGGAATGCCGGAATGAACATCGCGTGGATAACGTCCTGCGAGATCATCGTCAGCTTAACTTTCCTCCCGATAGGGACGTGGATCGTGTTGTTCTCTCGCACCCCACCCGGATGCTGTGCGTGCCACATCCACTGCTTGCCGACGACGAAAATCTCCGTCGCATCTTTGGGCATCGTCCGCATGTCAACGAACATCTGCGCGCCCCAAACGAAGATGACCAGGCCCAGAATCAGCGGCGGCAACGACCACAAGATTTCAATCTTATGGCTGTCGTGAATAATGTTCGAGCGATCTGCTTTCGATCCCTGCCGATACTTGATCGTGAAGTAGAGGACAAAGGAAAGCACCACAACCGTAAAGAAAACGGTAAGCGCGGTGATTACCCAAAACAGAAGGTCGTACCCTTCAGCAAAGGTCGAGGCTTGCGGTGGTGCAATGTTCCACATAGAATCGATCCGTCCCTAGGCGTCGTGCCCGGCGGGGTCCTCCTTCCCTTGAGAAATCTGCGCGGTGATGCCATCGTATCGGCTCCGCTTGTATTTTTTGTTCATAACCAAAATAGAGGAAATCAAGGCAATCAGCGTGACTCCGCCCATGAGCTGCGTCGCCCTCTGAACGTGAATGAGCGTTTTGCCAGTGGTCGGATCAGTCTGGAAGCACCCCAAGAAAAACGTCTTCTCGGCAAGCGGGGCAATCTCGCTCGATGCGGCCGCGACCAACGATTCTCTCACCAAGGGCGCGGAATATTCCGTCCCCAAGAAATACCGAGACACGCGGCCGCTCGGGGTCAAAAGGACGACCCCCGTCGGGTGAACGATCATATCCTTCTGCTTATCGTAGTAGTACTCGAATCCAACTGCTTTGGCGACTTTACGGGCTTCCGCTTCATCGCCGGTCAGGAAGTGCCATCCCTTCTCGGCCCCCGGACGGTTGTATTGGTCGAGGTAGTTGTTCTTTTTGGCGAGCGCCAACGAAGGCGTTTCCTTCGGATGAATCCCAATCGTGA
This sequence comes from Fimbriimonadaceae bacterium, assembly GCA_046597875.1. GTDB lineage: Bacteria > Armatimonadota > Fimbriimonadia > Fimbriimonadales > Fimbriimonadaceae > JANJUB01. Next base: position 9,635 of record JBKJJL010000062.1, on the reverse strand, counting down.
TCGCATCGTAGGACTTGCCCAGGCTGTCGACCTTCATCGCCCGAAAGATTTTCAGAACCCCTTCAAACTCCAGAAGGCAAGTTCCTTTGCATTGATAGAAAGCGAAGAAGAGGACCACTGGCCGGTCGCCGATCAGATCACCCATCTTGACCATCTTCCCGGTTTCATCCTTAAAGGTCGCATCCAGAGGAACCTGGGCTCCCGGCTTCTGGTCGAAGGACATCTTGCCGCTCAGATCGGGACCCTGGTCACTTTTCAGGACCATGGCGAACCAAACCACAAGCCCAACGAGGACTGCGATTCCCCCTCCCCAAAGCATTCGAGCGTTCCGCATCATTTGCCTACTCTCTGCGCCTCCATCTCAATGGCTTGGTCAATCGGTATGTGGGGTCGTCCGGTGGAATCTCGTCCTTCCGTCGTAAGCAGGCGATTCTCTTCCTTGCGAAGGTTGGCGATATCTACGTGGGCGGTGGCGTCGTCCTGGAGCAGCGGATACGGCGATTCTGGCAGGCGCCTCAGCTCGTAATGGTCGGGACCTTCGGTGAGGACGTTCGCGCCCATTTTGCGCATGATTGGAATGCAAATGAGCCCGGTAATCACGACGAGCATGAATAACCAGAAGACCGACTTCCCAATCGAACCCACCGGAAGATCGCGGATCTCCCAGTTATAGCTCGGATCGGGCGGTTCAATATTGCGCTTAGTGTGCATGCTCCATCTCCAAAAGTCGCGTATCGTGCTTCGGCAAGGCGGCTGCCTTTCCGAACTGCGATCCGAAAACCGCGAGCCAGAATCCGCCCATGGTTATCCAAGCTGCATAGTCCTGCCAGTGGCTCAATGAGGCGAGGAGGGTGCCACCGCGCATTGAGGGCATCGTGGTCCAGTAAATGTCACCGAACCGCATGATGAAAATGAGAGCCGCGACATAAATCAAGCTTCCCGAGTACCGCTTCACCCGAGGCGCAAGCAACGCCAAGAAGGGAACGAAGAACTGGAAGATGATGTTCAGCGAAATCAGCACCGTCCATCCGAAATCGTTCCGCTTCAGATAGTACGGAACCTCTTCTTGCAGGTTCCCGGACCAGGTGATCAGGAACTGGCTCAGCGTCAGGTACTGCCAGAGCAGGGTGAGCGCGAAGAGCATGTTGCCGAGGTCTTTCGTAAGCTGGGGCGTGATAATCGAAGCGTAAGGCTCTTTGTTTTTGTTCAGCAAGAGCAAGACCACGCAGAACGAAAGCGCCGATAGCCCGCAACCAACGCACGTGAGTAGCGGGAGCATCGACGAGAACCACATCAGTTCCAGGGACATCATCCAGTCTGTAACCGCAAAGGTCATCGAAACGAAGAAGACGAGCAGGCCGATCGGACCCAGAGTCTGCCGTTTGACGCCCAGCGTCGGATCCAAGCTTTCATCTTGGGCAAGGCTCGAAGCCCTGGCTTTGTAGGCGAAGAAGATCCAAATCGCGAAGTACAGCACTTGCCGAAGCAAGAAGAACTGGGTGTTCAGGTACCACGCTTTGGCATGAACGATGTGATCATGCGCGTGCTCGGGGCTCGCCCATGGAAAGAGCACGGGCAGATTCATCGCGATCGGGATGAACAGCACACCAAGCACGACGAGGGCGACAACGCCGCCACCAGCTTCCAACATTCTCAGTACGCTCAGGCCCCAGCTGCCGCGAATTGTATGGTGCAGCATGGTCAGGCCGAGGCACCCAAGGGTCACGGTCGCCCAGAATATCCAGCCCCACAGGTACGCCTGGGACGTCGCAATTCTGTCGGAACCCATTCCAATGAAGAGCCCGACCAATCCGAGGATTCCGACCAGCATTCCGGCCGAGCCGATCTTTGTAAAACTTACAGTGTTGTTATCGCGCTCCATTGGTCTCCCCACCCTGAGGGTTTTGGCTTAGCTGCAGGGCCCGAATGTAAGCCGTAATCGCCCACCGATCCTCGACTGGAACGCGGGAAGCAAACGAATACATCACGCCATAACCGCTGGTCATAACATCAAAAAAGTGGCCGGCCGGCATCTTGCGCAAACGCTCCGTATGGTAGTTGCCAGGCTGACGCCGAATCTTCAATCCTCGCTTGGCGATCATGCCCTCGCCGTTTCCGAGTTGGCCGTGGCAGGGTGTGCAGAACACTTCAAACCGCTCTTTGCCGCGCATCAAGAACGCTTTATAGGTCTCGATACCATGCACCTTCCCCGCTTTTTCCCACGGGATCGCCGTAACCATTTTCTTGGTGGCGGGATCAAAACCCGTCGCGTAAGCTGGATCGTCAATGTTCTGTCCGCGAGCAACCGTACCCGCGACCTTGGGCCGGGAGCCCATGCCGTCAGCAAAGACCTCGCTATCGTGCTGAGGCTTGATCTTTGGCTGAACCCACATATCGGTGTGGCAGCCTGCGGCTACAAGGATGAGCAGACCAAAGGGGAGTAGTCGCGTTCTCACCAGTCGCTCTCCTCCTCTTGACCGATTTCGGTTACATTCAAAGCGCCTGAAGATTCCATCAGCTTTTTGATTCCGGGGGCGTCGTACATCGGATCCTTTGCTTCGACGAGCAAGAAGAATCGATCTTGTGATGCCCGTTCAAAGTTCGGAGCATCAAATACAGGGTGGTGTGGCTGGGGTAACCGGTTCAGTCCGATCATTCCAAAAACCGCGCCAAATGCGGCAAACAGAATCGTCGTCTCGAATGCAGGTGGAATGAACGACGGCCAGGAAATCAACGGTCGACCGCCAATGTTAAGGGGGTAGGCTGATACCGAAACCCACACTTGCAAGGCAAGGCCCCCAAGGCAACCCAAAACGCCGGAAATGAAGATGATCCAAGGGATCTTCCCTTCCTTGAATCCAATCGCCTCCGACAACCCGTGGACCGGGAAAGGAGTGAAGGCGTCCATGTTGCTGTAGCCGCTGTCCAGCGCTTTGTTCGCCGCCTCGATCAGCACTTCCGGAGAATCAAACTCTCCGATCACCCCAAACGGTCCTGGTCTCTTGGCCGCATGCATTAGACGTCACCTCCAACCGAAGCTGGCTCTGGTTTGTGATCGTGATCCTTTGCCTTCGTTCGATGGAGCAACTCGCGCATTTCGAAGATAGAGATCATCGGGACGAACCGAATGAAGAGGAACATCATAAAGACGAAGAAGCCAATGGTTCCGAAGAACACGCCGAAGTCCCAAATGGTCGGGGTGTACATGCCCCAGCTTGACGGCAAGAAGTCGCGGTGAAGACTCATCGGAATGATCACGAACCGCTCCAGCCACATGCCAACGCTGATGAACATGGTCACGACGAACACGATTGTCAGGTTGTGGCGATTCTTCTGCTTCCAAAGAAGCTGGGGAATGAGTCCGTTGCAGAGGATCAGCAACCAATAAGCCCACCAGTACGGCCCAAACATGCGGTTCTTCATCATGAAGATCTCGTATTTGTTGCCGCTGTAGAAGCTGAAGAATATCTCAACTAGGTAGCCGTAGAAAACAACCAGCCCCGTCGTGAGCATGATCTTGCACATCCAATCAATGTGCTTCATCGTGACGAAGTCTTTCAGGTTGTACATCGACCGCATCGGAATGAGGAACGCGAGCACCATCGCGAATCCAGCAAAAACGGCTCCAGCGACGAAGTACGGGGGGAAAAGCGTTACGTGCCAGCCCGGAAGAATGGACACGGCGAAGTCGAAGGACACGATCGAGTGAACCGACAGAACCAGCGGAGTCGAAAGGCCCGCGAGGATCAGATAAGCCTCGTCGTAGCGCTTCCAGTGCTTTGTCGAGCCTCTCCAGCCGAGCGATCCGAATCCGTAGAGGAGTTTGCCGATCTTGCTCTTCGTGCGATCCCGCAGGGCGGCGAAGTCGGGAATCAAGCCGATTCCCCAGAACAAAAGCGAAACTGTAAAGTAGGTCGAGACTGCAAAAACGTCCCAAACCAGCGGCGACCGGAAGTTCGGCCACATCGCCATCCAGTTCGGATACGGCATCAGATAATACGCAAGCCAGGGCCGACCCGTATGCAACAGCGGAAACATTCCCGCGCACATTACGGCAAAGATCGTCATCGCTTCCGCAAATCGGTTGATCGACATACGCCACTTCTGGCGCATCAGCAAGAGAATCGCCGAAATCAGGGTTCCCGCGTGGCCGATACCGATCCACCACACGAAGTTGATGATGTCAAATCCCCATCCCGCTGGCTGGTTATTCCCCCAGATGCCAATGCCCTGGAAGAGCAGCCATCCGACCGACACCATGAGGATGTTGACAAAGGCAAAAGCGACGAGGAAGAAGAGAACCCAGTTCTTGCCTTTCTTGTGGGCCGGGTTGAAGTTATCCTGATTCAGCACGACGCCGCCGATCCGATCGGTGATCGTCTCGTACGTGTGCTGTCCCTCAATCAGGACATCATCTACCGGTCTTTGTTGCAGTTCTGCCATTACGCGTTTTCCAACTCCGGATTAGGGTTGCGAACTTTGCCAAGATACGAGGTCCTGGGCTTCGTGTTGAGCTCAGTCAGAAGTCCGTATGCGCGTTTGTCTGCCTTGGCAATAGAGACTGCGCTCGTGCGATCGGCGATGTTCCCAAAAGTGATCGCTCGGGTGGGACACGCTTGCTGACAGGCGGTCACGATTTCTCCGTCTTTCAGTTCGCGCGCTTCCTTTTTCGAAACGATCCGCGCCTCATTGATTCGCTGCACGCAGTAGGTGCATTTCTCCATGACACCTCGGCTTCGAACGGTGACATCCGGATTGTGCAGCAGTCTCAGGAGGGGCCGATCCTTTTCACCTTGGAAGTTTCGTTGCCCATAATCTTTGCCCGAACCAATGTCCCGCTGTCCGTGCTGATAGTTGTAGTAGTTAAACCGGCGCACCTTGTAGGGGCAGTTGTTCGAGCAGTACCGAGTTCCAACGCAACGGTTGTAGACCATCTGGTTCAAACCCTCGTGGCTATGAACCGTGGCGGCGACCGGGCAAACCGGCTCACAAGGGGCCGTCTCGCAGTGCATACAGGCGACCGGCATAAAGACAGTTTCGATCCTGGCGGAATCTAGAACTCCGGCCGACTCTCGCGCGCTTATCTTGCCCGTTTGAGTGACCGATTCAAGACCTTTTTCAGCCGCGCCCGTGACGACGTCTTTGGCTCTCACGCCATTATTGACGCGATAGTAGCGGTCAATACGCATCCAGTGCAGCTCCCGCCCGCGTGAAACTTCAACTTTTCCAACCGTTGGGATGTTGTTCTCTGCCTGACATGCGATCGCACAAACATTGCAGCCGATGCACAGATTGAGGTCGATCGTCATTCCCCACTGCGGGTAACCCGTTTTCGCCCACTCCTCGGTGAGATTGTAGAACGAGCCCTCTGGGAGCTCATGCGCATCTTCCGGCTTCATGCTCGGGTCTGCTTTGTACGATTCGAGCGTGCCTTCGCGGATGATGTCGCGCCCTTCCATGGAGTGGTGCAACTGTGCAGACGCCAACTGATACGTTCCGCTCGCCTTCGCGACCTCAACTTCAACCAGATGCGGCTGCTTCGAAGTGCGAAGCTTCATGAAGTCCTTGCCGCACCCCTTCAAAACTTTGCCGCCCTCAGTTCGCCCGTATCCCATGTGAAGCGTTACGGATTCATCTGGATGACCAGGCTGAACATAGACCGGCGCTTCGACGCTCACTCCGTTTGCCGTCACGGTAACGAGGTCCTGGTAGTTAACGCCAAGCTCCTCCGCTTTCTTCGGGCTCATGTGAACCGCGTTGTCCCAAACCAGTTTCGTCAACGGTTTTGGAAGCTCTTGCAGCCAGCCATTGTTCGCGTACGTGCCATCCCAGATGGTGGGATCGGGAACGACGACCGCCATCATGCCTTTCGCCACCGTCGGGGCCTTCAGGGCACCGAGTGACGTCGGCGGCGTCTTGATCGCGCTTTTGGTGTTGGGAATAAATCCGTCGTTGAGCGCTTTGTCCCAGAGAACCTGAGTGGACAACTGGGCCGCCCACGTCTCTCGAACCATCTGCTCGCCCGTTCGCGTGTCTCGAACAAGGCTCGCCAGGACTTCCAAATCGCTATGCGCACCGTAGATCGGCTCGATCAGCGGCTGCATAAGCGTCGCGGTTCCATCAACTGATCGAATATCGCCCCAACTTTCCAGGAAGTGGGCCTGCGGGACGACCCACTGGCACAGCTTCGATGTCTCGTCGCCAAATACGCCAACGTAGACGCTTCGCAGAAGCCTTTGGACGGCCTCACCCGCTTTCAGGTCACCCGGTGCCAAGTATGCAATGTTGACCCCAAAGTTGATCAGCATCACCACTCGGTCTTTTTCAATCGCCTCGACGAGGGACGCAAGCGACGCGGTGTAGTCCGTGGGATGAGCTTCCGCCGGCTCAGCGTACTGAACGGGCGCCCCGATCTTCGCATTGATCGCATGGGCCAGAGCGTGAACTTCCGCGGGCTGATGCGCACCCGCGAACACCAGACCGCCAGAGCGCAAATCGGTGGCCACAGCGTCGACCCACTTCTGAGAGACCCCCGCGGGCAACTTTACGGGCGCTACGGGCAGACCGAGTGAACTCGCGATTGCCGTTGCCACCGTATAGACATCCGCCGGCCCAACTGGTAGCCGATGATCAGCGTACGCCCCGGTCAACGAAGGCGTCGATTCAACGCTGTAGAGTCGAGAAATCGTCCCGCTTAGACTCCTCGTGAGCACGTAATCTTGAGCGTAGCGCACCGTTTGCGGGGTACCCGCCATGAAGTCGCCATCCAGGGAAAGGACGGTCTTCGCCTTGGAGAAATCGTACTGAGGCTCCAACGATTCGCCGAACGCGAGCTTCGTACCGGCTCGGCAGTTCTCATTCCCAGCCGCATCGTACTGATGCCAAGTGGCTTTCGGAAACTCCTTCAAGAACTTGGCCATCACCGCGGCAAAAGTCGGGGATGTAACCGGGCCGGTCAAAATTCGAAGGCCAGCTCCACCCCCACCCTTCATTTGATCAAGAGCCAATCGGATCTGAGCGTAAAAGTTGTCGTACGTGTCGGGAAGACCCTGGAAGGTGACATCCTGAAGCCGATCCGGGTCGTACATCGAGAGGATCGCGGCTTGCGTATAAATGTCCGTTGCTCCGCCACTCGCGGGATGGTCCGGATTCCCTTCAAACTTGGTGGGCCGACCCTCATGGCTTTCTACCAAAACCGGGAAACCATAGCCTCCAAATGGAAACGCGCTCGCGTAGAACTGGTTCGTGCCGGGTGGCCGATTCTCAGGATCCTTCGTAAACGGGATAACCTTTTCAGCAGGCAATGGCCGACATCCCGCCAGGCTCGCGAGCGCCAATCCGGCACCCATAAACTTCAACATGGTGCGACGGTCTACATCAAGCAACGAAGCGCGCTCTGGGAACTCGTCCTCAAGCCACTTCGTGAACTGATCGGTCTCCGCGAGCTCTTCGAGCCCGCGCCAATAAGTTCGCCCATCCGAGCTTTTTAGCTTGGCCCGGACAGCCTCCATATCTAGTGTTTGCTTCTCTGTCCCCACCATCGCTCCTACCTGTGACACGTCGAGCAGTCTTCCAACTGCTTCTTCTTAAGTTTGTAAAATTCTTCGAGCTGCTTCAGATCCAGCTTTTCGCTCGCAGGGCGCATGCCCATTCCACCGTGGGCGATATCTCGCTCGCGATCCGTCAACTTGTCGTTGTTCTGAATCTTGCGATAGAGATTGAACACCTGGTCCCGCGGAGATTGCGTTTTATTCGAAGGATCGGCGTAGATGAAAGACTCTGGTTCGCGGTGGCAATCCAAACACCAAGCCATCGAGAACGCCTTGCCCTTGAAGGTTATCTGCATTTCCTGGATCGCGCCGTGGCACTGGTTGCAGTTCACACCGCGGTTGATGTGAATGCTGTGGTTGAAATAAACGAACTCGGGAACCTTGTTGACCAAGTTCCAGCCCTTGTCGCCATTTGTAAACTGGATCGGCGTGCCATCTTCGTAGGCTTTCCGTACCGGCTCCAGCAAGGGGCTGTTGGTCCAGATTTGGCTATGGCACGACATGCAGGTTTCCACCGCGGGAATGCCCGCAGATGCGGACGTCTCCACGGACGGGTGGCAAAATCGGCAATCGATCCCCAGTTCCGCCACGTGGTGCTTGTGACTAAAGGGAACCGGCTGATTGAGCGGAACGCCCTGCTTGGTGTTGTACGGCGAGCGGCTAAGCGTCGATCCGACGTAGAACAGGATGAGTGGGGCAAGGCCGAGAGCCATCATGCTCCCTCTGGCGGCTGTATTTGCGCTAGGTTTGAACAACTGGGCCATTAGGCGCACTCCATGCGAGGTTGCGGCGCTCCGTGCCGTCCCCCGAACAATCTACCCTGATGATGCCTTGTCTGTGTTGACGACACCGTGCTCGCCGACGAAGAAATCGGTGCATTTTCGGCGTGTTTTGGGATTGAGCAGTCGATCGCAAACACCAAGAAGAGGATCGCCAGGTACACCATTGAGAACTTATAGAGCTTCAGGGCGTGCGGGCGGTCCGTTTGCATGAATAACTGGACGCTGCGAACGAGCAAACCGACGTTCAAAATTACAGCAAAAATAAGATAGAGTTGCGCGACGTGGGGCCCGCCTTTGGCGGGAACGAAGACCGGGAGCACCGAGACCACCGCCGTAACCACCGCATAAAGGATGATTTGGATGACCGTCGCCCGATCCCCCTTGACGACCGGAAGCATCGGCACGTTGGCACTCGCGTAGTCATCTTTGATCATCAAAGCCAGAGCCCAAAAGTGCACCGGGGTCCAAACGAAGATGATCGCAAACAGCAGCCAGGCGAGTGGGTGCAGTTCACCGGTAAATGCCGTCCATCCGACTAGAGGGGGAAATGCCCCCGCTGCCCCGCCGATCACGATATTATGCCAAGTCCGACGCTTGAGCAAGAGTGTATAAATGACCACGTAAAATGCAAGTCCAGCAAGGGACAGCATTGCACATAACAGGTTCGCGCCGATCCAAAGTGTGATGAAGCTGACCGCTGCCATTGTGAACGCGAAGAAGAGGGCGTTCGTCGAGGTGATCCGCTGGGTGACCGTCGGTCGCTTTGCGGTTCGCTTCATCGTCCCGTCGATGTCGCGATCGATGACCATGTTGATCGCGTTCGCGGCTCCTGCAGCCATATATCCGCCAATCAGCGTCGCCATGAAAAGCGTGAATCCTGGCCAGCCACCCGCTCCCGCGAACAGCGCAGTCATCGTGGTGAACAGCAGGAGGCTGATGACCCTTGGCTTGGTAAGGCTGACGTAGGCACCAATCGTTTGGCGCGTGGTCATGGGAGGCTCTGTATCCGGCTCCTCCATCTTCACGTGATCGACCTTCTGGACACTTGGGGCAAGGGCGAAACAGCTTAAGGCGACGAGGCTGATAAAATTCACATCCGCCATGACGAGGTGGAACATCTGCATCGGAATCGGTGCCTTTAGCACGATGTTCAGGGCGCCCACTGCGAGCTGCAAGGAATACAAACCAACGAGCCAACGCGCCGCCTTTTGCACCCACGGATTGGGCCGCAGATGAGTGATGAGCCCAGCAACCAGCATCAAATATACGCCAACCGTAACGCCAAGCAAAGGATGTAGCGGCT
>JBKJJL010000016.1:0-9655 GCA_046597875.1 Fimbriimonadaceae bacterium | reverse complement strand
TCGGCAAGAATGGCCGCGTTATCTCAGCCATGCGGGCAGTGGTTAGCGCCGTTGCTGCGAAGCAGCGCGAGAAAGCTTACGTCAAGATTGTGACGGAATAAGACTTGTAGGACATTTAGGTCCTAAGGCATGAGCAAACCCATTCGAGTCGGTCAGATCGTCGGAGCCTTCGGCATTCGCGGCCAAGTCAAGGTTAAAGCCTTGACCGATTTCGTTGAACGATTCGATGTTGGTCGCCTCGTTCGCCTCCACGAAGAGTGGGTTGAGATCAAGGCGTCCGCCGAGCACAAAGGCTCGATCATCCTGACGCTTGATGGAGTCAAGGACCGAAATCGCGCGGAATCACTCCAGTGGGCGTATCTAGAAGCAGTCGCCGAAGAGCGGCCCGACTTGGATGAAGACGAGATCCTCACGAGTGACCTGATTGGGTTGGAGGCGGTTGACGAGTCCGGGGCTCCCCTGGGAACGGTAAAACGGGTTGACCGATATCCCGCTCACGACGTCCTCGTTGTTGGCGATGTCCTAGTTCCTGCGGTCTCAGAGTTTGTCATTGAAGTTGATGTCGCAGCGAAGAAGATCGTTTTGAGGCCGATAGCCGGGATGTTCACCGACGACGAGTAGGTGATTAGGTATTAGGTATTAGGTATTGGGTATTAGGTATTAACCCAACACCCAACACCCAACACCCAATACCCAATACCCAATACCCAATACCCAATACCCAACACCCAATACCCAATACCCAATACCCAATACCCAATACCCAACACCCAACATGTTCCTAGACGAAGCAGTAGTCGAGTTCCGCTCCGGTACGGGCGGAGGCGGAAGCGCCTCTTTCCACCGCGAGAAGCACGTTCCACGTGGCGGCCCAAACGGGTCCGACGGCGGGCGCGGGGGAAACATCATTCTCATCGCGGATCACAGCAAGCGAACCCTCTACGATTTCAAGTTCCAACGCTCTTTCGCGGCGCCAAACGGCAGCGACGCGAGCGGCAACAAGAGCGGCCGTGACGGGGCGGATATTGAAGTTCGACTACCCGTCGGAACCATCATTTACGACGACGAAACCGGGGAACCCATCGTCGACCTTTCGGCGGACGGAATGCGATATGTCCTCTGCAAGGGAGGCCGCGGCGGATTTGGGAACCTTCATTACACGAGCAGCGTTCGCCAGGCTCCGACGATTGCCCAAAACGGCGCTCCAGCGGAACTAGTTCGCGCTCGCCTCGAACTCAAGTTGCTCGCCGATGTCGGCATCATTGGCCTGCCGAACGCGGGGAAAAGCACCCTTATTTCAAGGCTTAGCGCCGCCAAGCCGAAGATCGCCGATTATCCCTTTACAACGATCACCCCTAATCTTGGCGTGGTCAGCTACGGCCACGATACCTTCACAGTCGCCGATATGCCGGGCCTCATCGAAGGGGCCAGCGAAGGCCGTGGACTGGGCCATCAGTTCCTGCGCCACGTCGAGCGTTGCTCGGTTTTGGTTCACCTCGTAGAGGTGATGCCGCTGGACGAGAGTGACCCGGTGGCGAATTATGAGTTGATTGAGGCGGAGTTGAAAGCCTATTCCGAAGAGCTTTGGAGCAGGCCCAGAATCGTCGCGATCACAAAGGTTGACATCGTGGGTGGAGCGAAAGCTGAAGAAGTAGAACCCCTCATCGCTAGACTCCAAAAGGTGCTGCCCGCAACCGAGGATGAAACAGCTCCCGAGATTCACATCATCTCAGGCGTTACTGGCGAAGGCGTCGCGGATTTAACCAAGGCGATGCACACGACCGTCCTCGCCGAATCCAATAAGCCGCGAATCCCGATCGTAACCCCCGTCATGCGAAAAGATGGCGAGGACGCGGGATGGGACGTTGAAGTCGAGGAGGGCGCGTATCGAGTGGTCGGGAAACGGATCAACCGCATGGTCGCGATGACCCGCATGAACGAGGACGAATCGCTTCGGTATCTGCACCGCCGCCTCGTCAGGATCGGCGTCATCGAGAAACTCTCTCAAGCCGGCGCGAAAGATGGCGACACCGTTCGCATCGGAGACCTTGAGTTCGAGTTCTCGGACGACTTCTAAAGTTATAAGAATCTTCTAGGAACTGTTAAGGTTTTGACCGAAAAAGCTGAAGTGCTTTACAGATCTGCCGAAGATTCAAAGTATGGGTAGTCAAGTAATCTTATCAGGTCGAGCAGCTTTGGATTCCTTTGAGGGATTTGGCGATCGATTTAAGAAGCGACTTGTCGGAATCCCCGAGGTCGTTTCGCGCACCTATCTGGAGAACGCCTGGGTTCAAGCCGTCACCGATGGCTTAGCGGTCCTCCTTGGCTTGCTCTTTGTGGGCTATTGGCTCGGATATCCCGCATCCCTTCGCGTTGCGTACATTGCCCCGGTTTACTTCGCTTGCTTGCGCCGTCATCGCTATGCAGAATGGTTCGTCATGGCGGTCGTGATTCTTGTGAGTGCCCAGGTGGATTCCATCACCCTCAAAAGCCCTGCCGAAACGGGTTGGCTGGCTCTCACCCTACGAACTGCGGTCTTCTTTGGACTCACAAGCGCGATTCACCGAGTGCAGGACAAACTCCGCGAAGCCGCCTACCAAGCGACTCACGATCAGCTCACGGGGGCTTACAATCGGCTCGCCTTGGAGCAATCGCTCGATGCGGCGGTGAAGAATCACTACATCACGGGCTCCGATCTCACCGTGGCGATGATCGACTGCGATAAGTTCAAGCAACTAAACGATACGTATGGCCACGAGCATGGGGACGTCATCCTGAAGACCCTCGTCAAGCAGCTCCAGCGTACGGTGCCCTCGAACGCGATGGTGGGAAGGAACGGAGGCGACGAGTTCGTTGTGATCTTCCGAAATCGAGGAAAAGACGCCTCCGAGAAGTTCTTGGAGAAGGCAGCAGAGCGATTCACCGACGCCACCTTCGCCCTAGGAACTCGTGCCGAGATCACCTTCGGCGTCGCGGAATGCGGGAAGGAGGGCCACGACGTACCCAGCCTCATGCGCACGGCGGATCAGAATATGTACTGCCGAAAGTCGCTGAAACGGATGGCAGTCGTTGAATGTGAGCGGGCCGTCGCCTGAATTATTTTGAGTTCAACGCTTCGACAATCAACGCAAACTTCTTACTTGTCGCAATCTGCATAGGCGTCCGACCTTCAGCATCCTTTGCATCAAGATCGGCACCTTTTGAGATCAGGTATTTGACGACAGTCGCATTGGATTTCCGGTTTCTCAGACACGCAACGTGCAGCGATGTGTAGGCCAAGTTTGTTTGCGAAGCATTAACCTTTGCACCCGCCGCGACGAGCAGTTTGCAGGCTTCGAGGCGACCTTCGTAGGCGGCACTCGCGAGGGGAAGGGTGCCAATCCTGCCCCACTGTTTGTTCGGGTCTGCCTTGTACTTCAACAAGAGTTGCAAAGCTGGCAACAGGTCTCGCTCTTTCGCCTTGAGGGCTTCATCGGTGTTGTGCCCCAGGAGAACTCCGCACAGGGCCGTACCCCCCATATTATCAGCAGCATTAACTTTCACTCCGCATTCTAGGAAAGCTTGAAGGACCCACGGATTGCGATTGGTTGATCCTGCGATCAGAGGCGTGCTGCCGTTACGGTTGGCTTCGGTGGAGGCACCCTTAGCGACCAAGAGCTTGATGATGTCGTAGAAACGGCGCTCATTCGGCTGCCCCGCGAGGTTCCATAGGACATTTTCACCGATCTGATTTTTCGCATTTGGGCTCACTCCTTTGTCTAAAACTTGTCGGACTTGGCGCACAGATACGAGAGACGCTTTCCTGAGAAGTTCATAGCCACCATCAAGGAGGTTTGGCTTATGTGCGATGCTAAGCATCAAAGAGAACATCATTGCGGCTCCTCCACGGGAAGGGCTACTGGAGTGGGTTTCGCGAGGAACACGCTTACTGGAAGAGTGGCTGCGCCCCCGTTTACAACGTGAATCTTGAGAGTAGGCGATCCGCCTGGCGCTACATTTACAGCATGATCGCTTATGTCCCCCTGCATCAGATCCACTGAGTTGCTCATCGTTGTCGCGGCGAGGGTCGCTGGAATTTTGGGCACCCCGTAGGCAGGGACGTTTTCTGGCTCGTAAACATGCGCAGCACCCCAATATTTGTATCCGGTGGCCCTCGAACGCATCGAGACGTAGCATAAGCCGGGTGCCGAGCCCGTATTCTTGAGCCCTCGTTCATAATGGAGATCCACGCCATATGCTCCCTTGTTTGCGGTGTCATGCGTATGCGCCGTTCCACTGAGCTTTCCAAAACCAACCGCCGGATCAAGCTCAGGAGCTGGTAGGGCTCCATCATCTTCGCAAATACCATAGTTTCTGATGACCGTTCCACCGTCTGGTCGACACTCAAAAGCTGAAGAGGGTGAATCGTCCCACTTAATGTGCATACCGCTTCTCGGCCACCATCCTCGAACGTGCCCCAGGACGTCATCTGGGGCCACGCCGTCGGCAAATGAACCACTGCTAGTACCAGGCAGCTTGACAACAGAGCGTACGGTGATGTCATTCAGGGGGCTCTGAATGTCAAATTCATAGAGTCTGGCGACTACTTGCCCAGGTTGAATGGACACTGACCACAAGGCAGTTTCGAGCAAGATTGGTATTACACCAGGGACGGTGTCAAGGGTATTGAACAACTGGGCCTTGGCAAGGCAAATTCCTGGAATAGATAGATCCGCATCAGAACCGGATCTATCTTGAAGCTTCATGTTGCTAACGGCTCCTCCTGGAGCTCCAACTAGGAACAAGAACTCTAGGGTGGTATTGGAGTTGTTTACATGCCAAAAGTACAGTCTAAATCGTCTCGTGCCAGATCCGAGGGGGATAGTCGCTTTGTACAACGTTCTTGCTACTGTCACCGCCGAGATCGTTTCCGGGTTATTGCTAACAAGAGCCAGGGCGAGTTGATCGAAGCTAGAGCTACACCTGGGTGCTCCACCCCGGCTGTCTGCTGCGATAAGATAGTGAAATCCGGTTGTGTACATGACATGATCAAATACTATGACTGATTGCCTTACTGTCGGTTTCGCAGAAAATGCCACAATCAATCCGTCCCATGCGCATAGGAATCCTCGGCGGTACGTTTGATCCTCCTCACAACGGACATCTTGCGCTTGCCGAAGCGGCCATCGAGACCCTGGAACTCGACGAAGTCATCTTCATCCCCGCCTCGCGGAACCCGCTGAAGGATCGAAAAACTAGCCATCCCAAGGATCGGATGGAGATGACTCGGCTTGCAACGTCGGGCAACCCGAAGTTCGCCCTGAGTGACATCGACATCGCCCGCGGAGGGCGAAGTTACACGATCGACACCCTCTTCGAGCTTCAAGCCGCCAAGCCCGGAGACTACTGGCTTCTTCTGGGCACCGACGCGCTTCGGACCTTCGACCGATGGAAATCGCCAGAGAGAATTCTCCAAAAATGCCGCCTCGCGGTGGCTCTGCGCCCCCCGAACACAAGAGACGAAATCCTCGGCCTTCTCCCACCATTCCTCGCAGAAGCGATAGACTGGGTAGAGATGCCGCCGCAGGACATCTCGTCGACCGAAATCCGACTCCGGATCGAGGAACGAAGGCCGCACGCCCAATGGCTGGCAAAGCACGTCTTAGATTATATTGAACAGAAGAAGTTGTATCGGGGTGGATAAGGAACGGGAGAATGTGCGAACGGAGGAACGGAAGAACGGAAGAAGCGGAACCCCAAACATCCAAACACCCTAATACCTTAATACCTTAATACCTTAATACCTTGATACCCCAACACCTTGATACCCCAACACCCAACACCCAAAATCCCCTCCCCATGGCCACTGAAGAAAAAGTAGCCACCATCGTGACCGTTGTCGACGATATGAAAGCAGAAGAAATCGAAACGCTCGACGTGCGAGGCAAAACCTCGGTCGCCGATTATTTCATCGTCTGCAGCGCCACCAACGACCGCCAACTTTCCGCCATTGCCGATAAAGTGGAAGAGAAAATGAAATCCGTGAAGCAGCGCCCTCTCCGAACTGAAGGGCGTGCCGGTGGATGGATATTGCAAGATTATGGAGACGTCGTTCTGCACGTTATGCGCGACGAGCAACGTCAATTCTATGATCTGGAAACGTTATGGAAGACGATGCAACCCAGCACGGACAACCCGTAAATACCCCGGAGGCGATCGCCGAGAGGTTACGCGCTTTGGAAGAGGAAGCGGCCACGCTGCGCGCGGCGCTTTCGGAAGCAACCCCCTCCCCGCGGCACGATGGCATTCCCGGAGATGGGGAGTCCGGATCACCCCACCCCCCAACCCTCTCCCCGCAGCACGATGGCATCCGCGGAGAGGGGGAGCCGGAGGTCGCAAGTCCAGAATCCACGATTCAAAGTCCCGAGCCTCCCCTCGACCAAGCCACCCACGACAAGATCGAAAAGCTCCTCCAGCGCTACCGCTTGGAAGGTGCACGGGGTAATCGGGAAATCGGTTCGCAGTATCTGAAGGAAGCTCAGCAACTCGCCCCCGGCGCCTCGGTCGTGCTCGAAGTCCTCGGAGACGACGCCGTTGAAAGACGGCAAATGAAGGATGGAATCGACTTTTACAGGAGAGCCAAAGAAGCAAACCCTCGAAACGCATCTGCCGATAAGAAGCACGCCGACCTTGTATTCAAAACCCAAGCAGCGTTGGCATCTGCAGGGCTTAGCCAGTTCGAAAGTGTCGCGAGCGCGCGGTCCGCGTCGTTCCTCTCGGTCATCGTTCCCGGGCTTGGGCACATGGTGACTGGCCAGATTCCAAAGGGTATCACCTACCTTTTGCTTTGGGTCGGCTCGGTTGTATGGGTCGTCCTCACGCCAAAGGGCGTGGAAGGCATCATCGCGATGATGTCGAACCGGTCGGAGCCCAAGCTCAACATGATGATCTTCGTGCCGATCTTCATCGGGCTCATCACGTGGTTGTCATCGATGATCGACATGAATACGCGTTCCAAGGGCTTAAGCAGAACTTTGGGCAAAGGCGATGGCCCCAAGCCACCGGTTGACCTGCCTTTTTAGCGCCGATCTGAACACGGGTTTCGGTCCCGGGTCCAGAGACCGACCCCTTGACATTCGGGCCCGCATCTGGTATCATTCTCTCCTGCCACGGGTTCGCCTGCGGCACTCAGACGGTTTCAAGCCGAAGCGACGTCGCCCCTGATCTCAGGGCAACGACTCCAGAGTCGCTCAATCGGCACGCGAAACTGAACGAGAAAGATACATTAAAACACGCGCATGATTGCGTGTGTCAAGGAGTGCTGGATGCTGCCGGGAATACTCGGAACGAAAGTTGGAATGACCCACCTCTTCACTGAAGAGGGGAATATGGTGCCGGTTACCGTCATACAGGCGGGCCCGGTGTACGTAACGCAATTGAAGTCCACTGAAATAGATGGCTACAATGCGGTGCAAGTCGGATATGGCGAGGCTCGCGAAAAGCACCTCACCTTTCCGAAACATGGCCACTTGAAAAAAGCGGGCCTCACCAAGAACCTTCGCACGATGCGAGAGTTTCGCGTGGATGACATCGCTGGCCTTGAACTCGGCCAAGAGATCACCGCCGAGATTTTTGAAGCGGGCGAAGAAATCACCGTCACCGGAATCAGCAAGGGTAAGGGATTCCAAGGTGGCGTGAAACGCTATCACTTTAAGGGTCAGCAAATGACCCACGGCTACATGACCCACCGCCGACCGCTGTCGAACGGTGCAACCGGGCCGCAGAGAGTCTTTAAGGGAAGCCGACGTCCGGGCCGAATGGGTACGGACACGGTGACTCAGAAAGGTATGCAAGTTTTCAAGGTCGACATCGAGCGCGGCCTTATACTCGTCACCGGCAGCGTGCCCGGTCCGAACGGTGCGCTGGTTACGATCAGCAAGGCGGCGAGGTAACCAACCATGGCGAACTTAGAAGTTAAGAGTAAAGACGGCAAAAAGGTAGGCACCCACGCCGTTAGTGAAGCCATCTCCGCGGCCAATCCGCGAGTATCGGTTGTCCACCGCGCGGTTGTTGCCGAAATGGCCAACAAGCGACAGGGCACCCAAAGCGCCAAAACCCGAGCTGAAGTTCGAGGCGGCGGTCGCAAGCCGTATAAGCAGAAAAAGACCGGTAACGCAAGGCAGGGAACGGTCAGTGCTCCGCACTATGCTCACGGTGGAATGGCCTTCGCGGTCAAGCCAAGAGATTACGAAAAGAAGGTCAACAAGAAAGAGCGTCGGCTCGCGATTCTAGGCGCCTTGAACGCCAAGATTGAAGCGGGAGACGTCCTCGTGACCGACGCGATCCAGTTCACGGAGTCCAAAACCAAACTCGCGAACGACCTTCTGAAAGGAATGGGTGTTGCAGGCGAAAGGCGAATCCTCGTGATTCTGCCGACCATCGACCTCGTCACCTACAAGTGTTTCCGCAATCTGCCGAACGTCGTCGTAAAGACTGCTCCAACCTTAGAAAAGGATGGCAAGAGCGACGTATTCTCGGCCCGCGATCTGCTCGTCGCCCACAAAATCGTGGTCGCTCAGGACGCGCTCAAGAAGATTGAGGAGGTTTGGGCTAAGTGAAAGATCCGCATATCATTATCGTCAAGCCGCATATCACCGAGCGTTCAGTATCCGCCTCTTACGGCGATCCGCTGATCAAAAACGAAGCCGATGTGCAGCGCAAATACACCTTTGTGGTCGCTAAAGACGCCAACAAAATCGAGATCAAATCCGCCATCGAAGCCATCTACAATGAAGGCAAGAAGAAGGATGAGGTCATCACGGTTTCCAGCGTCCGCACCGTTACCATCAAGGGTAAGAAGCGCCGAGTGGGAGCCAGAGCGGCTGGCTACCGGCCCGATCGAAAGAAGGCAATCGTGACCCTCGCTAAGGGTCAGCGCCTTGAGGATTACGGAGTCTAGAATGCCAGTCAAGAGAATGAAACCGACGTCGCCAGGGCGACGCTTTATGATTACCTCGACCTATGCAGAGGTCACAAAAGGTAAGCCAGAGCGCAAACTGACGACGGCAAAAAAGAAAACTGGTGGCCGCAATGGCACCGGTCGAATCACCTCGTTCAACACGGGTGGCGGTAATAAGCAACGCTATCGCATCGTTGATTTCAAGCGCAACAAGGATGGCGTGGAAGGCAAGGTCGCCGCGATCGAATACGATCCGAATCGAACCTGCCGAATCGCCTTGCTGCACTACATGGATGGCGAAAAGCGCTACATTCTCGCTCCGAAGGGGCTTGAAGTTGGCCAGTTCGTCCGCAGTGGCGAAGGTGCCGACATCCTTCCGGGTCATACGCTAGAACTTCAAAACATCCCCCTCGGTACGCTCGTGCACAACATTGAGCTCCAGCCGAAGAAGGGCGGGCAAGTTGTTCGCTCTGCCGGTACCTCCGCGCAGGTGATGGCGAAAGAAGGGAACTACGTTACGCTTCGATTGCCCAGCGGCGAAATGCGACGGGTGTTCAACACCTGCCGCGCCACCGTTGGTGAAGTCGGCAACGCCGAACACGAGAACGAGAGCATCGGTAAGGCCGGTAAAAACCGAAACCTTGGCCGCAAGCCCCACGTTCGTGGCGTCGTTAAGTCTCCGCGAGATCACCCCCATGGTGGTGGTGAAGCGAAGTC
>JBKJJL010000229.1:0-7691 GCA_046597875.1 Fimbriimonadaceae bacterium | reverse complement strand
CGATGCGGTTAGCGAAGAAGCCCTCTGGGCTTGTACCACCTGCAATGCCTGCGTCGAAGCCTGCCCGGTGCTCATTCGCCACGTTGACCTGATCGTGGACGCTCGGAGGAACCTTGTCGCCGAGGGCAAGCTGAGCGGTACCGCCGCCGTCATGCTTCGGCAGACGGCTTCGACCGGCCACGCATGGGGAGTGCCCAGGAACGAGCGCGAGAACTGGATGAGGGACCTCGAAATTCCCCTTTGCCGAGACGGCGTAGAATTCGATATCCTCTTCTGGGTCGGCTGCGCGGGGGCAACCGATCCGGGCGCGGTGAAGACCACGAAAGCGGTTGCTCAACTGCTCAAAAAAGCGGGCGTCAGCTTTGCTTGTTTGGGACAAGAGGAAGCCTGCACGGGCGATCCGGCTCGGCGGACGGGAGACGAGTTCCTGTTCCAAGAGAAGGCGATGGAGAATCTGTCGGTCTTCGAGCGGTATGGAGTGAAAAAGGTCGTCACCGCGTGCCCGCATTGCTTTAACACGCTGCTCAATGAGTATGCAGGGATGCGGGAAATCATGGATGCAGACGATCCTGCCTCGAAAATCGAAAATCGAAAATCGAAAATGGAGGTCTTCCACCACACGCAACTCCTCGCCCAACTGGTTTCCGAAGGCAAGCTCCAAGCCGCGAGTGGCGAGGGCATCGTCATCCATGACCCCTGCTATCTGGGTCGCATCAACAACGAATCCGACGCGCCGCGCGCGCTTCTCGGGGAGAAAACGAACTACAACGAGCAGTCGCCCGATGGGCTTGGTCTGCTCATCCGCCCGAAGACGCTCGTCGAGCCCGAGTTCTACGCCCGCAAAACCCGCTGCTGCGGCGCGGGAGGAGGCAGGATGTGGATGGAAGAAGCCCCCGACCAACGCCCCGGCAACCGCCGCGCGGAAGAGCTGCTGGCAACGGGCGCGAAGACGGTGGCGCTTGGCTGCCCCTTCTGCCGGATCATGCTCGACGCGAGCGTGAAGCAGGTAACGGACGAGGAGATTCGGTTGGTGGATCTGGCGGAGATGCTTCAGGAAGCGAACTCGTAGCCGATTTGGGCGGTGATCACACGGCCACCGAAAGTGAGAGTGCCTGAGTCGAAGGAGGCGGAATCTGCTCTCCGGACTCGAGTGCCTGCTGCAACCACATTTCTATACTGATCTGGACTGACATTACGACTTCATCAAAAGAACTTCCGGCAGAGGTACAACCGGGCAAGTCCGGCACGTAGGAGCCCCACCCGTCCTTATCTGCGTTTTCGAAAACAACGGTGTATCGCCTTTTTAGTTCCATCCTGGTTGCTTCCTGGTGGCCATTCCGTCATACATCAAGGATGAGTGAGTCAAGCCCGCGGTATCTGCGGAAGTCGTTATCGAAAGTTACGAGCCGCGCTCCCAGGCTGGTGGCGCAAGCGGCAAGGTACGCATCTGTCCAAGTGCGGGGTGTCACAACGTCTTCCTCAACGAATTGGCCGAGGACATGATTACTTGACGGAAGGTGGGCTGTGAAGACAACCATCGGTAGCCCCATCCAACGTTCGAATACGGCCCATGCTTCACTTGCGGTTAGCGGTTGGCCCAGCATGACGTCCTTGTTGGAGAGGAGCCTGAGGAGGCCAAGCATGGTGACCGGGTTAATGGCCAGTTCGCTTCGCGCCTCACCTTGCCAATACTGCTCTGCGCGACCGTGAAACTCGTGCTGGGGTGCGCTGAGAGCGATCCAAACGTTGACGTCAGGCAGATCGATCAAGTCGAATATCCTCTTCCGTCAATATTCGCTCGATCTCCGCATTGGACAGGTTGCGAATCGGTCGATCGCGCAGCACTTCGAATGTCGGGAGGCCGGGCTTTTCCGACACTTGGGGAGTCTGCTGGGAATTTAATCCTAACTCCAGGAAACTTGTCACGAGTTCCTTAAGCTTGACACCACGAAGCGCCGCGACTGCTTTCACACGTCGCAGGAGTTCATCGGGAACATCAATGGTTGTGCGCACAAATACATATTATCACAAAAAGTAGGTTAGATCGTAGTTTTTAACGAGAAAGGACCGCGCTCCGAATCGGCCCGCTGAATCGTCTGTAAGGTACAATCCAGATTCAAAACTGGCGAAAACTTACGCCTTTTGAACCCCGAGCCCAACCATGCCCGAGAACGAACTTCCGCGTCCTGATGACGAGCAAATTATCGACGAAACCACCTATGCCGAGGGTGAAGGTGGCGAAGGCCAGGGAATCGGCAAGGCCGAAGCCCACTACGACGCGGATAGCATCCAGGTCCTGGAAGGCCTCGAAGCCGTTCGCAAGCGCCCTGGAATGTACGTGGGCGACAATGGCAAAAAGGGCCTCCACCACATGTTCCGCGAGGTGCTCGACAACTCGGTGGACGAAGCTCTCGCCGGGTTCTGCGACAAGATCACCGTCATCATCCACGCCGACAACTCGGTTTCCGTTAGGGATAACGGCCGCGGCATCCCGGTTGGCAAGCACGAAAAGATGGGCGTTTCCGCGCTCCAGGTTGTTATGACCGTGCTCCACGCGGGCGGTAAGTTCGGTGGAGAAAATAGTTCGTACAAGGCCTCGGGCGGACTCCACGGCGTCGGCGTTTCTTGTACCAACGCGCTGTCGGAATGGTGCGAAGTCGAAGTTCGCCGCGACGGCAAAACTTGGGGACAGCGATACGAGAAAGGCATTCCGGTTGAGCCCGTAAAGGCGATTGGTAAAGCCGAGGAGACGGGCACGTATACGCGCTGGCTCGTCGACGCGACCGTGATGACGGAGACGAAATACGACGTCCACATTTTCACAACCCGCCTGCGAGAACTAGCTTATTTGAATCCAAAAGTCACCTTTGAGTTCGTCTACGAGCCCGATCCCGAGCAGTCAGAAACGTACCACTTCTCGAAGGGAATTCCGCAACTCGTCGAAGACGTCAACAGCGCGAAGACCCCCTATCACCCGGTTATCTACTTCAAGCGTTTCCGAGAAAAGTACGAAGTCGAAATCGCCCTGCAGTATCACGACGGCTACAACGTAACCATCCTCGCGTTCTCAAACAACATCCACCAGCCCGATGGTGGAACCCATGTCAGCGGATTCAACCAAGCGATGACGAGGGTCATCAACTCCTACGGGCGCAAGATGAATCTGCTCAAGGAAAAGGATGTGAATTTCACGTCTGATGACGTGGCCGACGGCTTAACCGCAGTCATTTCGCTCCGCTTGGAGAATCCTCAATACAACTCGCAAGACAAAGTTAAGCTCGTCACGCCGGAAGTTCAGGGCATCGTGAACTCGCTCGTTGGAGATGGCCTTGCAACTTACCTTGAAGAAAATCCGCGACTCGGTCGGTTGATCGTTGAGAAGGCTCAAACCGCTCAGCGCGCGCGCGAAGCAGCTCGAAAGGCTGCCGAAAGTGTCCGCCGTTCGAACTCGATGGACAGCTTTGGATTGCCTGGCAAGCTGACCGATTGCCAGAGCAAGGATGCCACGAAATGCGAAATTTTCCTTGTCGAAGGTGACTCGGCCGGAGGCTCGGCCAAAGCGGCGCGGGATCGTTACACCCAGGCCGTTCTTCCACTCAGGGGGAAAATCCTTAACGTTGAACGAGCGCGCATCGATAAGGCGCTTGACAATGAGGAAATTAAGTCCCTCATCGCGGCTCTAGGAGTGGGAATCGACCTTGACCTCGGGCGCCGCTACGACGACGAAGTTGACGAAAACGGAGTCCCCAAGAAGCGCGACAGTTCATTCGATCTAAGTAAGTTGCGCTACCACAAAGTCATCATCATGACTGACGCCGATGTGGACGGCGAGCACATCCGTACGCTCCTTCTCACGTTCTTCTATCGGTACATGAAGCCTTTGATGGAGGGTGGATTTGTCTATCTGGCTCAACCACCTCTCTTCGTTGTAAAGGTCGGAAACAGCGAGCGGCATTACGCTGCCGACGAAGCCCAGCGAGACGAAATCATTCGGGGAATAAAAAAGAAGAGCTTCCAGGTGACGCGCTTTAAGGGTCTGGGCGAAATGAACGCGGAGGACCTTGAAGATACAACCATGGCTCCCGCGAACCGTCGCCTCGTGCAGGTGAAGTTCAACATGGAATTTGAAGCGGAAATCGAGACGATGTTCTCGACGCTTATGGGCGAAAAGGTCGAACCCCGCAGGAACTACATCGAAAAGCATGCGAAACACGCTTCGAACGTAGACTGGCACTATTAGGCGGCGGGTGACTCACAGCCTGCGGCAGTTCGCCCCCCTCATGCTCCGGTGTCTGCATTGGCTAAACTCTCTCGTATGAAACTTCGTTTAGCTCCGATCGGGCTGACCGCGCTCCTCGTGGCGCTTGTCTGCGCACAAGAAGCCAATCTCGCTTGGAAACCCAAGCAAGGCGAAACGCAGACCTTCACGCTTCGCATGGAGTTCACCCTCTTTGGCGATGTCGCGGTCTACACGGCGAAAGTTCACGAAAGGGTCGTCGAAGCGACTCCTGAAAAGATCACCGTCGAGACCACTCAGACGGACTATAAAGTCACCCTTTTTGGCGAAGAAGGCACCGTCAGCGACAAGGATCTGCCAAAGGCGCAAACCATCTTTGGCCCGCTCGGTGATGTCCTCGAAGTTCGTGGCGATCTCGTCAACGACGCTACCTATCGGATGGCCAATCTCAGTGCAATCCGCCGTCCCGATAAACCGGTGAAGGTTGGCGATACCTGGGAGCGCGAGATCAAAACCGATCTCAAAACCGGCGTTCTCGCCGCGAAAGCGACTTACAAAGTGGACGCCGAAGAGAAGCTGAACACGGTCGACGCATTTGTTGTCAGCTTCGAATACAACGAAACCGAGGGATCCGAGCCTGCGAAGAGTGTCGGAAAAATCTGGTTCGCTAAGAACGACGGCCGCCTCTTGAAGTCTGACGCGACCTGGTCTAGCGCGCCCGTTCCTGGAGCTCCCGCACCGCTCAATGGAACCGTCGTCCTCGAACGCACCGATGCCAGTCTTTGAGTTCCGCTGCCGTGCGTGCGCAGCCAAGTTCGCGACGCTTGTTGGCATGACGGCCGATGGAAGTACCGTCACTTGCCCCAAATGCGGCGCCGTGGAAGCGGATAAGCTCGTCAGCCGGTTCATAAAGGGCCGAACGGAAGACGACCGCGTTGACGAACTCGCCGACCGCTTGGAACTCTACGGAGAGCCAGAAAGTGCCGACAACATGCGGACGATGGTGAGGGAAATGGGTAAAGCGATGGACGATGACATGGCGGACGAGATGGAAGAAATGTTCGAATCGGACATGGAAGGCAAGCTGGAGGACGAAGTTTGAGGTCCTCACGCAATCTCGGCCAGATCACCGTCGTCTGCGGTTCCATGTTTGCCGGCAAAAGCGAAGAACTGATTCGGCGGGCTCGCCGCGCGTTGTATGCAAAAAAACGTGTACAGGTGTTTAAGCCCGCGATTGACAATCGGTACGACGAGGAGCGAGTCGTCACGCACATGGGCGTCGCCCACGAGGCGGTTCCAGTCCGGTCCATCGCCGAACTTCGCCAGAAACTTGATCCGGCGACGCAAGTTGTCTGCATCGAAGAAGCCCAGTTTTTTGACGCTTCGATTGTTCCATTGGCGATCGAACTGGCCGACAGAGGCGTCGAAGTGATCCTCGCCGGGCTTGATCAAGACTTCCGCCGCGAGCCATTTGGCCCCATGCCCCATCTCCTCGCGGTGGCGGATGAAGTCGTGAAACTGCGGGCAATTTGCATGAAATGCGGAGCCCCGGCGTCGCACACGTTTCGTCAAATCGATGGAAAGCCGGCTCACCGTGACGACCCGATCATCCTCATCGGCGCGACGGAGAGCTACGAAGCGCGGTGTCGAAACTGCCATACGCTCAGGAAGAGGAAGTAGGGGAAGGTATTAGGTATTAGGTATTAGGTATTAGGTATTGCCGCAACACCTAACACCTAACACCCAATACCTAAATGTGCCGAAACTCCTCAACCGCCCGCCGCCTCGCCCGAAGTTGCAGGAATCTGGCGAACGGCAGTCCGAGCCAGAAGAGAAACGAACGCGGGCACGCGGTGCTCTTTACGGTTAACTTCAGGCTTCCGTTTTCGAGAACCAAATCGGCGCGCCAAATGCCCCGGGCGTGGTGCTGTTGGGTGGTGACATATCCAATCGAACACGTCGTCTCTGAGCGTTCGGCGACGAAGATCTCGACCATGGACCAAGCCACAAGGCCGTCGTAGAAGGGAAGCAAGGGTGCGCGCTGGAGCAATCGATCACCCGACTGGATGAGGCGCTGCTCCTCTTGGAACAAGCCGAAAACCTGGACCGCGTCCTTTGGATAATAGTGCCCATTGAGCATTTTCATGGCGATGGCGTTGAAACGGGCACCATTCGGGTCTGCGCCGAGTTCCTCGACGAGTTCGTCTTCGAAGCACACCGGCCCTCGCTTGCCTCCAACGGTTGGGTGCCAGGTAAGCGGTGCGCTGAGTCCATCACGGAACCGGGCCGCGGTGCGAGAGTTCACTCCTGGAGCGTAGCATGAACTCGACTAAAACTTGCGGGCACCTTCGTGAATCTAAAACTCGTAGAATAAAAAAGCAGTTCGCCATCGCTGGCGAAAAGGAATCACATATGAAACCATTTAAGATGATCGCGATCGTGGGCCTCGTGGGGGCCTCTCTTTCTCTCGCCAGCGCCCAAGGGATGCGCATGGGTGCCATGAGCCAGGGCATGGTGATGTTTAGCTTCAGCCAAGGCGGCGTGGAGCTTCGCTCCGACGTTTCGAAAGAACTCAAGCTAACCGACGCCCAAAAGACGAAGCTTGATGACTTCCAGAAAAAGCAGATCGAAGAAATGATGGCAGGCTTCGCGGGCGGCGGACCACCGAGCGATGAAGACATGGCGAAGATGATGAAGAAGCGCCAAGAGGCTGAGGACGTTGCCTTGAAGGAAATCCTCGACGAGACGCAGCGAACGAGGCTAAAAGAGCTCTGGATTCAGCGCTTGGGAAACAGCGCGATCGCAAACGCCGACATTCAGAAGGAGCTCGGTCTTTCGGACGAGCAAAAAGAAAAGGTGAAAGCGCTGCAGGCCAAGCAGCAAGAAGCCACGCGAGCAATCTTCGAGAAAGTGCAAAGCGGAGAAATTGAGCGCTCAGAAGCCCGGCCCCTGAGGGAGAAGAACACGAAAATTCTCAACGAGGAAATGGGTAAGGTCCTCAATGAAGAACAAGCAGGCAAGCTCAAGAAGATGGGCGGTGTTGCCTTCAAGTTCGACGAGCAGAGTTAGAGGTCAAGTTCGTGCCCCGCGCCTAAACGAAACTCAGCCGCGGGGTAATAGGTTCAAACGCGGCAAAAGACATCCGCGTGCTACATTGGGTCGGTTTTATTCCGGCCGATTTGCCAAGTGCTTTCGAATTAAGGTCAGCGCCAAATCCCGCTCCTCACCAACCAGTTCCAGCCGCGGAGGGCGAACGCGTTCCGAGCCCAACCCAACTTCCTGCTGGACCAACTTAATCAGTTGGACGAACTTGCCCACCGTATCCAAGCGTAACAACGGCAAAAACCACTCGTACAGCGCGCGCGTCTTTGGACTGCCCGCTTGGGCCATTTCGAAGAGCGCCACCGATTCGGTCGGAAGTGCGTTTACCAAGCCAGCAATCCAGCCTTGGGCA
>JBKJJL010000127.1:0-3644 GCA_046597875.1 Fimbriimonadaceae bacterium | reverse complement strand
GCCGATTGACGTTGTCGAATCGGGTGAGCATGCGGGTACCGCCGAGGATCGCGCCAGATTGGCAAAATCCGTTGCCGATGCGCCGAGACTTCCGATTCACCGAACTCCTCCGACGTTTGAACAGCAATCCACCAAGGTAGAAATTCTCCAAACCGGTCTGAAAGTTGTCGACCTTCTCATCCCCTTTAACAAGGGCGGAAAAATCGGCCTCTTCGGGGGTGCGGGATTGGGCAAAACGGTACTGATCCAAGAGCTCATCCGCAACATCGCGGTTGAAGCTTCGGGCGTTTCGATGTTCGCCGGCGTCGGCGAGCGCACTCGCGAAGGAAACGACCTTTGGCTCGAAATGTCGGAAGCGAAGTTTATTGATAAGGACGGCACCGAAAAGCGAGTTATCGACAAGACCGCCATGGTCTTCGGCCAGATGAACGAGCCGCCCGGCGCGCGCCTTCGCGTTGCTTTGACCGCTCTGACGATGGCCGAGTATTTCCGAGACGAAGTTGGAACCGACGTTCTCATCTTCGTCGACAACATTTTCCGCTTCGTTCAAGCAGGATCCGAGGTTTCGGCTCTGCTCGGACGTATGCCCTCCGCCGTTGGATACCAGCCCACGCTGGCTACGGAAATGGGCTTCCTGCAGGAGCGCATTACCTCCACGAACAAGGGTTCGGTTACGTCGGTGCAGGCCGTTTACGTTCCAGCTGACGACCCCACCGACCCGGCTCCGGCTACGACGTTTGCTCACTTGGACGCCTACGTGTATCTCGACCGTGGTTTGGCTTCGAAAGGTCTGTACCCTGCGGTTGACCCGCTTCAGTCCAGTTCGAAGAACCTCGACCCTCGCGTCGTCGGTCAAGAACACTACGACGTCGCCTCGCGGGTCCAGCGAACCTTGCAGCGCTACAAAGAGCTACAAGACATCATCGCGATTCTCGGTATTGACGAGCTTTCCGATGACGACAAGAGCTTGGTTGCACGCGCTCGCAAGATTGAGCGATTCCTTTCGCAGCCGAACTTTGTTGCCGAGCAGTTCACGGGCGCCCCAGGCCGGTACGTCACCACCGAGGAGACGGTCCGTTCGTTCAAGGAGATCGTAGACGGCAAGCTCGACGACGTTCCCGAGCAGGCATTCCTTTACTGTGGCGGTCTCGATGACGTGATGGAGAAGGCGAAGAAGCTACAGGCGGCCTAAGCTCAAGTGCTTCCAGCCAAGCGTGGCTGGAAGCATCCCTTTTTGATCAGATCAGACGACGAATGGCAGCGATTGTCGGAGGGCGACTGGCTAGGATTTCGCAACTTGCCTGACCCCGCCTCATTCCGATGGTCAGCCTA
This sequence comes from Fimbriimonadaceae bacterium, assembly GCA_046597875.1. Lineage (GTDB taxonomy): Bacteria > Armatimonadota > Fimbriimonadia > Fimbriimonadales > Fimbriimonadaceae > JANJUB01. Next base: position 2,312 of record JBKJJL010000127.1, on the reverse strand, counting down.
AGCCGAACAGTGCTCAGAAAGATACTTCTTGTAAAGCTCGTTCCGGAATGCGTGCCCTCCCCCCGCCTTCGTCGCGACCACTCCTGCGGCGATCAGGCGGTAGAGCCCGTCCTGGCTCTCAACTGCTTGTCCGGCAAGGATAGCGCGCACTGCCGCCAAGACGGTCTCGAACTTCGAGACCGAAACAAGAATCCGCTTCAGGTGATCGCCGAACGGGCCATCATCCCTTCCTGCGCTGCCAAGTAGGTCGGTCAGCGATGTGCCCGACTGCAAGACACCAAGCGCTCGCCGAACCAGAAACGGTTGGCCCCCCACCAACGCCATCAACCTTTCAACTTCGATACCATTCCGCATAGGGGAGCCTGATCGCTCATTCAGGTTTGATACCTGCGCGAGGTTGAACTCCTCCAAATCGAACCGTCTGCCTACATTAAACGGAGATTGGTTCAGATCCTGGATAAACAAGTGCGCCTCAGTCGCGTACGCAATGACGACCGTCAGTTTGCGCCAAGGTCCGCTCACATCCGTGGCTCGCGAGTTGTGCCATGAGCGGACGAGCCCATAGAAATCGCTCGCGAATGGTGACCCAAAGAGCTTATCGGCTTCATCCATGAACCAGATGAGTGGTCGAGAGTCACTAGCCAGCGCCTCGCGCAGAAAGGATTCCATGTTCATTGTGGACCCAAACACCGGGTCCCATTCGCCGGCAAAGTCGTACGAGAAGCCGACTTGTTTCGCGACGCTCCCCGCGAGCGCCCTGTAGAACGCTTCTTCGTTTGAGATCAACGAAGTGCTGTACTTCTGAAAGTCGGTGAACGCATAGCGAGCCCCGGTGGACGTCGCCGTTTGCACCCCCCGCGCCAACAGCGAGGTCTTGCCGATCTGGCGCGGGCCTTTGACAAGCAGAATGCTCTCCTGGGACTTCAGGGCCTGATGGAAAGGCTGGTCGGCCGACCGTTCGATGTAGAGGGGAGAATCCGGCGAGAGGCCACCCGTATCCGGCTCCGGCGAAACCGCCACCGGGGCTGGGTCGCTCAGCGCCCGCTGTACTTCCTTCAGCAAGCTCTCATCATCTTGGGGACCGTGCCAAACGCCGTACTGGAGGGAAGCCAGATAAACGGCAAGCGGACCCTGCACCGGCTCGTCGCGGCAAATGCGAACAGGAAGAATCCTCGGTAAACCGCGCTTCTGATACTCCGACGAGGCGATTTCAAGTTCCGCCTCCACCATTTCGCTGTTTTGGGCTGCTTCGGAAATCAAGGCGATCACTGCGTCAGCAGTACGAATCCGCTTCTCGATGCTTTGCGCCCACTCCACTCCGATCTTTAGGTGACGATCGATGAATACCGAGAACCCAAGTTCCGGGAGTCGTTTTTCAAGCAGGTCCAAGACCTGATCATCGGGCTGAGCTTGACGGCGATATAGGAGGACCACCTCTCGTTTCTCGGTTTGCGTCCCTGGTTCACCGATGCCATACAAATGGAGCGTTTCGCCATGCTTGATCGAGTGCTCCCCGAGGTCTACTAACTTGTCACGCCATCCCTCAAACGCACGCAGGTTTTCGGCAAAGAACTCCGACATCACGATGCGCGAGCCGTCCGCGCAGGACATGGCCCTTTGGGCCTTATCGATGCCCGGTCCCGAAACGTTGGCTTTATCGTTGGCGTCCTGCCTGCGGGTCACCAGGCCGCTGTGCAAGCCTATTCGCAGCTTGACCTCAGCTCGCGCGGCGACTGTCTCGTGAAGATGGATAGCAGCGCTAATCGCCAGAAGCGGATCACCGAAGAAGACCAGCGCGATGCCGTCACCCGAGTCCAGCCGGATGCACTGGTCCTCGCTCAGCCCCTGCATCGCCGGGCAGCCGAGGACGGCTTCGAGGAGTTCTTTGTCTAGTTCTCGTCTCAGCTCAATCGATACCCGCGAATACCCGACCCGATCGGTCATCAAAACGTGCGCGGTTTCGGTTTTTTGAATCATGGCTTGTTGTTACCCCGAAGACCGTCTCCGCGTTTGGAGTACCAGACCCTGGCCGTATGGTCTTCGGACGCGGTCAAGATCCGCGAGCCGTCGGGCGAGAAGGCCGCGCTGAATACGAGATCTGTATGCCCCTTGAGCTCGGCGAGGCTGCGCCCGGCGGCGTCCCAGACTCTGGCCGTGCTGTCCGAGGACGCAGTCACGATCCTCGAGCCGTCGGGTGAAAAAGCCGCGCTCCTCACCGAATTTGTATGTCCCTTGAGCTCGGCGAGGTTTCGCCCGGTGTCGGCGTCCCACACCCTGGCGGTGCTGTCATAAGATGCGGTCACGATCCGTGT
>JBKJJL010000045.1:0-7106 GCA_046597875.1 Fimbriimonadaceae bacterium | reverse complement strand
TGGAAGATTTCGGCTTCCAGCTTTGAACCCGGCGAGGGCGAACCAGAAAACGCTATTGACGGGAACATAGCTACTTTTTGGCACACCGCCTACACGGCGAGCGAGCCGCATCATCCTCACTTCCTCCTGTTTGACCTCTACAAGAGCACGGAACTAACTGGCATTCGCTACCGCGGACGGCCGGGCAATCCCAACGGCCGAGTAGCTCGCTTCGCGGTCTACGTCAGCGATGACCCCAGCCTCGGCAACGAGAAAGAAGGACGTCTCGGCGGCGTGCCCATCCTGGAAGGCGCTTTTAAGAATACCGACGAGTCGCAGGTGGCCTGGTTCCCAAAACCGGCGAAGGGCAGGTACATGCGTTTCGTCGCACTGAGTGAGGTAAATGGCAAACCCTGGACGAGTCTGGCAGAACTGATGCCTTTGGTGAGCAAGTGAGCTACCGCACCAGCATGTTCCGCACGAGGGTCTTGAATGCAGCCCATGCCTCTACCTGCGCAGGGAGTATCTGGCTCTCGGGCAGAATAAACCCAAACTGTCCCGTATCACGTAGTTCAATCGTATACGCGGGGGAGTTGAAACGATCGTAGAAGTAGTCCGGGCTCACCCCGGAAGCGATGTAAAGAGCGGTTCCTGTAGGTCCAGCGGTCCAGTTCATGCCACTGGCATCTTGCAACGACTGCTTCATGAGCATGCCGGTAGAGCGAAGCCAGGGGTCTCCCGGCGCGAGGTTTTCGGTATATCCCCAGGGCCAAAGCACGTATTGCCCGTAGCTATGAAAATCAACAAAGGCGGCAACCGGCTTTATCGAAGAAAGATAGTTGCGCAAACCGTTTGTTTCAGGCTCACTAAATGCGGCCGGACCTCGATAGGTATCCGATGATGGGCTCCCGCTTGACCCGGCAAGGCCCCAACCCTTCGAAAAATTCCGGTTGAGGTCAACTCCGAATGAACCTCCGCTATTTGGGCGACGATTCTTGCGCCACATCCGGTTGTTGGTCCAGCAGTATTCGTAACCATCCGCGTTCATGACGGGAACAATGTAAAACTCGGTTCCCCAAGGGATTTGGCGCTGAAACACATCGCGAGTCTGAGCACTCGTGATGAGATTATTCATGATGTACATCCCAACCGCGGGGCTGATCCACTCCCGCGCGTGAATCCCGCAGTTGATGACGACCGATCGAACCGGCGTCTGCCCGACCAGGCTCGTATTGCTATAGAACCGATAGGCCCAGATTGCTCGCCCGTTGACAGTGGTGCCAACTTGGGTTCTCTTGATCCAGCGAGAATTGGCCAAACGCCAAGTTTCGTACTGGGCGATGATCGCATCATAGCGAAGGTACTGGCTCTGATAGTCGTCCAAAGGCGAGCCGTGCGTGGAGGCCCAGTTCTCCGGATTTGGCAACTCCCCGATGAACTGGGCAGGCAAGCGCAGCTTTGCGATTTCTACCAGTTCGCCGGGACCAACAATAAGGTCGGTTTCACCCAGCTTCACGCTTTCGCTAAACAATCCGAGCGGACAATCTGAGATCCGCTGAGCCTCGGCGGCGGTCGAAGCGGTGACCCGATAGCGTCCCCAACCAGTTTGCGAAAACGCGCTCGCGGAGGCAAGTACAACGAGAAGAGCGGCGGCGATCCTCATGCCTTCATCTTAGCTCAACATGTCTTACTATCGCCATAATCGCAGCAAGTGACTACCATGAAAACGCAAATAGAGTCAGCCTTTTCCAAGCCCAAAGGCGAACTTGACGAAACCGATCTGATGGCCATCCGGTCCCTGTTGCACGAGCTCGATGCTGGGAACGTGCGAGCAGCGGAACCCGACGCATCGAATGAAACCGGCTGGAGAGTGAACTCCTGGGTGAAGCAGGGCATCTTGCTCGCCTTTCGCGCAAGTGACGTTGTCGATATGTCGGGCCCGAATGACGGACGCGCGCATCAGCAGTTCTTCGACAAAACGTTTTTTCCCGTAAAGAAGATGCATCTGGAAGACGGCGTTCGTGTTGTCCCTGGAGGATCGAGCATCCGCACCGGAGCGTTCGTTGCGCAGGGCGTGGTGTGCATGCCGCCCATGTATATCAATGTTGGCGCCTACGTGGGAGAAGGAACGATGGTGGATTCTCATGCCCTGGTGGGATCGTGCGCTCAGATCGGCACGAACGTTCACCTGAGCGCCGCCGCGCAGATCGGGGGCGTCTTGGAACCCGTTGGCGCGCTGCCCGTGATTATCGAGGACGACGTCCTGATCGGGGGGAACTGCGGCGTCTATGAAGGAACGGTCGTTAAGTGGCGAGCCGTTCTGGGAAGCGGCGTGATCCTCAACCGCTCCACGCCCGTTTATGACCTGGTGAATGGAACCGTCCACCGTGCAACGGACGAGGTGCCCCTGATCATTCCCGAAGGTGCGGTCGTCGTCAGTGGGAGTCGCGCGGTGACTCACGGTCCGGGCAAAGACATGGGAATTTCGATCTATACGCCGGTAATTGTGAAGTATCGCGACGAGAAAACCGACGCCCGCGTCCAACTGGAAGACTTCTTGCGCTAAGATGAAGCCATGGCTGATCCGCATGACGTTTCCGGAACCAAGATGGCACGCTCCTATTTAGGGCGAAGGGGCATTGACGTGACCTTGGCCGACGTCCGCGTGATGCACGGTGTATGTTACATTCGGGGAACCGTCAGCGCGATCAAAGGCGCAGGCGTGGCCAACGTAAAAGCGGAAGTCGAGCAAGCAGCCCGCATCCTTCGGCAGAAAGCCGAAATCCGCGACGTGGTCTTGGATTGCACGTACCGTACCTAGCCGCTGGTACTCTTCCTGCCGATGATCCTTGTCCTGGGTGGAGCTGGCTACATCGGCTCGCACGTTTGCCGCGCTCTCCGCGCAAATGGCACTGCTCACCTCGTTCTGGACAACTTCAGCTCCGGTCATCGTGAGGCTATATCGGGCTCGCCTTTCGTCGAAGGGGATCTGCGTCGCCGGGACCACTTGGATCGAGTGTTCATGACGCACGAAATCGACCTGGTCATGCACTTCGCCGCTCACATTTCAGTTGGCGAAAGTGTTCGGGAGCCCTCGAAGTATTTCGACAACAACACCGCGGGCGTCCTCACCTTATTGGATGCGATGCGGGAGCACAACGTCTCGAAGTTTATCTTCAGCTCGACGGCCGCGATCTTCGGGGAGCCTCAATATGTACCGATTGACGAGGATCATCCCAAAGCACCAACGAGCCCGTACGGCGAGTCCAAGCTGATGGTCGAGAAGATACTGGATGCCTACGATCGGGCTTACGATCTACGCTCAGTATGTTTACGATACTTTAACGCATCGGGCGCGGCTGCGGATGGTTCGATCGGCGAAGACCACACTCCGGAGGAGCATCTCATTCCGGTCGCAATCCAGGCGGCGATGGGACTTCGCGACCCTCTGAAGGTCTTTGGAACCGACTACGACACGCCCGGCGGCACCTGTGTGCGCGATTATGTTCACGTCGAAGACCTTGCATCTGCCCATCTATTAGCCGCCGATCACTTGCTTTCGGGCGGTACCTCGAAGCGCTATAACTTGGGCAACGGACAGGGGTTTAGCGTTCGAGAAGTGATTGATACGGTGCAGCGAGTTAGCGGCCGAATCGTGCTAAATGAGGACGCTCCGCGTAGGGAAGGCGATCCTGCCCGACTGGTCGCTTCTGCGAAGCGTGTCCAAGAGGAACTTGGCTGGTCGCCCCATTACACAGACCTTCATTCAATTGTTGCAACTGCATGGGAGTGGCATCGACAGCACCCTGAGGGGTTTGCGACCGGCGGATGACCAAACTTCCCGCCCTCGAGTCGCTGGACTATAGGCGCTATTTGGCGGGCAACTTTCTGTCCAATATCGGCAGTGGGATTCAGGCCACTGCGATCACTTATCACATGTATGAGCTAACCGGCAGCTCCTATATGGTCGGACTGCTAGGCCTCTTTCGCGTGGCTCCGCTGCTGACATTTACGCTTTTCGGGGGAGTCCTGGCGGATCAGGCGGATCGGCGAAAAGTTATGCTGGTCACCCAAAGCACGATGGCTCTTGTTGCGTTGGTCCTTGCCTATGCGGTTTACGCTTCGCTGATCACTCCTGCGCTAATGTACGGGCTCGTACTCGTCGCATTCATCGCGATCGCGTTCGATGGTCCCGCGCGTCAGTCTCTCGTCGTCAGTTTGGTGCCTCGGGAGCACTTTCCGAATGCAGTTAGCATAGGTGCGATCGCGTGGCGGTTCAGTGATGTCCTCGGGCCCGTTATCGCAGGAGCGTTGATTGCCTGGAATATGGCGGGATTGGGAGCATGCTACGCGGTTAATGCAGTGTCGTTCCTTGCGGTGCTTTACGCGGTTTGGCGAATGCCACCGAAGCCTCCAGAAAACTATGATCCCGCGGAACGTCCTCGAACCGTGCGCGCTGTTTTTCGCCAGATCAAGGATGGATGGCAGTTTGTGAACCGAACTCCGATCATCAAGCACGCGATGTGGATTGATTTTTGGGCGACGTTCTTTTCAACGGCAGACGCGCTTTTGCCCGCTATGTCTAAAGCCCTCAAGTTAGGACCCTTGGGATATGGAGTTCTCTGTGCTTCCGCTGCCGGGGGCGCGGCAATCTCCGCCGTATTCTTAGCCTTCCGCCCCGCCATGCAGCGCCAGGGCTTGTGGGTAGTCAGCATGGTTGGCGTTTACGGTTTAGCGACCGTATTCCTTGCATTCAGTCCAACCTTAGCCTTGGCGTGTTTGGCGCTTGCGATAACAGGAGCGGCGGACATGATCAGCACGGTCATGCGGCAAACGATCCGACAACTGGCCACGCCAGATTCGATGCGGGGCCGCATGACATCGATCAGTTCCTTGTTCTTTATATCCGGTCCCAGGTTGGGAGATTACGAGGCCGGACTCGCAGCGGTGGCGGTAGGCGACCGGTGGTCTATCGCGCTAGGTGGCTTTGCTTGTATGGCAGTCTCGGGCATCTGGTCGAGGGCCAAAGCATTACGGGACTATCGACATGGTGGGTCGTAAATTAGCGCGCGCCCTTCGGGTTTCCCCTAGGGCGCGCAAGGCGGTCTAAGCCGCAAAAGAGTCCGAAGACTCTCAGCTTTGGTCTCTGCCGAAGCAGAGACCGGTTTCGGTTGGAACGGTGCGGTCAAAACAACCTTGGCGTTTCAACGCTACGCTCACCAGGCTCTGGTCCAAGGTACCTAGCGAGGGCGCGTCCCAACCTATTTTGCTGAGTTTGACCTTCTGCGTTTAATAGCTCACACTCCGCAGAGTGATCGCCCGCTTGGGTCGCATCAACTTGCTCTTGTGCCGGAGGGAATAGCGTCTCCTGCTCTCCTGGATTTCTCCAGTCCTCGCGATACTCCCCCGCGAGAAGAACGTATTGATATGATACGACATCTTTAAGCCATTTGCAAGCGTAATTGCCAAGAAGTTTTCCACAATTGCAAATGTTGTTGGCGGCAGAGTTTTGCTTGAACCTAAGCAAGTGTTGAAGGAGGCCGTTGTCGTTGCTGAGAAGGCGGTCGCGTATCAAAAGATCAGCAGGGAAGTAAAAAGCCGCTCCGGAGAGACGGAGGCGACGCACGCTAGAATCAGGTCCGAGCGAGGCACACGTGGGCGGGAGGACGCAAGTTGGGCTAGTGTTGCGTCAGAGCCTCGTCTAGGTTCAGAAGCGCGCTGCAGACGATCGTCCAAGCCGCGTGCTCGGCCGCGGAAAGGGCCATGTTCCGCTTGGATTCTCCGATCGACAGCAGCTTCGCCGCTTCCGCGGGTTTGGTTCGATACGTTGCCACTTCACCTTCATACAGGTCCGTCATCATCTGCCGCTCGACCGGGCTCGGAACTCGACCCACCGCGAGACGAAACGCGAGGTTAATCCGGGATGAAAGGTCGGGCGCGTTTGTGATCACTCGCTGCGCCATCGCGCGCGATGCTTCTACGAATCCCGTTTCGTTCAACGTCGCGAGGGCTTGGGTGGGGGTGTTGGTGCGAGAGCGTTTAACGACGCACGCCTCTCGCATCGGCGCATCGAAGAGCAGCATTGATGGAGGAGGACTGGTTCGCTTCCAAAACATGTAGACGCTACGGCGATGGAGTGCCGTGCCCGAATCCTGCATGTAACGCGCGGTGTCGCTAATCGGGTACGCGATAGCCTCCCAGAGTCCACTCGGCTGGTAGGGTTTATCCCCGTGGCCGCCGGGGCGCTCAACGAGAAGGCCGGAAACAAACAAGGCGGTGTCCCGAACGACTTCGGCGTCCAAGCGGAATCGGGGCCCGCGCGAATAGAGCTTGTTATCGGGGTCTTTGGAGCGCTTGGCGGGCGATGACGTCGCAGATTGGCGGAAGGTCGCGCTCGTTAGGATGAGGCGGTGAAGGTCCTTGACGCTCCAGCCCCCTTGAGCAAAACTGGTAGCCAGGTAGTCGAGCAACTCAGGATGAGTCGGCCATTCGCCTCGGCTTCCGAAGTCTTCGCTCGAAGCGACGAGCCCCTCGCCCCAATGCTGCTGCCAGATTCTGTTCACGGTAACCCGCGCGGTCACCGGATTCTCCGGCGTAACCAGCCAGCGGGCGAAGCCAAGCCGGTTCTTCGGTGCATTCTTGGGCAGCGATCCGAAAATCTCGGGAATCGCTCGGCTGACCGGATCGCCGAGGAGATTGTATTCGCCCCGTTTCAGCACGTGGGCGGGTCGCGGTTTCGTTAGCTCCTCAGCGATGTAGGTGAAGGGGATCAGGCTCTCCAATCGGCGCAGCCCGGATTCGACCTGACGGTACTCGCTGGACACCGCATTCTTGGGCCCGAGGAGCAGGTATGTTTTTGCCAGTTCAGACAACTCGGGCTGCGTCAGGACAGTTTTAGCGGAGAGGTCGCCCGCTCTCGAAACTCGCTTTGAGCGATCATCGCCGAGGGTTACTCCGAGCCCGTCGCCACCGCCCGCATTCACGACTTTGATCACGAGGACGTTGTCCCCCTTGTTCAGTTTCAGCTTAACCGCGTCCTGATCTGGAGCCAATGCACGGAGGGTCTTGTTGCTATGAACCAGGGCACCATTGAGCCAAATCCGGACTCCATCGTCGGTTCCGACCCC
>JBKJJL010000320.1:0-4745 GCA_046597875.1 Fimbriimonadaceae bacterium | reverse complement strand
TAAATGGTCCCCTTCCTCTTCGTCGGGCTTTTGGCTGCTCCGCAATCGCTGGATTCCGTAACGCCTGCTCGACTGAGAGCCCACGTCAGGTTCCTCGCCAGCGACCTCTTGGAAGGACGCGACAGCCCATCAAAGGGCTTGGATTTGGCCGCCGAATACATTTCTGGAGAGTTCGACAAGCTGGGCCTGAGCCCAGGAAATGGAGAAAGCTGGTTTCAGGAGTTTGACCACACCGCGCGCCGAGGAAACATTGCCGGCAAAGTTCGAAATGTGATCGGTCTGCTTCCGGGATCTGATCCGAAGTTGAAAGATGAATATGTGATCGTCTCCGCGCATTACGACCACCTCGGCAAGCGGGAAGGCGATGGCGACCGGCTTTACAACGGCGCGAACGACGACGCGAGCGGGGTTTCCGGAGTCATCGAAACTGCCAACGCGCTTCGGGCCAAACCTCCAAAGCGAAGCGTGATCTTCATGTGTTTTTGGGGTGAAGAGCAAGGGTTACTGGGCTCCAAAGCGTATACGAAAACTCCCCTGTTTCCGTTGAAGAGCACGATCGCGATGGTGAATCTGGAGCAGATTGGCCGGACCGATGATTCCGAAGGGCCTCGCGTCGCCGAGTTCAACGTCACCGGTTTTGACTTCACCGATTTGGCGGAAGTTCTTCGTGGCGCGGCAGACAAGGAGAAAGTTAAAGTAACGAAGCACCCGAGAAACAGCGATGCCTACTTCTTCGCAAGCGACAACGGTGCATTCGCGGCAGTGGGGGTGCCCGCCCATACCGTTAGCACCGTCTACAGTTTTGCGGATTATCACCAGCCGGGAGACGAGTGGGCGAAACTGGACTACACCAACATGGTGAAAATCGTCCGATCAGTTGCGCGTGGCGTAGAGTCGGTCGCGAATCGAAAAGATCCGATCAAGTGGAACGAATCGAACCAAAAGGTGGCGAGATACTTCGAAGCCTGGAAAAAACTGCAAGGCGGCTAAGTAGCATGGCCGTCCCGGCCATGCGTAGCACCCCCGTCCCGGGGGTGCAGAATTGATGGATTAGGCAGCTCTAAGTGGCATGGCCGTCCCGGCCATGCGTAACACCCCCGTCCCGGGGGTGCATCCGGTTCCGGGAAATCAGTAACATCATCAGCACATCCTGCCGCCTGTCGGGTACCAAGTGATACGTGCCCGCCCAGATCCTCGACGGCCTCGCCTTGTCTCGCCTCTTGCGCGCCCAGATCAAAGATCGGGTAGATGTTCTGCGAGAAAGAGGCATTACTCCCCGGCTCGACGTGTTGGTCGCCTCCCAGGATGCGGCAAGCCAAGCGTACGTGAAGATGAAGCGTGCCTGGTGCGAGAAAGCCGGCATCACGAGCGCAAGCTACGAAGTTAACTCGTCCTGGTCCCAGACTCAGCTTATCGACAAAGTCCATGAGCTAAATCGGGATCCGGCGGTGTCCGGCGTTCTCATTCAGCATCCGCTGCCCGCGCATCTCAATGAATCCGAGGCTCTGCTAACCCTCGGGCCAGATAAGGATGTGGATGGTATCACGCCGCAATCCATGGGCCGCCTTGCCTGCGACCTTCCCGGTTTTCGCTGCGCGACCCCTTTAGGAATCATGACCCTGCTCGACCATTTTCAGGTCCCGATCGAGGGCAAGCACGCGGTCGTTATCGGGCGCAGTGTCATCCTCGGCAAACCTGCCGCCTTGATGCTCCTCCAGAAAAATGCGACCGTGACCATCGCCCATTCTCGAACTCGGGACTTGCCCGATCTCGTAGGGACCGCCGACATCGTCGTCGCCGCAGTAGGGCGCGCCGAGATGGTTCGGGGAGAGTGGTTGAAGCCAGGCGCGGTCGTTGTGGACGCAGGCTATAACCGCGTCGAAGGGCGCGACAAGGACGTGGGGGATGTTCATTTTGACTCTGCGTTTGAAGTGGCGTCGTGGATCACTCCCGTTCCCGGCGGCGTCGGGCCGATGACGGTGGCGAGTTTGCTCAGCAATGTTGTGACGGCTGCAGGCGGATAAACGACCGCAGCCGCACAGCACCCTAGCCGCGTGCGGGGGAAGCGGGGCGGATTTGAGTGGGGGAATAACCCATGCCGTGCTCCTCATCCTTGCCGTACGCCTCAGGGTCGTAGTACTTGCCTCGCTCGTCCTTGTTCTTCATCCTCTCCACTTGAAGTGGGTGCGCGATGGAGGTCGCGTCGTGGCGATTCCCGGTCACCATCCAGTTGACCTCCGTGTAAGGAACGGACGTGCGAATGCGGAACTTGCCGTTCTGCAACTTTCTGGCAATCTTCACCTGAACGAAGACCGCGCTTTCGTCACCATTGACGGTTAGTTGGTAGCGGAAATAAGTGTTCAGCGCTTCGAACCAGGAAGGCATCGTGATGGTAGCGAAGCCTTGGGCATCCGTCTTTGCTATCCCGTCGTACACATTTTTCCGCTCATTCGACTCAACGGAAGAGTGGGAGAGAACTTTGTGCTCCGGGTCCTGGGGGTGGTCAATCATGAAGGCCTTCACTCCGGAAGAGGAACTGGTAGCGAACAGCAAGCCAGAGAAATAGCCAGCGAAGTTGGTTGTGCCCCCAGACGCAGCCCCATAAACGGCATAGTTTGCGTTGCTCCCATCGGCCTTTCCGCGAACTCCATAAGAAAAGTCTGTAGAAGATCTCCCAGACCCCGACACACCCGTGTTGAAGCCAGAACCTACGGCGTTTCCTTGAATCGCAACCCTCCCGACCGAAACGCTATCCGGAACGCCATTCTGCGCATAAATCGTTCCGAACGAAGCATCATGGTTCTCGTAAATCGCAACTCTGGATGTGGGAGATAACCAACTTGAGGTACCCGCTACGAGATTGCCGGTCATCCCGATATTCCCATCACTAAACAAGCCGTATCCGTCGGCGCTGACGGCCGTGCCATAGACGCCGTAGGTCGTTCCGGTTGGCGAAGCAGCGACCCCGAGCAAGCCACGCCCCCCGGAGCTTGCGCTCTGGAAATAGCCGCCATTTAGTTAAAACCGGTTGTTGAGGTTGCCAGTTCCGTAGACTGCTCGTCCCGAATTCGCTGGCGTTCTGGGAAAATCCGCCGTAGGTAAGCCCGGTCGGACTGGAAGCAAAGCCGTAGAAGCCCCGAGCCTGGTTGCTTGCGGCCGCAAAGAAGCCACCGTAAGCGAATCCGGTAGGCGCGGTCGACTGGCCGAAAACGGTGCCTTGGGACTTGAGCAATCCAACCGTAGCCGTGCCTGAAATGTTCAAATGGCCGGTTTGCTCGGTGCCGGGGCTGCTGGCCTGGAGTTGAACGGACGTGCCTTGAGGAGCAAGTGCGAGATTGGCCGCGCCTACGGTGGCGACGAGTCCGAGGATGATCAGCTTATTCATATTGTGCTTCCAAAGACGCCCCGAAGCGCGTTAGCACCATATTAGCTGAGGATGGCAGTTAGGGTTGGTTACGTGCCGCATGGGCCAACGCCTGTCGGACGTCCTCGGTGCTCAAGTAAGGGTAGAGCTCAAGGACACACTGCTCGTTGTGACCGGTAGCGAACAACCCGACGAGAGTGCCAACTGTAACGAGGGTGTCTTTGAGGCACGGCTTCCCCGCCATAACGGCTGGATCAACGACGATGCGGTCAAGTGTTTCCATCGGACTTACCTTACTAGGACGAGTGATGGCCGGATTGTGGATCGGGGAAGCGACGGATGAACGCGGAAGGGGCCAGCGATCAGGAATCCATGTGCTGAAAGCCTCGTGTCCCATAGATCGCAAAACGTAGGGTTCCCTCACCCATTTGCGGACCAAGCGAAGCCTGCCAGCGGTCGCGATCTGGTGGTATACTCGTGCCTAATCTGGTGGGCTTTCACGCGTCGTTGAAGCTCACCGCTTATGCGTATGGGTGACCTGCTTCTCTCTGGAACATCTCTCTTGGCTGCCGCCGAAGGTGCCTCTGCCGAAGGCGGGCATCATGGGCCCAGTTTCCTTGGCTTGATGATCTATCTCGGCCTCGTTTTGGCCATCCTTTTCGGCCTCATGGCCTACGCGAAGAAGGGAATGGGGCAACGCGTCTTCAAAAACCCGATCACCCAGCTTTTCGAGCAGTTGTATCTCTTCATCGAGAACCTTTGCGTGGGAACGATTGGCCCCCACGGGCGGAAGTACATCCCCGTCATCGGCACTTTCTGGATGGTCATTTTCATCGGCAACCTGCTGGCTCTGTTTATGCCGACATCGCCGACGGCGGACCTCAGTTTTAATCTGTCCATGGCGCTGATAGCGGTCCTTTATGTCCAGAATGAAGGAATCCAGCTACATGCTGCTGGTTACAGAGCAAAAGGCATGAATCCAATTCAGGCGTGGATTTACGGATTCTTCAAGCACATGTCGCACTTCGCAGGGCCTAAGCTGCCCGTCGCGATGGCGATTATTATAACGCCAATCATTTTCTCAATCGAAATCATCTCGGAGTTGATGAAGAATGTTTCGCTCAGCTTGCGACTCTTCGGCAATATCCATGGTGGCCACCAAGCGGTGGAGGCTATGAACGTGCTGGGGGAAGGCATTTATGTCCCCTTCGGCGTATTCTTGCTCCCCATCAAGCTACTCACCTGCGTTGTGCAGGCTTTGGTTTTCTCGTTGCTCACGTGCGTGTACCTGTCCCTGCTGACCGGGCACCACGATGATCACGACGAGGGACACGGCGCTGAAACAGCGCACGCCCATTAAGAACGGTTTTCGCTCAATCTT
>JBKJJL010000308.1:0-7903 GCA_046597875.1 Fimbriimonadaceae bacterium | reverse complement strand
CAGGGATTCCAGAAACTCCTGCGCCAAGGTGTCTGCTTTGGAACTCGTGTTCATAGGGGCCGAAGGAAAGGCAAGACAGGCTATGGTCAAAACAAGAACGATAAAAGCGCGCACTGCAATCTGATTATGACGAAGGCCCGTAACCCCGGAGGAGGGGTGCTAGAAGCCCTTACGTCGAAACGTTCGTGGTGTCCCATTCCGAGTCTCCCCGTATGACAGCGTACAAGTCCTCTGAATTCTGGCACCGCCTTCGGGGTGCATCGGTTTGGGCGCCGATTACCCCGGGTCTCCGGGAGTCGACCACGGGGCTAAGGTCTGCCAACCCTTCGGGTTGGGGCCGCCGTGGCCTTCAGGCAAGATGAGGCCTGACCGTACGCCGACACGACGCAACGACTGGTAGCATCCTGCGATGTCTCTGCCCATCCCATCCCCTCGCGTTGCGGCTTTTGAGGACCTCGCCTTCGGAATGTTCGTCCATTGGGGCCTTTATTCTCAGCTTGGACGAGGGGAGTGGGTGCAGCACGCGGAAAAGACCCCGTCGGCCGAATACCTGAACCTGATGAAAACGTTCACCGCGGAAGACTTTGACGCCAGGGCTCTCGTCGAGACCGCGAGGCAGGCGGGTATGAAGTACATCACCCACACGACGCGGCATCACGAAGGATTCAGCCTTAACGACACGCGCGGTCTGTCGATGCTCGACGTCATCCACACGCCCTGCGGTAGGGACCTTATGCGCGAATTCGTCGACGCTTGCCGGGCGGGTGGACTCGTTTCGATGTTTTATCACACGACCCTCGATTGGAACGACCCGCGTTTTGAGGGGGACTGGGACGGCTATCTCGAATATCTGCGCCTCAGCGTTGAGGTGCTATGCACGCATTACGGGATGATCGGCGGATTCTGGTTTGATGGCAACTGGAGCCGCCCGAATGCCGATTGGAAAGAAGACGCCATCTACGCCACGATTCGCCGATTGCAGCCGGAGGCGCTGATTATCAACAACACCGGCATCGAGTTCTTGGGCAAAGGTGGTCACCCGGAAATAGATGTCGTCACCTTTGAACGCGGGCGTCCCTCGCCTTTGAATCGGGAGGACCAGCCGAAATACGTCGCAGGGGAGATGTGCCACACGATGAACTTCCATTGGGGGGTCGCGAGGAACGATTTCAACTTTCTTTCGCCCGCCCACGTGATCGAGGAACTCTGCTTCGCCCGCCGCGCGGGGGCGAATCTTCTTATGAACCTGGGCCCCGAAACCCACGGTGCGGTGCCGGCATATGAACGGGAGGTCTTCCGGAAGGTCGGCGAATGGATCAAGCTGCACGGCGGGCAGGACGGTCCGATGTATCGGGGAAGGCCCTGCGAGGTGACCGGAGAAGGTAATGATTTCGCCCTCCGGGTGGGAGACGATCTCTACCTTTTCGTAACCGATTTAACCGCGACGAGCAACACGATGGCCTACGGCTCGGAGGGCCGAGGCGCAGGAACACGGGTGTTTTCCGGGGTCTCGGGGGCTTACGGGAAGGCGTGCTGGATGGACAACGGGGAGGAGTTGGCGTTTTCTCAGGATGGAGAGACCTTGAGTCTGGAAGCGACGGGGTATCCGTACGGGACGAACACCGTGATCCGGATCGCAAAGTGCAGCCCGTAGGGCGTGATGTCCTCACCTCTTCGAGATGAGGAATGCGGGACATCCATTCCCGAACACCTGTAACATCATTAATACCCAATACCTTAATACCTTAACGCCCCAAAACCGTAACACCGCCACCCACAGCAGGGCATAATTGATTCTCCCCTGACTCGTCATGCTCGATCCCAAATCCCCCGCACTGGTTCTTGCCCCGATGGACGGCATTACCGATGCGCCGATGCGGGCTTTGATGGGAGAATCGGGAGCGTTCACGTATGCGGTTACCGAGTTTCTCCGCGTGAGCATTGAGCCGCTTCCACTCAAGGTCTTCAAGCGCGACGTACCCGAGCTTGAAAACGGCTGCGTGACCCTAACCGGGCTGCCGGTGCAGGTGCAGCTTCTCGGGGGCGATCCTGAACGATTAGCCTTGACCGCTCAAACCGCGGTGCGGGCGGGGGCAAAGGCGATCGACCTCAACTTTGGCTGCCCCGCACCCACCGTGAATCGGCATGACGGTGGCGCATCGCTGCTCTTGCATCCCACCCGAATCCGAGACATTGTGCGAGCCGTGCGCGATGCCGTTCCCCCCGAACTGCCCGTCTCTGCGAAGTTAAGGCTCGGATGGGATTGCACGGAGTCCATCCACGAAAACGCCCTCATGGCCGCCCAAGGCGGGGCTACGTGGCTCACGATTCACGCTCGCACGAGGCTGCAGGGTTACGCACCTCCAATCTATTGGGAACCCATCGCCGAAGTGCGCCATGCACTTGACATTCCCGTTATTGCCAACGGCGATATTTGGACGTTTGCCGACTTTCTCCGGTGTCGGGATATTACGGGATGCAGTCATTTCATGATTGGGCGCAGCGCTTTGGCGAACCCCGAACTCCCTCACCAAATCGCAAAGGAACTGGGGCTTACTTGCAGAGCGACACACATGGATTGGCCAGATCGGCTCCTGCGCCTCGTTCACTACTCCGAACTGTTTCATGACAAGCCGATTAAGACGTTGCTGAGACTGAAGCAGTGGGTGAGCCTCGCTTCGAAGCACGGAGACTTCCCCTTTTTCGATGCAGTTAAAAGGACGGAGTCCTTGGATGCGTTTTTTGACGCGCTTCGCGCAGCGCAACTGCTTGGAACTCCAGTTTCTGCAAGCCCGTAACGCTCCCCCTTTCGCGTCCTTTCGCACTTTTCGTGGTCAGATTCCGGATCGAACCACGAAAGGTACGAAAAGAACGAAAAAGAGAGCAGCGGGGCAGGTCCGAGCTCGCGTCGGGGCCCTGGTGCTTTTGTCACGCACTCAGGCGGCGTTTGCGCTAGAATTCCGAACCATGGTGCTGATTCCCTTCTTGCTCCTGTCTGCGGGACAGACAGACTTTGATCCCGGTCCCAATCCCCTCCTTCTCCAACACCCGACGCTCAGCCAAACCAAGATCGTCTTCACCTTTGCGGGTGACCTCTGGTCGGTGCCTCGCGCGGGAGGTGATGCGACCCGATTAACAAGCGCGGCGGGAGTAGAATCCGAACCATTCTTCTCGCCGGACGGGTCAACCGTTGCGTTCTCCGGTCAGTACGACGGCAACTTAGACATTTACACCGTGAGCGCAGATGGTGGGGTTCCCAAGCGGATTACCTATCATCCAGGAGGCGAACGTGCGATTGGCTGGACCCCCGATGGAAAGTCCATCATGCTGATGTCGGGCATGCTTTCGAACATGGACGCGCCGAAGATGTTCACCGTCAGCGCCAACGGAGGAGTTCCCAAACCCCTCCCGTTCCCGACGGGAACGATGGCCTCGTTCTCTCCCGACGGGCAACAACTGGCTTACGTTCCCGGCTACAAGTGGCAGGAAGCCTGGAAGCGGTATCGCGGTGGTCAGGCCTACGCGATTTGGATCGCGCGAATGTCGGATTCGAAGGTCTACGAAATCCCTCGCAAGGACTGGAACGATGAGCAGCCCATGTGGATCGGCAACAAGGTCTTCTACATGTCAGACGCCAAGGGACCAGTCGGCTTGAGCAGCTACGACGTTAACACGAAGAAGGTCACCGAAGAGATTCCTGGCCGCGGATTCGATATTAAGTCCGCGAGCGCGGGCCCCGGCGCGATTGTTTACGAGAAGCTGGGCTCAATCAATCTCTTTGATCTGGCCACCCGCCAATCAACCCGAGTCAACATCAACGTTCGAGGTGACTTCCCCGAAGTTCGCCCCGCGTTCAAGGACCTGCGCCCCTACATCACCGGAGCAAACATTTCCCCAAGCGGTCAGCGAGCGCTGATCGCGACCCGAGGCTTGATATTTACGGTCCCGGCCGCGAAGGGGGATGCGCGAATCGTGGGCGACGGCCAAGGTGCTCATCGTCGTGATCCGGCGTGGTCACCAGACTCCAAGACCATCGCCTACATAACCGATCAAGGTGGCAAGCAGCAACTCGCCCTTACCGATACAGCAACCGGCAAAGAGAAACGCGTTGATCTTGGCGAGGCTCCGGGCTATTACTACGGGCCCACCTGGTCGCCGGATTCGGCGAAAATCGCCTACTCCGATCATCGCAACAAGTTGTGGTTAATCGATGTTGCGACTGGAAAAAACACAGAAGTCGATCAGACGATCTTCACCGATCCGAACGTGAATCTCACGCCCCGATGGTCGCCCGATTCCAAGTGGCTGACGTGGGCCCGGGACCTCGATAGCCACATGCAGGCCATCTTCGTCTACAGCACCGACACGGGCAAGAAAACCCAAATCACGGACGGCTTATCAAACGCGAAGAGTCCGATTTTCGATCGAGACGGCAAGCATCTGTACTTTTTTGCGAGCACCAATGCCGGTCAATCGCTGAGTTGGCTGGACATGAGCAGCATGACAAACCCGAACGTCACGAGCAGCATCTATTGCGTCGTTCTGAGGAAGGATCTGCCCCACCCGCTTCAACCTGAAAGCGATGAAGAAGGCGCAAAACCTCCTGCGAAAACTGATCCTCCCAAGTTCGGAATCGACCTCGACGACATTGACCATCGGATCATTTCGCTGCCCATGGGGCAGGGCGACTATCGAGGCCTCGAACCTGGCCCCGCGGGAAGCTTCTTCGCGCTCCAAATGCCACCACGTCTCGGCGGAGGCGGCGGATTTGGGGGCGGAGGGGGAGCGAGCATCCTCAAATGGACGATGGCCGATCGCAAAGCCACCCCGTTCGGCACCGGCTCAGGTGTTTTAGTCTCAGCCGACGGAACCAAGGCGCTTGTTGCAGTGGGCCCTGCCATGTCGATTGTCAGTACGATGGCCCCTTCTCCTCCTGGAACAGGCGCTCTCGATCTCACCGGCCTGAAAGCCAAAATCGACCCTAAAGTCGAATGGCGATCGATCTTCAATGAAATTTGGCGCAATGAGCCGATGCTCTTCTACGCGGCCAACTTACACGGTATCAACGCCGAGGTAATGCGGAAGCGATACGAGCCCTTCGTCGAAGGAGTTGCTTCCAGGCGCGACCTAAACTACCTCTTCACGGACATGGTCGGCGAGATCGCGATCGGCCACATGTGGGCTCAAGGCGGAGATATTCCCGGGGTCGCCGGGGTTCCCGGTGGTTTGTTAGGTGCGGACTTTACGTTTGAAAATGGCAAGTATCGGATCACTCGGGTGTACGATGGCGAACGCTGGAATCCGGGCCTGTACGCTCCTCTCGCGCAGCCTGGCGTGAACGCGAAAGCGGGTGAGTACCTTCTGGCGATCGATGGTCAGGAACTGGAAGACTCAAACGATATCTACCAACTGCTTGAGGGCAAGTCTGGAAAGCAAGTGAAGGTCAAAATAGGGCCCACGCCGAATGGCATTGGTTCGCGCGAAGTCATCGTCGTGCCGATTCCGAGCGAAAGCGCGCTTCGCCGGAGAGCTTGGGCTGAGGACAATCGTCGCTATGTTGCCAAAATGACCAACGGACGGGCGGGCTATGTGCACGTGCCAGATACCGGCGGCGGCGGCTGGGCGGCCTTTTTGCGCTATTACTACGCCCAGGTGGACAAGGACGGCATGGTGGTGGACGAACGCTTTAACCAAGGCGGCCTCATCAACGACTTCATGGTGTATGAAATGAGCAAGACCTTGGACGCGGCGTTTACGCCTCGTACCGGACGGGATTGGCCCACGCCAGGTGCCGCGATCTATGGCCCAAAGGTCATGATCGCCAATGAGTTCGCAGGCTCGGGTGGCGATATGTTCCCCTGGCTCTTCAAACATAAGAAGATCGGCCCGGTGATTGGAAAGCGAACCTGGGGCGGCCTGGTCGCGTCGTTCAACTTCCCGACTGTGGATGGCGGCAGCGTGAACTCGCCGAACTGTGCGTTCTACAACCCGGCGAGCGGGAAGTGGGAGGTCGAAGGCTATGGCGTTGATCCGGATATCGAGGTCGAAATGGATCCATTCTTGTGGCGTCAGGGCAAAGATGCACAGCTAGAAGCCGCGATCGCCGAAATCAACAAGCGATTGGCGAAGTACACCGCTCCGAAACTCAATCGCCCAGCGAACCCGGACAAATCCAAGGTGGGCAGCGGCGGGTTTTAGTGAGGCGGGCGTTTTGTTTGGCGGTTGATAGCGACATAAACCGCCAAACTGACCGGGAGGACGATTCCATTTTGGAGGTCTCTGCCATCATCCTCTCATGCAACGCCGCCCGCTTTTGATTGTCGACGGCGACAACCTGACTCACAGGGCGTACCATTCAACGCCGAAGTCCATCCTTGGCGCGGACGGCTCGTCGATTAACGCAATCGTGGGCTTTATGAGCATGCTTACGAGGGTCTTCCAAGAAGAGCAGCCTCGGGGCGTGTTTGTCGCTTGGGACACCTTGGGCGTGGATACCTATCGAAGCAAACTTTGGCCGGCCTACCAAACCGGCAGGGTCTTCGAGCCTTCGATTGTTCACCAGTTGGGGCTCCTGCCCACCGTTTGCGAGGCGTTTGGATTCGGCGTTGGCAAGCATGCCGGATACGAGGCCGACGACCTCATGGCGGCCGCAACCGCGTGCGAGCTTCGCGACGGGGGAACGTGTCTGCTCTACACAACCGACAAGGATTCGTACCAGCTCGTCAGCGAGAATGTGACGGTTATCGCCCCGCAGCGGGGAACTAGGGAGCTGGATCGGGTTGGTCCGCAGAAAGTGGTCGAGCGGTTCGGGATTCTGCCTGAGCAAGTCCCAGATTTCAAGGCTTTGGCGGGTGACAGCTCCGACAAGATTCCGGGCGCGAAGGGGATCGGACCGAAGTCCGCCGCGGCGATGCTCCTGCGGCATGGATCGCTCGAAGAGGCCATCACCGGGTTGGGCGAAAAGGAAGCGGAGCAAGTTCTGATGTTTCGGGAAGTCGTGCGCATGCGTCCGGACGTCAGCGTAACGTTGCCCGCCGGGCCACCGGATTGGGAAGGCGGCGCCGCCGCACTGAGGGCCCTCGGCGCCAACACGCTCGCGGATCGGGTGGCGGCTGTTTTTGGTTCTGATTTTTGATTGTTGATTTTCGATTTTCGATTTGGATGAACCACGAATGCTCGCGAATGGGGACGAATGGGAAGGTCGGAGACAGCCTTCCTATTCAGGAAAAACTTCACGTTCCTCGTCGAATCTTCCGCGAATGGAGAAGACTCCGAGTGCATCCTCGGCCGCCTTGCGAAGGCGTTCCCAAGGCTCCGTTCCGATGAGTGCGGAAAGCGCTGGCAACGGGTCCGGAGTGTCATTTGCCACGCTATTCCAGATTGCGTGGAAGTGACGGAGCGAAGTTTGCTCTACGGGCGAGAAAACAGGCTCAGAGTACCAATCAAGTCGGTCACCATCTACCCAATCTTCCCACTGGTTAATCATCTCATCCGGTATGTGAACTTTCGGCACTTTTCGTTGATAATCTTGCTGTTCCGCATAAGACGATGCCACTGCTAAATACTCCATGATGCGGTTGCGAACGCGTTGTGCGATCACCATCTCACTCGGCTCGTCTGGAGGGATCATGACTATTCTTTTGAGGCTACCTCCGGGAGTATGTGGCCCGCTCTCCATTCGCACCGCGGAGCGGTGCCAGAAGGTCGAGACGACGGGAAAATTCTGGCACCGCTCTGCGGTGCGGGGTTGGTTGGACTACTCCCCGGGGCGACCGGAGTCGACCCGGGGCTAAGATCTAGAACCCCTCCGGGGTAGTGCGTGACGACTTATCAACAAAGTCCCCGAAGGGGTCTTAGAACTTAGCCCTATCGCTCGAAGGGCCACAACCGGGTTGGGCGAAAG
>JBKJJL010000283.1:0-21024 GCA_046597875.1 Fimbriimonadaceae bacterium | reverse complement strand
TGGATCGTCGAAACGCCAGAACAACTGGAAGCGCTGCTCGATACGGCGCCCTATCCGTGCATTATTCGACCTGCGTACACCCTCGGCGGCACGGGCGGCGGCATCGCAAACACCCGCGAGGAGCTTTGGGAGATCGGACAAAAGGGACTGAAGCTGTCGATGCGAAGCCAGATCATGGTTGAACGGTCGCTGCTGGGATGGAAGGAAATCGAATACGAGGTCATGCGGGACTCGGCGGGGAACTGCATTACCGTTTGCAACATGGAGAACTTTGATCCGATGGGGGTTCACACGGGCGATTCCATCGTCATCTGTCCTTCCCAAACCTTGAGCGACATCGAATACCACATGATGCGAACGGCGTCGCTCAAGATCATCAACGCGCTGGGAATCGAGGGCGGCTGCAATGTCCAGATGGCGCTGAACCCCGATGGCTTTGACTACTACATCATTGAGGTCAATCCCAGGGTTTCGCGTTCTTCGGCTTTGGCCTCGAAGGCCACGGGCTATCCGATCGCCAGAGTAGCCGCAAAAATCGCGGTTGGGTTGACGCTCGACCAGATTCAGAACCAGGTAACCAAGACGACAAAAGCATGCTTTGAGCCGGCATTGGACTATTGTGTGGTTAAGATTCCAAGGTGGCCCTTCGATAAGTTCGGTTCCGGCGACCGGACCCTCTTTACCCAGATGAAAGCGACCGGCGAAGTCATGGCCATCGACCGGACCTTCGAGGCAGCCTTGATGAAGGCAATTCGTGGCCTAGAAGTGAAGCAAAAGGACCTCTGGCACGAAAAGTTCAGTGGCAAGGCCGTCTCGGCCATGCGTAGCATCCCCGTCCCGGGGATGCCCTCCGGAGTTCATGAGCGGGACGCTCCTGATACGCATGACCGAGACGGTCATGCCACTCCGATGGCGGACGATGAACTCCGGTATGCCATTCGTGTACCAACCGACGAGCGGCTTTGGGCCATCGCAGAGGGGCTCCGGCGCGGGTGGTCGGTCGATGAGGTGCACAAGCTCAGTCGGGTCGACCGCTGGTTCTTGCGAAAGATGCAGGACATGGTTTCTTTCGAACACCGCTTCAGGCAACTCGCCTTTTTCTCCAATCGGGACGAACCGTTCCATAGCTTGTTTAGCCTGAAAATGTCCCGGAACCTAAGTTTTGCTGGAGCAGAAAGTGATGAAGGCTTGAGGGTAATCATACGGTCCTCACCCCTGAATTCGTTCAGGTGGCAACACGCAATGATTGAACTCTCAGAGAGGGGCGTCACGGTCAAAGATATGTCATCACTTAGCAGCGTGGACGTTGAGACACTTGAACTGGCGCAAATCGCTCGCTCAGGTCCCGGGCTTGAAGCAACGCCCGCACATCGGGTTCGATTGGCGAAACTTGTTGAAGAAGCTTGCCACGTCGGATACTCTGTGGAAAGCATCCGCAATCTACTGGGCTATAACGACAAGCTCCTGAAATCTGCCAGGAACTTGGTCAAGTCAGCCTACGACGGACTCGAAGCGATATCTGACTTTGCAGCAGACGTCTATGAACCCGCCGACGTGTTTCGGTCAAATCCATATGAGGGAGGCACTGCGCAGGAACTCCAGGACTTCCAGAAGTTAGCCCAAACTCTTAGACCAGCGGTCGAGGAGTTACTAGCGGGACTTGCCGATCCTCGATTCCCTAGGCACGTGCCTCACGCAGATAATATAGAAGCGCTCTGCAAGCTAGATGACTTCGTTCAGAGCCAGATCAACTCCCCCGCCTTCAAAATGGTCGACACCTGCGCGGGGGAGTTTGAGTCTAAGACCCCTTATTACTATGCCACTCATGAGGCCTTTTCTGACTCCTAACCCCGTCGGGCTCTAGCGGGTTGCCCTTGCGGCTCCGAGTATTCTAGGGGGCGCGGTACGACGTATGCGATTGATGATCTCTATTCCTGTTCACGAGCGGCCTGAAGTCGTGCGTGACCAGGTCGAGAACGTGCTCAGGTTCAATCCGTCCTCGTTCGTCGTCCTCCATGTAAGCCGCGAGTTTCCGAAACCGTTTCTGTCGCTGAAACCTCTGTTTGAGGAGTCTGAGCGGGTTCTTGTGAATCCGGAGAGGTTCTCAAGCTCCAAACAAGGTTTGGTCAAAATTCACCTGTCCAGCTACAACTACGCGCGGAAGCAACGAGAGTTCGACGGCTTCGTTATCCAGGCGAGCAACGACCTCTACGTTCGCGCTGGTGCGGAAGCATACGCGGGCCGTTTTGACGCGATTATGAGGCCAGTTCCACTTCCAAACGACAGCACGTGGCATCACGCGAAGCCAGCCATGACCGATCCGATCTTCAAGCTTATTCCGAACCTCGGGGTGCACGCGTCTACTGCCGAAGGGACTTGCTATCCGGTCGCCCTGATGGACAAGATGGCGGGGCTTCTCTCGGGATACGCGGGTCCCGCCACGCCTTATCCGGACGAGGAAACCGTTCTCCCCACGCTCGCGATGTCCTTGACGCAGAAACACGGATTGCCGTGGGTGTACAGCGAAGTCACGATGGAGCGACCACTTGACGAGGACACGATCGATCAGGTTCGGGCTGGAACCCTTTCGCCCGCTTACAAGACCTTCTACAGTGATCCTCAAGATCGCCTCTTGTACAATCCGGAAGGGCTCTTTGCAGTCAAGCGAGTGCCCCGAGTCCTCGATCACCCACTCCGAGTTCATATTCGAAACATCCCTCATGGCTGAACCACTCAACGAACGGCTCCGTATCGTAGTCGACCTAGATCGAACCATCTGCGGCCCCAAGCCAGCGGAAGGGAGCTACGCGGATTGTGAGCCGAACTTGCCTCTCATCGAGAAACTGCGCGAGTACCGCGCGCAAGGCTACGCGATCATTGTATTCAGCAGCCGGAACATGCGATCGTATCAAAACAACGTCGGCCTGATCAACGCCAACACCTTGCCGGTGATCATCGAATGGCTCCGCCGCCACGAGGTTCCATTTGACGAAGTTCATATCGGAAAGCCTTGGTGTGGATTCGAGGGCTTCTACGTGGATGACCGCGCAATCCGCCCCTCGGAGTTTCTCGCGATGAGCGAACACGAGATTCGGGATTTGATGGAGCGGGAATCTGGAGGGTCGGATTGACCAACATCCTCGTGCCCGCCGCGCGATTAGTAGGGATCGATCTGCAACTGCGCTTCGGGCCCATTCCGCCGGTTCTGGTTCCCCTGCGAGGGCGAGTGTGCCTGGAACACCTCCTCGCGACCTTTCCCGGTAAAGACAAGCGCGCGTACTTGGCAGTTGACGAAGGGAGGCAACTTGTAGAGGACTATCTGGACTTCGTGCCTCCGATGCCGGTGTCACTCACCGATGTGGCCGGAAGCAGGTCCTTGGCGGATACGATTTTGCGCGTAGCCGACGTTCATACCCACCTTCTAGACGGCCACGTGATTCTAAATCTAGGAGATACCGCCCTTCGAGACCTTTCCCCCGACCTGCTGAGCAAAGATTTCGTGGCTTACGCCCATACCGAGGAAACCGAGCGCTGGACGCTGTTTCAAGAAGGCTCCGCGGGCCAACTCACGATCAGCGACAAGCTGTACCAGCCGGAGCATGAGTTATGGAAAACGTTCCTCGGCGTCTGGGGCATCGCAGATTTTCGGCGCTTCGCTGAGATTCTCCGCGTGGAGATGACCCTGGATACAGGGCCTGCGTTCTACAGGTCGATCCAGACCTACTACGAAGAGCGACCGACGACCTATTGGGAGTCCAAGGAGTGGATTGACTTCGGGCATCTCGACAACCTCAACGACGCCAAGCGCCGCGATGTCAACGCCCGGTACTTCAACACGCTGAGTTTCGGAGATGATGGCGCGACCGTCCTGAAGAAGAGCGAGAACCGAGAGAAGCTGATCCAAGAAATCCGATGGGCTTTGCGTTTGCCACGAGAACTCGAGGTTTACACGCCTCGCATGTTTTCAGTCAGCGAGAACCCGCTTGATCCGCACATAGAGATGGAGTTCTACGGCTATCCATCGCTCGACGAATGCTTCCTGTACTCTCAATACGACTTGGACACGTGGGACAAGGTGTTCCGGAAGCTTTTCGGCTTCATCTCCAAGGCCAGTAAGTACCAGGTCCACGAACCCGACCTTGACGTTGACTTGCGCGAGATGTACGTCACAAAAACGATCGCCCGAATCGAGCAGTTCCTTGGCGCGAGCAACGAAAAGGGAGTTCTTGCGACTACCACATTTGAACTTGACGGGGTGTTGCTCCCGACCCTCCACCAGGTTATGCAGAGCTTAAAACTGAACCTGAAACAAGTTGGTGCGCTTCGAAGGGAGTCCTTTTCGATCGTTCACGGCGACCTTTGTTTGAGCAACGTTCTCTACGACGCCCTGAGCGGTTTGATCAAACTCATAGACCCCCGCGGAAAGTTCGGACGGCACGACCTTTACGGCGACCCGAACTACGACGTCGCCAAGCTATCGCATTCGGTGCTCGGTCACTACGATTTCTTGGTCCATAAGCAATATCGACTGGATCGCCTCGCGCAAAACTCGTATTCGTTGGTGACCGCGGCCAAGCCGAATCATCACCAAATAGCGCGAGTTTTCGAGCGTCACGTCGTGCGCAACGACTTTGATCTCAATCGGATTCGCTTGCTGGAATCCCTCCTGTTCCTCTCCATGCTGCCACTGCATCAAGATGATTCCGACCGTCAACTGGCGATGCTCCTCACGGGCCTCCGCATTTACGGCGAGGCCACGGCTTGAGAGTCATCTTAACGATGGCTGGCGAAGGTTCGCGTTTCAAAGAGGCAGGCTACGTGGAGGAAAAGTACGCGATTAAGTTCAAGGGCCATTCTTTGTTCGCTTGGTCGCTGGTTAGCCTTCGCGAGTTTCAGATGTTTCCTTTGACAGTTGTCACGCGCCCGTGGCCCGGCGTAGAATCGTTCGTCCGAACCATAGCGGCAGAAGTTGGATTTAGGGACGTCACCGTTGTGTTTGTCGACTACCTTACGCGGGGACAAGCCGAAACGGCGGACTTGGCAATAAACAAGGAAACCGATGAGCCGATCCTAATCTTCAACACGGATACGTACATTGACCCGCGCATGCTCAAGCCGGACATGGTGCAAGGCGATGGGTGGATCCCCTACTTCCCCGCGGAAGGGAATCGGTGGAGCTTTGTCGAACTCAATTCCGACGGCGTGAGCGTTCTGAGAACGACCGAAAAGGAACGCATTTCGCCTCATTGCAGCGTTGGCGTCTATTACTTCAAGTCTAGCAAGGCCTATTCAGATCTCGTGAAAGGACTTCATGAGAATAGTCGCGAGTGGTACATCGCGCCGATGTATAACGATTTGATTGCCGCGGGTGGGGACGTAAGGGCATTCGCATTGACGAGCTATGCGGTTGCCGTTCTCGGCACTCCCGAGGACCTTGCGCTCGCCGAGGCTCGGGACCTAGCCTTCCCAGCGAACCAGAGGTAACTCGCTTGCAACGTGGATGTCGGGATAGAACGGCTTCACCCGAACCGTATAGCCTCGATTTCCGGGCTGGTTGCATGGTAGCGATACTGCGAAGACGCCCTCACCTACGGGCTCCATGGGAACTGATTCAGGGTCAAACAGATCTCGACTCGATCCCACCTGGCCCATGACTGCCTCAACGCGGATGTCCTCTGGCGATAATCCCCCTAAATCAACGTGAGCGGTCACCGTCAAAGAGTGTCCCACCGGATTCACGGCCTTCGTGTTGTCGGAGACCGACGTTACGCGAATGCGCGGCCATGCCGCTACCACCCGATCTCGCCAGGCGAGTGCATCCTTTGCCTTGGCCAAACCCTCGCCGACCAGCCCTTGATAGGCTTTGCTAGCCGGGAGGTATCCCCATTCCGTGTAATCTCGGACCATGCGCGCGGTTGAGAACTGAGGAGAGAGTTCGGCGATGGATCGTTTCATCATCTCGACCCATCCGGTGGGCACGGAGCCGTCAGTCCGGTGATAGAAGGTTGGGCCTATCTCAGATTCGATCAGGTGGTACAAAGTGCGCGAATCAAGCCAGTCCTGCTGTGCGTGATCCGGGATTTCGAAGCGATCACCGATCGCCCACCCGACGCCGGGGGCATAGCCTTCGTCCCACCAACCGTCCAGTATTGAGCAGTTCAGGGCCCCGTTCGGGACCACCTTCATGCCGCTCGTTCCGCTCGCTTCCATCGGACGCCGGGGGTTGTTTAGCCACACATCGACGCCTTGGACCATCATCCGGGCGACGCGCATGTCGTAGTCTTCGAGGAAGACTATTCGCGAGCGGGCGCCCTCGTCGTTGATGAAGCGGTGCAGCTCCTGGATGAGAGTTTTGCCGCCCTCATCGCGGGGGTGGCTCTTCCCGGCGATGACAATCTGGACGGGCCTCTCGGTGTGAAAGAGGAGTTTTTTCAGGCGCTCCTTATCGGTCAACATGAGCGTTGCCCGCTTGTAGGTCGCAAATCGGCGGGCGAAGCCGATGGTTAAAACACGAGGGTCCAGAATCGATTCCACCTGCCCAAAGGTTGCCCTTCCGAAGCCGCGCTTAGCGCCGGTTTCTTGCAAGTATTTCCGCACAAACCTAACTAAATCGCCACGTTGATTCTCGCGGATGGCCCACAGCTCTGCGTCGGGAACGTTCCAAATTCGCTTCCAAATCTCGGGATTGGCAGCGTCTTCACGCCATTCGGGTCCGAGGTACTGATCGAAAAGTTCGGTCATCCGGGCAGAGGTCCAAGTCCCTGTGTGGATCCCGTTCGTAACCGCGGCGATCGGAACTTCATCTTCGGGGAAGTCCTTCCATCGCGGCTGGAACATTCCGCGAGAGACCGAAGCGTGGAGTTTCGAAACACCGTTCACGTAGTCTGCGTTGCCCATCGCGAGGACCGCCATGTTGAAGGATTCGCCCTCGTTGGTCGGATCCATCCGCCCCATCCTCACGTAGTCGTCGAACGTTAGCCCCGTGTCGTTCACGAGTTTGCGGGTGTATTTGTCCAGAAGGTCGATTTTGAAGAGGTCGAATCCCGCCGGAACGGGTGTATGGGTTGTGAAGACGTTTCCATTCGCCAGGGCCTGTCGAGCCGTGCGGAAGTCCGTTTTCTCCGATGCCATAAACTGGCGAATGCGTTCGATCGAGAGAAAGGCGGCGTGGCCCTCGTTCATGTGGCATACCGTGGGTTTGAGGCCCATTGCTTGGAGGGCTCTCATTCCGCCAACCCCCAAGATCAGCTCTTGGCGAATCCGCATCTCCTCGTCTCCGCCATACAGGGTATCCGTAATCCCTTGATCGGTTGGTGCGTTCTCAAGGACGTTGCTGTCGAGCAAGAAGAGGGGCACCCTACCGACATCGGCGCGCCAAATCTGGCAAGTGACAGTCCGATCCGGGAACTCGACATCGACGCGAATGGGCGTTCCCTCATCTTGGCGCACCAGGGTTAGGGGCAGCTCGTAAAAGTCGTATTGTGGATAGTGCTCCTGCTGCCAGCCGTCAGGGGTGAGGTACTGCCTGAAATACCCACGTGAATAGAGCAATCCGACACCGACGAGCGGAATACCGAGATCGCTGGCGGCTTTCAAGTGATCGCCTGCGAGGACGCCAAGGCCTCCCGAATAGATCGGCAGCGCTTCGCTCACACCGAACTCGGCGCAAAAATAGGCAACCAAGGTGTTCGCGTCTTCGGGATGGGACTTCGAAAACCAGGTTTCCGATTCCAGGTAGGCGTCGAGGTCCTTCGCGCATTCTTCGAGTTTTGTGAGGAAGATGTTGTCGGCCATGAGGCGCTTGATGCGCTCTTTCGGAAGTTTCCCGATGAGTTGCACCGGGTTGTGTTCGACGCGTTCCCACAGTTGCCGATCAATCTCCCGGAAAAGCTCACGGGTCTGATGATGCCAAGTCCATCGGAAGTTGCTGGCCAGTTGCCGAAGAGGGCGAAGAGGCTTGGGCAGGTCGGCAACGACCTCAAACGCGTGCGCACACTTGGGATGCTTCATGGGCGGGTTCATTATGGAAGGCAAGAGGAGCAGGATGCCGCCCCCGGTACACTTTGACGCAATATGGATCGTATCCACCTCGACTTTTTGCGTGTCACCGAAAATGCTGCTCTTAACAGCGCCAAATGGGTAGGGAAGGGCGATCGTAACTCGGCCGATCAGGCGGCTTGCGAAGGGATGCGCTCAACGCTGAACGAGCTTGAAATGGCGGGCACGATCGTGATCGGCGAGGGTGAGCGGGACGAGGCTCCCATGCTCTTTATCGGAGAGAAAGTAGGCACGGGAGAAGGCCCCAAAGTGCAGATCGCGGTCGACCCGCTTGAAGGCACAAACCTGTGCGCGAACGGAACGCCAAACGCGATTGCGGTCTTGGCCGCCGCGGTCGAGGGCCAAGGGTTTCTCATGCACGCGCCGGACTGCTATATGGAAAAGCTGGTCGTTGGAGCTGAATGTCGTGGAGTAATCGATATCACGCTCCCGCCTCGGGTGAATGTGCGTTTGATGGCCAAATCGTTAGGAAAGGACATAGACGAGTTGATCATTGGAGTGCTAGATCGTCCTCGGCACGAAGCTCTTATCGCCGAGATTAGAGATGCCGGAGCACGCGTCCATCTTGTGTCGGATGGAGACCTTTCGGTCGCAATCGCAGCGCTCGACGGAGATTCAGGAGTCGACGGCCTTATGGGTATCGGAGGCGCGCCTGAGGGTGTCATTTCGGCAGCCGCGGTCTTATGTTGCGGGGGCGAAATGCAGGCGCGCCTGAAGTTCACAAGCGACGAGCAACGGGCCCGCGCCACGAAAATGGGGGTGAAGGATCTCGATGCTGTGCTCAAAGGGACCGACCTCGCGAACGGTCACGTTATGTTTGCGGCCACGGGGATCACCAGCGGAGACCTCCTGAAAGGAGTTCGCTACAAGCGCGACTACACGATGACCGAATCCATTCTCATGAACTCCCGGACCGGCACCATCCGGCGGATAGAAACGATGCACAGTCAAGGGCGCTAGCCCGCCGACTCACAGCCTGCGGCAGTTCGTTTCGAGCCCCATTTTCACACAATTCTTACAAGTCCCAAACCCTTCCATAGGAGTGTTTTGTGACATCAACCGTTGCTAGGCTTGATCATGAGCACAATCACAATTCGAAACACTTATGCAACGTTCCCCGACCCCGACATGGCTGAAAAGGCCGCGGGCGCGTTGCTCGATCACGGCGTTCGTGCTGAACATATCAGCATCATCTTCCCTGAAGGCTACAAGTCACGTTGGAGTGACAGCCCCGAGGAGCGAGAGGATAGCGAAAAGACCGCGAAATCTGGCATCACGACGACCACCGCTGGCGACGCCGCTAGTGGTTCGATCAAAGGTGCGGGCGTGGGTCTTGCCGCGGGCGCGCTTGCCGCTCTGGCTGCTGTCTTTATTCCGGGCGTTGGCCTCGTCTTAGGTGGCGGAGCCCTTGCGATTGCGATGGGAGGCGTGGCTGGTGCCACTGCCGCTGGAGCAGTTGCAGGTGGAGTAACCGGCTACCTGAAGGATCAGGGCGTTCCTGCCGACGCGGTTGAAGAGTACGGAAAAGTTCTGGCCTCCGGAGGCGCCATGATTACGATCTCGCTCACTGACGAGGAAATCGACATGACGACGATTGACAGCTTGATGGCTAAGTACGGAGGAAGCGTGACGTCCTATCCTCTCCAAGGCTCCGCGACCTTGATCGAAGTCCCGTAAGAACTCCCTAAGGCCCCTCTCTGCCTAACGAAGAGGGAGTCCAAACAAAGAGGCTCCGTCGGAACCGACGGAGCCTCTTCTGTAGCCTCAGCCAATCGTTCTTAGAACTTGTATCCAAGATACAGGCCAATGTGGTTGCCGATGATGTTGCTGGTTCGTGCTCGTCCGGTGATGACGAATGCGCCCTCAATGGAGAAGTTAGGGTTCAGCACGGCACCAAGTCCAAAGCGGCCAGCGAGAACGGTAGCTGCGGGCGCGGCATCAATGACGCAAAGGCCCGCACCAACGAAGGCGTAAAGTGGCATCGCGGTTTCCACCTCAGAGTCCTGAAGCATGAACTTTTGGTTCAGCATAATCGGGAACAGGTTGCCCCTCGTCCCTTGCGTACTCTTTGACAGCCAGTCGAAGGAGAAATAGGTCGAGCCTTTTCCACCAAACAACGACTTGCCAAAGTCAAAGTCGATACCGGCACCGATGAAGGTGCCTCCCAAGTCTGCCGACGTGGGGAATGCAATACCACCACGTATGGTGATGTTGTTCAACGAGTCTGTCTGGGCGGCCGCAATAGTCGCGAGACCGACTGTCGCTGCCGCAAGCGTTGTAAGTTTTTTCACTGTCTTGACCTCCAATGTTGGACCGAGCAAGTGCTCTAATCCGTGAGCTTTCGTATTGTACTGAACAAAACGACGAAGTTGCATTCTCTTTCGTCTCGCTTCATTTCAAGTGTTAGCGTACACTAGTCGCGATGGATTATGGTGCAAGGGCGCTAGAAGCGCACCAGAAGGCGGGTGGCAAGTGGACAACTCAGTCGAAAATGCCGTTAAAGACTCGCGATGATTTGAGTCTTGCCTACACTCCGGGTGTGGCGGCGGTGTGCGAGGCGATCGCCTCTACCCCGTCTTTGGCGAAGACGCTGACGATGAAGGGGAATTCCGTCGCGATCGTCACCGACGGCTCCGCAGTGCTTGGATTGGGGAATATCGGGCCATTAGCCGCATTGCCGGTGATGGAAGGAAAGGCGATTCTCTTTAAGGAGTTTGCAAATATCGACGGTGTTCCAATCGTTGTTTCGACGCAGGACCCCATCGAGATTATTCGAACGGTTCGCGCCATCGCTCCGACATTTGGCGGAATCAACCTTGAAGACATCGCCGCCCCCGATTGCTTTCGAATTGAGGAGGCCCTGCAAGATTTGGGCATTCCCGTCTTTCACGATGATCAGCACGGAACTGCGATCGTGCTTCTTGCCGCATTACTGAACGCGTGTAAAGTGACGGGCCGCAAGCCGGATGAACTTACCGTTGTCATCAATGGTGCCGGAGCTGCGGGCACCGCGATTGCGAAACTTCTTCGGTGCGTCGGTCACGACGCAAGTGTATGTGTGCCGGTACGGGACGTTTTGGTTTGCGATACCAAGGGCATTCTGTCGCGAGACCGGTTCGATACGCTCAATGAAGAGAAACGGAGACTCCTCGCTTACACGAATCGGCGAGATCGGAGCGGATTGCTTCGCGAGGCTTTGGTTGATGCCGATGTGTTCATTGGCGTGTCGGTAGGGAATCTCTTGAGTCAGGAGGACGTGCGGTTAATGGCACCATCGCCGCTTATTTTCGCGCTCGCGAATCCGGATCCTGAGATTCTGCCCGCCGATGCACATGCCGCGGGTGCAGCTGTCGTTTGCACTGGCCGGAGCGATTTTCCGAACCAGGTGAACAACGTGCTGGCCTTTCCGGGGATTTTCAGGGGAGCGTTGGACGCAGGGGCTCCCCGGATCACAGAATCCATGAAAATCGCCGCCGCTCACGCACTCGCAGATTACGTAACGAACCCGACCGCGGAGCAAGTTATTCCCGACCCATTGGATCGGGGAGTTGTACGCGTGGTAGCCGAGGCCGTAGCCAAAGCGAGCAAACGGGATTGAGGCTCAGAACTTGACGTTGATTCCGATCGAGAATCCACGAGTCTGAGCGTGGGCACCTTGGTGCCACATAAGCTCAAGCGCAGGTGTCGGCACTCCAGGAACGCCACCCGTTTTGAGGGGGATCCCGACGCCGAAGTCGGCTCCGAAACCGCTCACGTTATTGAACGACCCGCCTCGTGACTGCGCGTTGGCATAGCTGAATCCGCCGAGAGCGTACACGCCGCTCGGGCCCGCCATGGGGGTCTTGTACCAGGCGAACACCCGGTAAACGTTACCATCCGCGTCGCCGCCCTTTTGCAGCAAACCACCCAGGAGCGCACTCACGCCGACTCGAGCTTCACCCAGGAAAGGCAACTTGACAACAGACTGCGCAACTCCAATCTCAATGCCAGACAGGCGACCACTCGATCCATTCGAGCGGGTGAACGTATTCGACCACGCATAGTTCACATTGATGGTGAACGGCGTAACATCCGCGTGAACGGCGGCGGCAGCGAGGATGCATGTTGGGACCAGAAGGCGCTTCATTAGTCCTTTGACGTATCTCGGGGCTTGATTGGATCGCTTATCGCGCAATGCCTTAGGAATTCGCTCGATTTCGATCTAGCCTGAGTTCTAGGTGTCGTTTCACATCCGGCCATTCTGCGAGCAGGATGCTGTACAGGACGGTGTCGCGAACGGTCCCATCCGGCCTTAAGGCGTGGTGCCGAATCGCTCCATCTTTCTTCGCGCCGATGGCTTCAATCGCTTTCTGGGATCTGAAGTTGAAATTATCCGTGCGCAATCCGACCACCTTGCAACCCAGAGTTTCGAACGCGTGGGTTAGCAACAGCAGTTTGCACGCGGTGTTCACGCAGCTTCGTTGGCGGCTCTTCGCGTACCAGGTCCACCCGATCTCGACACGCTCGACCTCAAGAAGAATATCGTGATATCGAGTCGTGCCCACGACGCTGTCCGTTGCGAGTTCTCTGACCGCCCAAGGAAGCATGTGTCCGGCCTCTAGCCCTGCGTTCGCGGTGGCGATGTAGGCTTCAGCTTGCTCAGGCTTCGGGACTGAGGTGTACCACAGGTTCCATAGCTCCCCATCGCTCGCCGCTGCTGCAAGGGAGCTCGCATGGCCGTCCTGTAGCGGCTCTAGGCGGATTCCGTATCCTTCAAGGGTGACTGGAGTGGGCTTGATCACCCGTTGAGTGTACGTCTGGGTTGAGTATTCGTGCCAAAGACGACACGGCAGGTCGAGTTACACGTAGAATTGGGCAGCATGAAACGCGCACTTCCGTTTGTCCTCCTCGCCCTTACCTTGACTGCTAACGCCCAGATCGTGAAAAAGGGAAACGCATACTTACTCAGGGCTAAATACACGGCCGGTCAAAAGATGTCCTACGCCATGAGCAGTAACGCGGCGATTCCCGGAATGGCGCAGCCGATGAAGTCGTCCAGCCCGATCATTATGCAGGTCAAGTCAGTTTCAAAAGGAGTGGCGTCGTTGGACGTGACCACCGGCCCCGCCATGCTGAACGGAAAGAAACAGGGTGACGCCGTCAAGCAAAGCGTCAAGGTGGACACTCGCAACAAGGCGGTTGGCGGCTTGTCCAACTTCGAAGGTTTCAGTTCCTTCGAGTTCCCGGCGATGCCGGTGGCGATCGGGGGTAGCTGGAGCGGCAAGATGAAAATTAACTCTCCGATGGGAGCGATTTCCTTGAATGCGAAATACACTTTAGTGGGTCTCAAGACAGTCAACGGAAAACCCATGGCGGAGATTCGATCAAAGTTTTCGGGGGTTATGATGGGCCCCATCACGGGAACGTCCGTAAGTTTGCTTTTGGTGAATGACGGGAGCTTGTACTCGTCCAATGCAAAAACGAATACCGAGTTCAACATGGGGGGTGAGGGCAAGCCGACGAAGATCAGCGCGACCATCACCGTAAAGCGGGTTTGAGCACTGTGCGGGTTCGGTGCCATCCTGAGTTGCGAGCGCGCCTCCTGACGCATCCATTCGTTGAGTTGTCCGACGAGCCCGCTGCCCATCCGATTGAGTTTGAACGCCTTGGTGGGTCGAGGCTACGACGCGTTGACATGGGCTCCCGCACGGGACTGAGAGGGCTCGTCGAAATGATGGATAACAATCCTCTCGTCTGTGCGGACAGCTTCTCGGTGCCCGATGTCGGCGGAACTCTCGCCCTTGTGGCACTGGGCCCCCTGTTGAGGGCTGGTCTGATTTTGGAGCCGCCCGCGATTCTTGCTTCGTTCGAACTCGATGAGGACGCGGTCAACGACGCCCTCGCAACCGAGGGATGGAACCACGGCTTTATTCCACATTCCGAAAAGCAACCCTCGGGGTCGGTGGTGGCTCTGAATGCGATGGCGCTCGTGGCAATGGGAGATGAGCTGGATCAAATCGACGAGCTTTACGACGAGATCTATTCGCGTTCGTTTTTCGTGCGTCGGGTAGAGGAAGGCGACTGGGACGTGGATTTGGTAGCGGGGAAGTCGTGGGCCGCGTATCGGCTTCGCGTGTCACCGGGCGAGCAGCAGGCACTCTTGACGATTCAAACGATGGCCGATCTGGACGGCAAATGCGGTTCCGCGCAGCTCGTTCACGCGATGAACGTGATGGCGGGTTTCGAGGAAAGTCTGGGAGTCGCGTGAATATCTCGGAGTGCCGACGATGCCCCAGGCTTGTTTCTTGGCGGGAGCAGGTTGCAGACGAGAAGCGAAAATCCTTCGCCGACGAGACCTACTGGGGCCGTCCCGTTCCTGACTTTGGCGATCCTGAGGCGAGGCATTTGATCGTCGGACTTGCACCTGCCGCCCACGGCGCGAATCGAACGGGTCGAATGTTTACCGGCGATCGGAGCGGGGATTGGCTTTTTCGCGCACTCCACAAGGCGGGAGTGGCGAGCCAACCCAATAGTATCGCTACGGACGATGGCCTCGCGCTGAAGCATGTGCTCATAACCGCGGTTTGTCACTGCGCTCCGCCTGACAACAAACCCTTGCCCGAGGAACTCGCGAACTGCCGTCCGTACTTAGCGACCCTGCTTGAGCGGGAGTGGGAAGGGATTCTTTGCCTTGGCTCGATTGCCTGGTATCAGGTCTGCGGGCACCTGGATTTGCGCCCAAAGCCCCAGTTTGGGCACGGCGCTGTGGTTGAGATTGGAAGGTTGAGGCTGGTCGGTTCTTACCATCCAAGTCAACAAAACACGTTCACGGGACGACTGACCGAAGAGATGTTGGACGCGGCGGTGGAGGCCTGGCTAACGCCAAACGTCCCGCCGAACCCAATGGAACTCGGCGGGACGCTCATGCACGGATGACTTAGGCCGTGGCTTGGATAACCAATGCTCGGAAGGCGTCCATATCGTGGATCGCGAGCTCGCTGAGCATTTTTCGATTGACCTGCATTCCCTTCTGGGTGAGTCCAAAAATGAGCCGGCTGTACTTTACATCGCATTGGCTGCAGGCAGCCGTGATGCGGGTGATCCACAAGCGGCGAAAATCTCGCTTCTTTGCCCGGCGGTCGCGGAAGGCGTACTGCCCCGACTTCATTACCTGCTCGTGAGCACGTTTGAAGACATTTTTCTTTCGGCCAAAATAGCCAGACGCCTTAGAAATAATTTTCTTGTGGCGCTTGTGGCGCATTAAGCCACGTTTTACTCTTGCCATGTTCTTGTTTTCCTCGTTTTAGGGTCTTGACCGGGTCCCAGCCTCAAGGGCGGTAGCGGTAGAGAGTGGATGGTCCTACGCTAAGCCAAGCATTCGCTTGACTCTGCGCTTTTCTCCAGCAAAGATCTCAGGTTCTTCTTCAAGCCGACGCTTCTGGGAGCCGCTCTTGTGGAGGAACATGTGGTTGTTGTTCGGGCGTCGGCGGGTGATCTTCCCCGAGCCCGTTATCTTGAACCTCTTTGCTGCTGTCTTGTGTGTTTTCAGCTTTGGCATTTCTAATCTTCTCTTTAACGGCTGGCTTTGGTACCAGTACCATGATCATCAGTCGTCCTTCCATATTGGGAGGACGCTCAACAACCGCGAGGTCTTGAACCAAGGCCGCCATCGCGTCGAGCTTCTTCCGACCGAGTTCAGGATGAGTGACCTCTCTCGCTCGGAACTGGCACGTGACTTTCACCTTGTGCCCGTCTTCGAGGAATGAGATCGTTTTCTTAACTGCGGTCTGGATATCGTGCTCCGCAATTCGCGGACTGATCTTTATACCCTTTACGTCCTGATTTTTGCGCTTGTTTTCCTTAGTTTGCTTGCCCTGGGTGTACTTGAATTTGCCGTAATCAATGATTCGGCAAACGGGCGGCTGTGCGGTCGGCGCGACCATCACGAGATCCAAACCCAGTTCCTTGGCCATCGTCAACGCCTGGCGGCTTTGCAAAATTCCGAGCTGTTCACCTTCCGCACCGATCACTCGGATATCGCGAAAGCGGAGCACGCGCTCGTTGACGGGAGGACCCGGATCGGGTCGGTTATCTCTTCTAAAGCCTCTAATTGTTATTTACCTCGTGTACTTGGGCAAGTTTGCGCAAGTCCTACTAGTATATCCTTGACAGGTGACATTGTTTGCAGAGTCATCGGGGGATTTATGAGTTTTGGACATGTTGTATGGCAGGATTTGACGATTTCGAACGCGGATGAGGTTCGCGATTTCTACTCGAGTGTCGTCGGATGGACAGTTAGCCCGTGTGATATGGGCGATTACAACGATTACACCATGATGGATTCGGAGGGCGAAGAGGTCGCGGGGGTGTGCCACCTCCGGGGAGTGAACATGGGGATCCCGCCGGTGTGGATGCTTTACGTGGCGGTCGAGGATTTGGACGAGGCGCTTGCCAAAGTCGCCCTGGCGGGCGGCTCGGTGGTTACGGGCGTCCGGGATATGGGATCGCATCGCATGGCGGTGATCAAGGATCCAGCCGGAGCGATGCTGGCGCTGAGCCAGGAGACGGAGTAGAGGCGCAAAGGGATCCAGACCGCGGCACGCCCCGGTCTCAATGGCCCTTTCCCCTAGATCAGTGCTCTATTAAGGAGCCGATGGCGAAGAAGCGGATGGAGGACCTCAGGACAGAGCTGCGAGCGGGATTTGAAGACGTAAGCAAGATCTTCGATGTCCAAAATGCAGCGATTCTGGCGGATGCGGGGTGACTTGGCGACGATGCAGTCCCGCATCGCGTACCTGGAGTTGCCCTTGTGGAAGCGGTGGCTTACGTCCGAAGGCAAGAGGCCTTGATAGTTGAGTTATTGGGTAGATGCTTTCCGTTGCGCCGTCAAGTAGATGTAGTAACGGACCATTAACACGTTAAAAACATACTCGCCGCTGAGATCGCCGCGCCTAATTACGTTTAGATCAACCATACGTCGCAAGAAATTGTCAAAAACTCCTTTCTGCCCACTCGTCAGCCCTGCCATTACATCGGCTCGGAAGAAGGATGTGGAAAGAGGACTTTGCTTGCCAATGATGTCTAGAATGGCCTGGTACTGGGCACTTCGAAGCGCGTTATACACTTGCTGATCGACAAACTTTCGTCCGACATCCTCCGCGGTGGCGTTTGCGGCGTCCAGGACGTCAGCAACGTCAATCACTCCATCTTTATCAATCCAAAAGGCGGAGTCACCCAACATCTGCATGATTTTAGGCAATCCAGCGGAGAAAAGTCTCAGGAAAATCTGGGCGCTGCCTTCGACCGACATTCCTACTTTTTTGAAGGTGCTCACGTAGAACAGGTCCATCTCTTCCTTGCTCATCGCGTCAACGTGAACGATGTCGAAAATCCGATCTACCGGCTCATGCCTTGAGATCATCTCGCGGCGCTTGTCCTCCGTCCCACAAATCGCAAGGAGTATGGGGACAGGCTGTGCGTTCACGCCATTAAGGTCAACTAGGCTCTTGAGGAATGCCGAAAATGCCGGATCGCTAGCGATTCCATTGATCTCATCTAGCACGAGGAAGACTCCACGCACGCCCTCTCCTTCGAGCCTTTGCAGGGCTTCTCGGAAGAACGACAGCATTCCCTGCGGCGATGAGAAATTTGGGGCGTCCGCTTTTAGATTCTGGAGATTGACCTTGAAGCCGAAAAGCTCTTGCTCACCGACGTATTTGGCTAACCAGTGACGGAGTTTTTCTCCCTTCGTACTTTCGTGCCCCCCCGATGTTAGGGTGGATTCGACGATCCTAGTTGCCACGTCGTCCATGGATTTGCATCCGCCGAGAGTCACGTAAATGGGCAGGAGCTTCTGCTCGCGCTCTGCGAGTCTTTGCGTAAAGGTCACAAGCGAGCTTTTACCAATCCCATATTCACCTTCAACGAAGATGGAAACTGGCTTACCAACCGCCACTTGAGCGGCTCCACGATCTAGGATTCGCCTGACCTGCGCATCTCGCCCGATGAAAAATTCGACCGGGACGGGATGTCCAGGAAAAAACGGGCTGCTGCTTTTCCCTGTCTCATCCATTGGTCCAATTATGGGCTAGTGGCCGGACCAACCGCCATCGTGTTGCAGAACAATCACTTAGGGAATGAGCAATCTAGCCGCCGCTGCGATGCCAGCGGTGTCCGTTCTAAGAACCAAGGGGCCGAGGGTCACACCTCGGTCGCCGATCAGGCTAACTTCTCGGGGGGACCAGCCACCCTCCGGGCCCACGATCAGGCAAGCAGTGGAAAGAGTCAGCGCTTTGACCTCTCCTTCGAGTTCGCTGAGGACTAGCGCAGCAGGAAACTGAGTGAGAACTGCGGCGAGGTCCGGCAGGAACTGGATCGTCGGTAGTTTCGTCCTAAATGATTGCTCAGCCGACTCGCGAACGATGGCTTCGTAACGTCGTAGCTTGTCCACGACCTTCGGAGCCTCCCAGCGGACAATGCTGCGGTCGGCGTGGAAGATGACAAAGTTCGCCACCCCGAGTTCCGTGCCCATGCGCAAGACCGTTTCAAGGCGATCGCCCTTTGGCAGGGCTTGGCACAATGTTAGCTGATGATCCCGTTCGGTGTGTGGGTGCTCGGTACTGATCGGCCACGCCCGACGATCGCGGAACTCGCAGCGGATAAGGCTGCCGTCGTTCGGAAGCACCGCGATGGGGGCGCCTTCGGCAAGCCGCAGCACTTTCGCGAACTTGTCCGCCTCCTCTTTAGGCAGTTCATAGGATTCTTGCGCAACAGCGATGCCGGAAAGGAACACGCGAGGCAGAGAGCGCAGGGGAGCCATTGAGACAGATTATGGAGGGTTCCTCACAATGTCCAAGTACCAGGGCAGGCCACGCCGAGTTCTTTCGATGGATGAACCTGATTCAGGCACCGGTTGTCTCCTCCCGGCGTCGGGAGCCTTGATATCGGCAATATTCCAGCAGCACAAAGGTTGTGGCGGGCAAGAAACGGAAAAAGGGGCCATTGCGCGGAAGGCGGTAATCTCGCAAAGTGGTCACGATGTTGCTCGCCTTTCAAGCCGTACCCGTCACGATCTCAAACCCCGACATGACCCTGAGCGCTCTGTCTTCGGCCCTAAGCCGGTCGGGCCAGATCTATTCAGCTGCGCCGGCCGTTGCCCGGAGGCGGGTGGCGGTATTCGTGAAGGGTAAGAAGGCCAACGACATCGCAAAGATGGTGGCTCTGACGCTCGGTGTTCAGCTCAAAGGTGCCCGATTCGAACCAGATCCTGCCTATGAAGCCCTGTCGGCAAACCATATGGGGTGGCTCCGCAAGATCGGGGAGGAGGCTTTGCGAAGAGCCATCAACGACCTCCGCGCTAGTCCTCCGCAATGGGTTGGGGAACAAAAGGGTCGCTATGATTGGGAGTTAAAGAGAATAACCAATGAGGGTTGGAAACGCCCCCCTAACGCATTCGAGTATAAGGGGGGCACGACCATTTCACGTCAACAAGCGATAGACCAGCTGCGAGATAGCATTCTCAATTCAGGCTCGGAAGTCATCGTTCTCCTTTCGAGCCTATCGGGGCCAGCGGTAGAGCAACTTATGCAGGGCAAATACGTGATTGGATCCATTCCTCAACGCCCCAATACCATCTATATGGCGAAATCAACGGCACGGTTTGAGAGGCTGAAGTCGTTCAAACAGGCCTACGTGATGCTTCGATATAACGCGATTCAGAATTGTCTGGAAAAGGCCCATTACACTCCTGGGATGGAGCGTCCCAACGCCTACGCAGGCAAGATGTATTTGGGGAACTCATATACGCTTGAAGCATTTACTCCATTGGGGCAAAAGTGGAAGAACTGGGACGAAATTGCTTACGGCATCATGAAAAAAATCTATCCCGTGATGAGCCAACCGGGAAATGTTACCGACAGCATTTTGCTTCAACGAGTCGCCAAGGCGGTGCAGGTTCCCTTAATCGCCGAGAGGCACGACCCTCCCGAAGGTCCGCTTCGTCCGGATTGGAGCCGATTAAGCGCTTATAAGAGGAGCGAGGGGGGATGGTTATTGCTTAAGCCGAGCATGTTTTGGGTTAGGCCCGCCAACAACCTAACAGGTCCTGCACCCACGAGTGGAACCATCACAGAGCGATTCAACTGGGCGGCCACTGCGATTACCTCAACGGCAGTGGCTGGGGCTTACGCCTTTCCTGATCTTGACTTTACCGTTGCCAAGTTCTGGGCGGGGCTCAGTGTCGCGGAACGGGCGAAGGTATTGGGTGCCGGTATAAAGGCAGCCCAACTGTCGCCGACGAGCCAGGATGCCCTCTTCAATGCCGCCATCCGACTATCGCTTACTCGTGTTTGGCCGAAGGGCGATATCTCGGCGATCCTCGAGCGCTCCCCTTCTGTCTCGATTAAGATCGACGCGCATAATATCTGGTACGTGTTCAGGCAAGACGCGAACGGCGGCTCGGAAAGTTTCGGCGCGAGAACCCGAAGCGAAGCTGAAAAATTCATGAAGGAGGCACACTACCAAGGTTCGAAGTTGCACGCGGGTGTGGGCTACACGCTGCGAATCAACGCTCCAAAGGGTTACCTTGAGAATCGCGGAAATCTGATTCTCGGAGAACTCCCACCGGCTCTACGACGGAGAAACTAAGGTTCGCACGGTCGATGGGGGTGCCTTCGGGCAGGCGCGATGATCCAGCCGGCCGGCCCTGATAGGCACATTCCTGACCCGGCGCTAAGAGACTTCCGCCAAACGGCCCGGGAACTGCGACGACTTGGGCCCGATCAGCGTCCTTACAGGTACATTCAAGAGGATTCGAGTGGCTTTGCTGCACGCATCCCTTGGATCATTCTATATTCGGACACACACCATGCATGATCACCACGCCGCAGATGGCGGCCCCCGATTCGGCCCCGGCCAATTTTTCAAGTTTTGCGTCTTGACGTTTTCCCAGACTGCCCTCGCCCTCTATATCTATAAGTGGGTTGCCCC
>JBKJJL010000197.1:0-11620 GCA_046597875.1 Fimbriimonadaceae bacterium | reverse complement strand
TACTCTCACGAAGCTATTTTCAGGCAGCCCCTGACTGGAAAGTCGCCATGTTCTCCCGAAATCCCGCGTGATATAAACGTAGGGTTTCAGGTCGTCGTTTTCGTGATTGTCCACCGCTAGATACGCGGTTCCCGCGCTAAAGTGAGACGGCTCGATCATGCTGCACAGTCCCAGTTCAGGCATGCCAGAGGGTGTCACCTTCTGCCAACTACCGCCTCCGTCTCGCGAAACGTGCACAAGGCCATCATCCGATCCTGCCCATAGCAAGCCGGGCAAAACGGGAGATTCGGCGAACGTAAAGACGGTTCCGTAGTACTCGACACTCGTGTTGTCCTTGGTGATCGGCCCTCCGCTGGGACCCATCGTGCGCGGATCGTTGCGGGTGAGGTCAGGCGAGATTGCCTTCCAGGTTTGACCCTCGTTTGTGGTCTTCAACACAAACTGCGAGCAGGTGTAGAGCGTGTTCGGATCGTGAGGTGAGAAGACGATTGGATAGGTCCACTGAAATCGCTGGATCAAATCGATGGCCCCATGGCCCATCGGATTATCTGGATACACGTCGATCGATCGGCTCTTGTTGGTTCGATGGTTCAGACGCGTCAAATCGCCACCGTAGCTGCCACCGTACACGATGTCTGGATTGCGAGGATCGGCGCTTACATATCCGCTCTCGCCTCCTGCGGTGCCGGTCCAATCTGTTGCGGCAATGCCCGAGCCCGATACCCGGGATGGGATGCGGATCGTCGAGTTGTCTTGCTGCGCGCCGAGGATGCGATATGGGAACGCGTTGTCGGTACTCACGTGATAGAACTGGCCGGTCGGAAGATCTTGATCGGTCCAGGTCGCGCCTCCATCTGTGGAGACATTTGCGCCGCCGTCGTTCGATTCGATCATGCGCTTGGGATCATCGGGCGCAATCCAAAGGTCGTGGTTGTCACTGTGGGGCGTTCCGATCCCTCGGAATGTTTTGCCCCCGTCGGTCGATTTGCCCATGCCAACATTGAGCACGTACACTCCGTCGGCGTCTTTGGGATCGGCAATGACGTGGCTGTAGTACCAAGCCCGTTGTCTCCAGTTGCGATCCTCATTGGTCTTGGTCCAAGATTCGCCCGCGTCGTCGGAGCGGAATATCCCGCCGTCGAGCGCTTCGACGATCGCGTACAGTCGCTTAGGATTCGCGGGTGAAACTGTGAAGCCGATCTTGCCGACAACCCCTTTGGGCCAACCCTTGGTATTCGATTGCTTGCTGGACCCTTGCGCCAGGATTGGATTCCACGATTTCCCGCCGTCGGTGCTCTTGAAGAGGCCGCCGTAGTTGCCGCCCGAGTTCA
The DNA here is from genome assembly GCA_046597875.1 of Fimbriimonadaceae bacterium. Taxonomy (GTDB): domain Bacteria; phylum Armatimonadota; class Fimbriimonadia; order Fimbriimonadales; family Fimbriimonadaceae; genus JANJUB01. Next base: position 10,289 of record JBKJJL010000197.1, on the reverse strand, counting down.
TCGTGTACGGGGTGCGCCACGCTTCCCACAGCGCCGCGTAGACGGTTTCGGGATTGCTCGGGTCAAACTCGACGTCAATACCTCCGGTCGCCGGGTGTTTGAAAAGCACCCTTTCCCAGGTTTTCCCTCCGTTGGTGGTTTTGTAAATGCCTCGATTCGGATCGGCGTCTACCGCTCCCGTTGCGAGGTCTCTCTTCACGTAAATGTGGCCCAAAGCGGCGACATACGCGATGTCTGGATTCTTGGGATGAACCACGATCCGAGCGATGGTTTGGCATTCCTTGAGCCCGATGTGCGCCCAGGTTTTGCCTGCGTCGGTCGAGCGGTACATCCCGTCGCCATGCGAGATATTCCCGCGAATGTCCTTCTCGCCGGTTCCCGCGTACACGATATCCGGATCGGAAGGCGCAACTGCGAGGGCGCCGACCGACGCGGTGTTGAAGAAACCATCCGACACGGGGGCCCACTCGGTACCTCCGTCGGTCGTCTTCCACACACCGCCGCCCGTTGCTCCGAAGTAATACTCTTTCGGGCGCTGGACCGAGCCCGCCGCGGCGATGCTTCGCCCCCCGCGATACGGCCCGATACTCCGCCAGTTCATGCCTTGGTAAAGCCCTGGATCAACTTGCGCGGAGGCAACAGTGCCGCCCAGGAGCGCGATGGCGATTAAAACCCTCATTCTCATGCCGAGAGCAGTTTACGCTATCGCGTCGCTTGACAAGTCGGACGGTAGAATGCCAACGCCATGCGGGATAGCATTGACGAGCATCAGATCACCCAGTTCCGCGACCAGGGCTTCCTCGTTATCGAAGGGTTCCTTGATAACGATGAACTGGCCGACTGGCGAACTCAGGTTGACGAAGCGGTTCAACAACGCCTTGCGGCAAGCGATCAGGGCCTGCACAATCAGAACGATCCCGAGAGCTACTACGCGCGAGTTTTTACCCAATGCTTGAAGCTGGCGGACACCCATGCGGGAGTGCATCGATTGATGCATGACCGTCGGCTTGGGCGAGTGGCGGGAACTCTTGCGGGCGTGGATGGCATTCGCATTTGGCACGATCAGGCCCTCATTAAGCCGCCGTTCGGCAATCCGACCGCGTGGCATCTTGACAACCCGTACTGGTCGTTTACTTCCCCGGATGCACTCTCCCTTTGGGTCGCTTTGGACGACGCAACCCAGGCCAATGGGTGCATGTGGTACCTGCCTGGATCTCACCGTTCGTCCCGTGCCGAGAATACAAGCATCGCCGAAGACATCGCCGGCCTCTTTAAGCTTCACCCGAGTTGGCGCGAGATTGAGCCATCCTGCGCGGCTTGTCCGGCGGGATCGGTCGTTTTTCACAATGGCCTCGTCGCCCATGGCGCGGGCGCAAACATGACCAACCGCCCCCGACGAGCGATGACGTGCGCTTACATGCCCGACGGTGCCACGTTTAACGGGACCCAGAACGTTTTGCCAAACGACTACTTCGCGTCGCTAAAAGTGGGAGATCCGCTGAATGATGCCGTGATCAATCCGCTGATCTGGAGTCGGGAACAAGATTGAGCCTCCGCGCCCGTGTCCAGGGGGGCCTTGAGGCAGTGCGTCGCCAGTTCCTGGCCTGGCGCACGTCCGGGAAGTGACTCTACCGACGTGCCGCAACTAACTGAGCCAGCCATTTCTTGGTGCCGAGGGGTTCCGTGGTGACTTGCCCCTTGCTGCTGGTGGCGTGGCAGAAGTATCCGTTCCCCAGGTAGATGCCCGTGTGGCCGATCATATTTCGGCTCTTACTCCAGAAATACAGTCGGTCACCGGCGGCCAAATCTTCGAGGCGCGTGATCGGAATCCCGTAGTTCACTTGTTCGCGAGCAGTTCGAGGAAGGCTGACCCCGATCTGACCGTACAAGAACTTCATGAATGCCGAGCAGTCGATTCCGTTGTTGGGATCGTTGCCGCCCCACACGTAGGGGGTGCCCCTGAAATTCAAGGAATATTCGGCGATTCCGGCGCGGGTTCGGGAGGAAAGGCTGCTCGTGCCGCTCGATCTGCTCGCGAAAGTTGAGTTGGAACGCGTCGGAGCGGCTACTTTTTTGGGTGCCGTAACATCGTACGGCAGTTTCGCCACTGCATCCGAGTTCACATAGCCATCGCGGCCATTTTGAAGGAGGACTTTGTACGTATTCGGCTTGTCCGACGTCTTCAAAACCAGATACTCGTAAGGCTTCACGCGGTAGTAAACGCGCCCACCCGGCTTGGCCATGATCGCCGTTTCCTTGATCGCTTGACCCAATTTGCCAAGCACCGCCCGGTTTGCGGTCGTCTGCGCAAAGGCCGAACTCACCGTCATCAACACTGCTAATCCGAGTAACTTTCTCACAATTCTAGTTTTATTATTGGTTAGACGGGTTTGCCGCCTCACACGTTCACGAGCGTAAATGCACGCAAAATCATTTTTCCGTCTTCCGACCCGAGCAACTTCTTCGTTGCCCGCTCCGGATGCGGCATCATTCCTAATACGTTGCCTTTTGCGTTCAGGATTCCCGCAACGGCATCCATTGAGCCATTTGGGTTGTTTCCCACGTATCGAAAGGCGATCCGTTCGTCTTGTTCCAACCTTTTTAGCTCGTCTGGTTCGCAGATATACCGGCCTTCGCCGTGTGCGATTGGCATCTTCAAATCCGTGCTGACGCCCTGAGTCCAAATCGAGGTCCTATTCACCGCGCAGAGGGTTACGATCTCGCACACAAACTTTTGTTTCTCATTCAGGAGCAAGGCTCCCGGCAAAAGGCCCGCCTCGCAAAGAATTTGGAACCCATTGCAGACCCCAATAACCGGCCGTCCTTCGGCGGCAAACCGGGCGACTTCGCCCATGATCGGGGCCCGAGAAGCCATTGCGCCGCATCTCAGATAGTCCCCATAGGAAAACCCTCCCGGCACGAAAACGGCGTCGAACCCCGCTAAGCTTGTAGCTTCGTGCCAAACAAACTCCGCGCTGACGCCGATGTCTTCGCGCAAAGAATACAAGCCGTCTTGATCGCAGTTTGAACCGGGAAACCGTAAAACCGCGACTTTCACCCGACCACCTCAAGGCGATAGTCCTCAATCACCGGGTTTGCCAGGAGGCGATCACACATGTCCCGGACTCGGGCTTCGTCGAACGGGTCGACCCGAAGCTCGATCATCTTTCCAATCCGGGCGTCGGAAAGTTCCGCAAATCCGAGCTTGACGAGGGAATCGGTGACGGTGCGTCCGGCGGAATCAAGGAGCGATGGCTTCAAGGTGATGAACACCCGCACGGTCGTCATGAGGCAATTGTACCGTTACGAGGGCTTCACTTCGGATCTGGTTATTCGGTGGTTGTCAAAAAAGGTCCACAGCGAGGACCAGAAAAAACCGTCAGCGCGGGGTGCCTTTTCCGAAAGGAGGTCGAACTGCCAAGGACCGCGTCCGCATGAATGATCAGCGCGTCTTGCTGGCGCTCCACGCATTTAGGGGCGGTTTGGTAGAGGGAGAAGCCTCCCGCCATCGCTTCTTCTTTGGGAAGCCGAAAAAGCACGCCGTCTTAATCTTCGAGTTCCATCCCCCACGAGCCCTTTCGGCTCGAAATACTCGCCGGGTGAGAAGGCGACAATGGCGTCAACTTCATGTTCGGTCGCGAGTTTCAGCACGAGCAATGCCGAATAGCTACTTCTTCGCCTTATACGTCAAGTCCTCGTTAATCGCCTCTTTTGAGGCGCAACCGGTGACAAGGACGAGAACGATCAGGCCCGCAAACCTATTCATGCCGCGACTATGGGCCGATATCGTTCACAATTGGCTAAATCTTCATGAACTTACTCGTGACCGGTGCCGCCGGATTCATCGGCTCGAACTTCGTGCGCCTTGCTCTTCAACGAATTCCGAACGCTCGGATCATCGTTCTAGACGCCTTGACCTACGCGGGCAATCTTGCCACGCTTGCCGACATTGCGGACCAGATTAGGTTCTATCCTGGCAAAATACAAGACCCGACAACCGTCGAAGGAATCTTCCGGGCGGAGAAAATAAGCCACATCGCGAATTTCGCGGCGGAGAGCCACAACGATCGGAGCTTGCTCGAAAGCGGCGGATTTATCCTGAGCAACACGCTGGGCGTGCACGTCTTGCTCGAAGCATCGCGCAAGTACGGTATCGAGAAGTTCGTCCATGTCTCCACCGACGAAGTTTACGGCTCGGTGACGACCGGCCACTTTACCGAAGAGAGCCCCATCGAGCCCAATACGCCCTACAGTGCCAGCAAGGCGGGCGGCGATCTCCAAGTGCGCGCTCATGTGAAGGCTTACAAAACGCCCGTCGTGATCACGAGAGGCGGAAACACCTACGGGCCGTACCAGTTCCCCGAAAAGCTCATTCCGTTCTTCGTGACCCGCCTGATTGACGGCAAAAAAGTTCCCCTTTACGGAGAAGGCGACCAGATTAGAGAATGGATTCACGCACTTGATCACGCGGGCGGGGTGCTGCACGCCTTGCTGCATGGCGAAGCCGGTCAGGTGTACAACGTTGGCGACGTGAACGAACGCTCGAACCGGGAGGTCGTCAAGATTCTCCTGGAAGAAACCGGCCGGGACGAAGCCCTCGTGAAAAAGATTCCCGACCCCCGCAAAGGCGCCCACGACGCTCGCTATTCGATGAAGGCCGACAAGCTGCGAGCCCTCGGGTGGGCTCCGGAACAGCCTTTCGAGGAGTCGCTTCGCAACGCCGTGCGCTGGTATCGCGAGAACGAAGCGTGGTGGCGGCCGCTGGTTCAAACCGAGGACTTCCTGTCGTTCACCAAACGCTTTTATGGTCCCGGCCTGGGCGAGGACCTATGAGCGTCGAAAGGGGCATTATTTTGGCGGGCGGTTCGGGCACGCGCTTGTATCCGATCACCCGCGCGGTTAGCAAGCAACTGATGCCGATCTACAACAAGCCAATGATCTACTACCCGCTGAGCGTGCTCATGTTGGCGGGGATGCGGGATGTCTTGATTATCACCACGCCTCACGATCAGGCAGCCTTTCAGGCGCTGCTGGGCGACGGCTCGCAGTGGGGCATTTCGATCCAATATGCGATGCAACCTCAGCCGGGCGGGTTGGCGCAGGCTTTTCATGTTGGCGCATCTTTCGCTTCGGGTAAGCCATGCTCCTTGATCCTCGGCGACAACATTTTCTTTGGCCACGGGCTCCAGGAACAGGTCCAGCGCGCCGCAAGATTGACCTCGGGAGCGGTCGTCTTTGCTTACCATGTGGACGATCCGATCCAGTACGGCGTCGTCGCCTTCGACTCCGCCGGCAAAGCGGTGAGCATCGAGGAAAAACCGAAGGAGCCGAAGTCGAACTACGCGGTGACTGGCTTGTACTTTTACGACGAAACCGTAGTGGATCGGGCGCTGGCTTTGAAACCGTCTGCAAGGGGTGAACTGGAGATTACGGACCTCAACCGGTTGTACTTAGAAGAGGGTTCGCTTCAAGTCGAGATGCTCGGACGCGGGTTCGCCTGGCTGGATACGGGCACCCACGAATCGCTTATGCAGGCCTCGTCCTTCGTGCAAACGGTGGAATCCCGCCAAGGCTTCATGATCGCCTGCCCAGAGGAGATTGCCTATCGCCAAGGCTGGATCAATCCCGGCGCACTGGTGGAGATGGGCGAGAATCTGAAAAACAACGGGTACGGGCAGTACCTGCTAAAGGTCGCCTCCGAAACTCTCCCTCGCCCCGAGCCCGAAGGGTTCTCGAGAACTTAGCCCTGGCGTTGAAGACGTACAAGGAGAAACGGAAATGAAAGACTATCTGGATGAGCTCATCGAAACTAGCAAAGCCGAACCCGGGTTTGCCGCCCGGTGGAAGGAAGCGGATGCGCGGATCGCCTTGGCGGCGATTCGAAAGGAAGCGAACTTGACTCAGGACGAAGTGGCCCGACGCATGGGGGTGGCCCGACCCCGTGTTGCCGAGCTCGAAAGCAGGCCTCTCTCGGTATCATTCGGACGTATGCTCGCCTATGCCAATGCGCTCGGCGTTCCCGTCGAAAGGATCGCGAAACACATGGAGCCTTCGCTGTGACTACGTCTCGCGCGATCACATGGGCAAACCTCCCACCTTTGCGTGTTTGGGATTCCCGATCTTCCGAGGCATAGTATGGCCTTTCTTGAGAGCTTGATCCTGTCGATTTTGAGCAGTCGGTTCTCAAAGGTATACAATGAAAGAACTATGATCGGCCTCCTTTGTCTGGCTGTCGCCCAACAAAGCCCTCCGGTTCCAGCCCGTGCGAGCCGGGCTGCGTTCACGCATGCCATTCGCATAGTGAAGCGTGGGTGGTCCCGGACGCAGGTGCGACGGCTGCTCGGCAGACCCGATGATGTCTGGCCTCAAAACGATTCCATTAACTACGTTATGTATGGCGACGAGACGTGGTGCTACGGCACGAACGGCCATCACACCTTTCCTACCCTCGGCAGGGTGACATTTCGCGACGGTAAGGTTCTAACGGTTGCGGGCGGATGGGGGGAGCCTCCTCCTGTAAAAGTTATCGGTGAGAGCGAGCTGACCGAGGCGATGCGCAAGATGTATCGCCGTCCGAACCGGAACATGATGTGGCTGGATTCTGACTCTCAACGCTTGATCCAAGTTGCCAATCTCTTAATCCCGAAGGGCCAGGCGAAGGCCCTTGCCATCCTCGGCGAGTACGGTCGAACCAACCTAGGCGACCGAGACAGTGATTGGCTGTTCTGGCTGGTCCGAGTGCTGTTCACCTCGAAGCGTCCCGGCGGGGTCTTTCCGATTCCCTCTATTGGCGTCATTTCCCCTCTGCCGCCGAAGGACTTGCGAAAGTGGCCGACCTATCCAGTTGCCATCGTTGACGATGTGCCGGTTGTCTTTGTGCGCGGCGTTGAACTCGCCGGCAAAACTAAGCCGTTCGCATTGTACATGCGCGAGCACATGAAGGAGTGGACCCTGCGAAAGACCACCCTTACCCCGCCAGACGATCCTTTCCCCACCTACCGTAAGCTGAAGGCAGCTCATGCGGAAACTCCGCTCAAGGCGTTTCTCGGGCTCGTAAGGAGCGCCTATCGTCCCCGGAACCTGGAGGAGTCCGCGCGCGTCCAAGGCACCGATTACGACAGACATCACAAGGCGTTCCTCGCGCTGGGATGCCGATGGGATGTCCAGCGGCAGATGTACGTTCGGCGAAATGGCAGTGTGCTGCCCGATCAGGCCGACGAAGTCTTGCAGACTCAGTACCGGTTCCAAGGCGTTCCGAGATTGGACATCGCTGTCACCTACTCGCGTAGAACCCCAAAGTCAGTCGACGTCCAAACCATTTGCGAGGAAACCCGGCGAGGCAAAGTTGGGCCTGCCATCCTCGTTGCTGAAGATCCCGAATCAGGAGCGGAACTTCACTATATGGCGATCAATGATCCGGACGTTCCGCCTCCCTGGGAAACGACCCGCGAGAAGATCATGGCCCGCGCGCCTCATCCATCCCAGCCGGGCGGAATTGGCACGGGGTTCGGTTTTGACCTCAACGCTGGCAGGCGGGTTCGGTTCGTGATCCTGTTCGGCGGCAAGCGATACGTGAGCCCGAAGTTTGTCCCTTAGAACTGACTCACCATTTTAGCGCCGCCGAATGTTCAAGTTCTTAATGTGCGCCCAGAGTCCATGTCCGATCCTTTCGGCGTCACCAGCCATAACATCAAGCTCCTCAGTCGTCGGGCCGTACCCACGATCAGCCTCCACAACCACTTTGTAGCGATGATTGAATACATTCTGCCCGACGGCCACGATCCGATAGGAGCGAACCGTGCCCCACTTCTTAGTTGCCTCGTCGAAGAGCCCCAATACAGACCCGCATTCCACCACGTCGAACTGCGAACCGTAGCAACCGTCGACACGCTCTCGGGCCATCTTGCGCCAGGACGGCTTGGGCCATATGAGCAATAACGAAAATACCGCCAAGCACACTACACCAACCCAGACGGCGCTTGACTTGCGAGTGAGTTGTCGATTCACTAAGTAAGTTTAGTGCATGCCGACGCGGCGCTACGGGTTGTTACGCCATGCGTCATGCTCCCAGTTTACGCCGACTCGTCTCCGAATGAGTGGGTTGGACCATCCCGTCACTCATCGATTTCCGCCCAGACTCCTTCCCTCGGGGACGCGTCGTCTTGAGCGCACCCCCGCCACGAATCAGGTAACACTCGTTTGCCATGCGCATGATCTCCCTCGTTTCAAGCTCTTTGGCTGCCCTATGCCTAGTCGCCGGGGCAGACTCTTGGCAGCAAGCCGTCGCCCCTCCTGAGCTGCGCAAGGTGGCTTGGACACCGCCCAAAACCACGATTCCCGTCGCATACGTAGAGGCGACAAGAGCCTTGTTGGGCAACGGCCTCAGCGATCCGCGGGGGCGAAAGTTTGCCCAGGTAAAAGTGAGCATCGGCGACGCCGCTTGGGGCCGAAACTCGGCAGTTTCCGGCTTCGGGTGGGTTTCCAAATCGGGCAGTCGCGCCGTGCTGATGGACGGGTTGGTATACGATGTTCAGCAGGTCGTGGCAGTGTGCGATCTCGCTCGATTCCTTGCCGGACAGCTTGTTTTGCCCCGCACTTCACAGAGCTTTAATGTATCGGGGATTACCGCCGCGACGCCAGCTTTGCTCCTCATCAGCGGGCGGGCCGATCTGGCGGAGAAGGCCTTCGAGGTCTTCCGCGATGGCACATACGAACCGCCCGAATCGCAGCTTTTCAATGGACTGCGGCAGCGCTATCAGATGCAAGCCGCGGACATGCTGAAGCAGAAAAAGGATCGCGAAGGGGTTCGGTGGGCTACCGACCTCGTAAGAGTTCTCCAAATCCGCGACCGGTTACTGCCGCCAAAACCAGATTCGTTCGGCAATCCGCCGGAGCCGCAGTTGGAAAACGCGAAGGTCCTGCTGGCCGATCTGAGCCGCCGATCGGAGCACCCCAAGCGGGAGCCGGTTGACCTCCTGACTGTCGCAAAACTTCCCAAGGAGCAGCGTCTTGCGGCCCTAGCCGAATCATTGGACACCATCGCGGCGCACCAATGGGGGCAACCGGGTGGATTGGATTACTTCGAAGACCCGGTCGTCAAGGCGATTGTGCAGGAAGGGCAGGATGCGGTGCCGATGCTTATCGGTGCGCTAGAGCACGATGATCGCCTAACCCGCTCGGTCTCCTTTGTGCGAGACTTCTTTCCAGAGCGGAGGGTCCACTCGGTACGGGACGTCGCTTGGGTGATGCTCACCAAACTCTGGCCCTCTTGCGGCGCGCTGAGGATGGAGAATCCGGTTGCGACGGCGAAGGTTCTGCGATCCGAATGGGTGAAAGTTGAAGGCCTTAGTGAAGCGGAACGGTGGCTCAGCGTTTTGAGGGACGACTCCGCGAAGCCGAGCTCTTGGCTTGCGGCCGGGCGATTTCTGACCCGACCGGTTGATGAAGGAAAGAGGGGCAAACCGATCCTTTTGCCTGCGGCTTTGAAGGGCGAGTACCTTCGCGCGGGTTACGGCACTGAAATCACAAGGCTCATGGGCGAGCGCGCCGTGAAGATGGCCGACCCCAGTCTAAACCTTAATACGCTCAATCTCCATCAGTTCTCCGATGCCCTCCTCCTGGGCCACTATTTGGCAAAGTGGGACGCGAAAAGTGCGGTCGTCCCGCTTCGGGAAGTGTGCGCCAAGACCCTGGACGTGGCGGCGAAGTGGCGTAACTCGGGATATGTCGCCAGCATCATGGGAGATGCGTTCGGTCGGGTGATCGTGGACCGGGCGAATGCGGGGGATTCAACTGCCGCCGCCGATTACGCCTCGTTCGGCAAGTTGATAGACCTTACCGATGAAGTACCGGTGTTCTTCTACAAACCGCTGTGGGCGCGCCCCATGCGTAGCGACGTTCTCGCTGCGGGCTATGACATTCTTCAGCGTGAGCTGAGAGATCTCGATTCGAATGATGCCGAAAAGGCAATTCGAACGGCGGGCCACCTCTACCGGCTCGCACGTACACCGTTACTAACGGTAGCGGCCTATCGAGCAGCGGTTATCAAGGGTATCGAAAACAAGACGTGGGCGGGCTTTGGAATAACTGTCGTAGAACGCGGGGAGCGCTACGTCCAGTACTCGTTCAAGAGGCAAGGCGCGGCCATGGTGCCCTTACCGAAAGATGCAAAAGGAGAGGTGGCACCAGGAGTGAAGGTTGAGCTGTGCGTCGGGGACTTCGTTGCCCACACGATTCAGGGAGCATCATTTGTACTCTCCTGGCCGGAATCAAAGCTAGCTACCGAGCGT
>JBKJJL010000187.1:0-16398 GCA_046597875.1 Fimbriimonadaceae bacterium | reverse complement strand
GGCCGATTGAAATGGATCAGCAAGCCCCTCCCGAAGCGGTAATCAAACGAGATCACTGACCAAATCGGCCCACTCTTCCGGAGTATTCGCACCACGAATTGCACGAGGATCAACAGTTTTGGTAATTTCAAAGGTTTCGACATTCAACCGATCTGTCCAGCCACTCACTTTTATTTCTCCTTGTTGGATAAGGTCTGGAAGTAATCCGAATGCCTTTGACGAATACAGGGCACACAGGGGTTGCAATCGCTGTTCATAAACCGGAATACAAGCATCGCTATCTCCAATCTGATCGCGCATAAGAGTAACTACCGAAGGGTCGAAGCGTGGAATGTCGCATGAGGTAACAAATACAAAACTTTTCGTCGGTCGAAAACCCGCCAGGGCACACAGTGGGCCCGAGCCCGGAGAAGAATCCGGAAGGCCATCCGGCCCAAGTACGGTAGTTGATATCCGCACCTCGTCAAGAAGTCGAAGCATTCTATCGAGCATGGCTTCCCCGTTAAGAAGAAGCTTTGACTTATCCATCCCCATGCGGCGACTGCCCCCTCCGGTCAGGATAACCGCCTCGATGTCATTCATATTCCCTTCGTCGCGCCGCCATCAACTAACAGGCTAGTCCCCGTAATGAACGCGGCGGGATTCGAGCACAAAAATGCAATTCCAGAAGCGATTTCTTCGGGATCCCCGATACGCCCCATCGGATTTGTTTTTGCTTGCCGTGCCAAGGCTTCTTCTGCGCTAATCCCATCCCGATCTGCAATAACTTCGGCAAGGTGTCGCTGCCTATCGGTGAGGGTATGTCCTGGCAACACTCCGTTAACGGTAATCCCGAAAGGGGCCAACTCAATCGCCTGAAGTCTGGTCAATGCCATGATCCCAGCCCTCAATGTAGACGAGATCGGCAGCAAGGTGCCGGGCTCCTTCGCGACCAGCGATGTAATGTGTACAATCCGCCCCCAGCCCTTTGCCCGCATTCCCGGCTCCGCGAGTCGCACCATGCGGACCACGTTCATCAAGGTGCTATCGAAACCATTCTGCCATTGTGCATCCGTCATCTGCGTGTACGTTCCCGCAGGCGGGCCGCCCGTGTTGGTCACGAGGATATCGGGGTGCCCAAACTCGTCAACGGTCTCGTCAAACCACGCCTCCAAATCTCCCTTGAGCGAAACATCACACACCGAGGCCCGAGATTCCCGACCAAGTTCGGCCAAGGCGGAATCCAGAGTATCCGGCGTACGTCCGCAAATGGAAACGTGGCAGCCCTCCTGAGCCAAGAGCATCGCCGTCGCGAATCCGATACCCTTACTCCCCGCCGCGACCATCGCGACTTTCCCGCGAATGCCAAGTTCCATTACTCAGATTTTGACATCTTGACCTTGATCAAATGCTTCGGCCAAACAAAGGTTGGAGATTTGGAAGGATCGTAGCCGCTCAAATGATCCTTGAGCCGAGTCCCCGGTTTGGTGTATTTAAGCTCCGTCTCGCCGAAAACCTCCTTGCAAAGGGCAGCCAACCCAGGGTCGTATTCAAGCAACTCACCGCGAGTATTCACGTGGTTGTGGTCCTTATCGGGTTCCCGGTTGTTGTCAAACCACGACTGCACACCCTCCGCGAAATACTCGTGATGGTTCGTCGCGGCATACTTCCCTTTCCACAGCTCGGCTTTCATCGCGCTGTCATAAGCGGCCATAACGCGCTTGTCGAAGGTTTTGTCGACGTTCACCATTCCCCGCAGGTGGATGTTGTGGGCGAACTCGTGGATGAGGATGTTCTCCGTCGAATACGGATCACCCTTGTACGCAAGCATATTCTCTTCCGCGCAACTGCACACAGGGTCAGTTTCCGATCCTCCGAGGCCCCTCGCGCGCCGATCCCAGAAGTCCTTCGGTTTAAAATCTTTGTACTCGGGAATGTCGGTCGTGAACTCATTCCAAGCCATGACGACGAGGCGGGAACCGCTTTTGATCATTGCTTCGCGCACGTCGGGCCGTTTGGCAAGCAGCAAGTTGACAATGTACGCCGCTTCCAGGAGAGCGTAATCGTTCACCTTCGCCGAGGACACAATCGGGTAACCCTGCGCGCTCACGAACTTCGTGTAAAACTTGTCCAGATGCATGGACGAAGGTACCGACCCTACTTGTTTAATGGGAAGTATTAGCAGAGAAAGGAGTATCGCATTCATAAGGGAACTCGTGACTCTTCATATTACTGAAGTGGTGAAGGATTGCTGGAGAGGCATGATTTTTGCACCTGCGTCCATTATCGTACAATGTCAAGCGCTGGTAAAGGAAAAACGGTTAGGATGATTCATACCGACGTTGCAATTGTAGGTGGAGGTCCAGGCGGAAGCACGCTTGGAACTTTGCTGAAAAAATACCTCCCGGACCTAGATGTCCTGATTCTCGAGCGCGAAAAATTTCCCCGGGATCACATCGGCGAGAGTCAGCTCCCCCCAATTAGCGCGGTTCTGGCCGAAATGGGATGTTGGGATAAAGTAGAGGCCGCCGACTTTCCGATTAAGATCGGAGCTACTTTCAAATGGGGGCTAACCGATGACCTCTGGGACTTCGAGTTCCTCCCCCTCGCTCATTTTAAGAATGAGCCCCGGCCCGCGAAGTTCGAGGGACAACGCTTGCAAACCGCATTCCAGGTTGATCGCGCCGTTTACGACAAAATACTTTTGGATCACGCTCAGGAGACGGGGTGCGAAGTTCGGGAAGAGACCGCCGTGACGAAGGTTCATTCAACGGGTGACCGGATTGACTGCCTTGAGTTGGCAGGGGGCGAAAAGGTTGAGGCAAAGTACTACGTCGATGCCTCTGGAAATGCGGCAACGATCCGCAGGGCGATGGGAGTCGAAGTCGAAGAGCCTTCCGCCCTGAGAAATGTGGCTTTCTGGGATTATTGGGAAAACGCCGAATGGGCTGTAGAAATCGGAGTAGGAGGGACGCGAATCCAAATCATGAGTATTGGCTCGGGTTGGATTTGGTTTATTCCATTGAGCCCTACCAGAACCAGTATTGGCCTCGTCTGTCCCACCGATTACTATAAGAAGACTGGAAAATCCCCGGAAGATCTCTACTTGGGGGCCCTCGCCCAAGAGCCCCGCATTGGCGCCCTCATTCGCAATGCGACCCGGAGCGGAAAGACTCAGGCCACGAAGGATTGGTCCTATGTTACCGAGCGCGTCTACGGCGAAAACTGGTTCCTCGTTGGCGAGGCGGCGGGATTCGCCGATCCTATACTTTCAGCTGGACTGACTCTTACCCAAACCGGCGCGAGAGAACTTGCCTACCTGATCGTGGATTTCGAAACCGGGAAACATGACGTGACGTGGCTCAAAAACTGGTATGCCGAGACGCAGACCCGGCGTATTCGACAGCACATCCGGTTTGCCGATTTTTGGTACACCGCGAACGGAGTTTTCGACGATGCTCGAGAATACACCCGCGAAATAGCCCGCGATTCGGGTTTAGAGTTGGATATGGCGAGCGCGTTCCGGTGGCTTGGAACGGGCGGTTTCGCCTGGGACAATCCGGGTCAGGTAGGAATGGGAGGATTCGATCTTGCCGGCATAAAATCTTTGACCCAGCGGTTCACCGGCGACAAGGCGACGTGGGAGCTGAATCAGTTCAACGTATTTCGGATTAACCTGGCCGGTGCCCAACATTCTGAAGTGCCGATCCTCGCAAATGGGTCGATTCGCGCCGTTCCCTGCTATACCCGCGATGGCAAGACCCTTCATGCGATTGGAATCTTTAAGTTCCTCATTGACGAACTTAAGGGCGAGAAGACAATTAACGAGCTTCTAGACATGGTGCGCCGTGCACGCTTCACCAGTTTCGGGTACGCAACGCCAGATCTGGCCGTCCACCACCTTTCCCAGACCCTTGAAGTGATGATCAATGACGGTTGGGTGGATGCTAGGTACAGTAAAAAGAAGCCAAGACTAAAGCTGGAGACTCCGGAAGAGGGCTTGCTCATCCACGCGAATCACGATCCCGTCCCTGAGGATAGAGCGAAGGCGCAATAAGGAAAACCTGACATTGCTTTGGAAGCGACGGTGCGCCTCAGCACGTTTTTCCTGCATAATAGTGGAGTCTTGATTTTTCGACTTGCTCATCGGCATCATCATCACGTAGTTTTATCACTGCGGTGTTGTCGCCTGTAAGTACTAGAATATCTAAAGCATTTTTGAAACAGGTCCACCGCAGCACGCGGTGGACCTGTTTTCATTTTGGAACCTTCATATGAACCTAAACTTCGAAAAACTAAACGGCCTGGTCACGGCCGTCGTTCAGGACGCCGAGAGCGGAGACGTTCTCATGGTGGCGTTTATGAATGCCGACGCTTGGCAAAGGACGCTGGAGACCGGCGTTGCCACCTTTTGGAGCCGAAGCCGGGAAAAGCTGTGGATCAAAGGTGAAAGCTCGGGTCACAAGCTGATGGTGAAGGAGATCCTCACCGACTGCGATCAAGACGCGGTGGTCCTGAAGGTGGAGGCGTTGGGTCCCGGCGTCTGCCACGAAGGCTACCGAAGCTGCTTCTATAAGACGTTGAATGACGGAGCGTGGGTCGTGTCGGCGCCTCGCTCGTTTGACCCATCGGAGGTGTATCGATGAAGTTGATGCTGGGGATCCCTAAAGGCAGCCTAGAGGCGTCCACCATCGAGCTCTTTCGCCGTGCGGGTTACAACATCGCCCTTCGGAGTCGGTCGTATTTTCCGGCGATCGATGACGATGAAATCGAGTGCATGCTCATTCGCGCCCAGGAAATGGCCCGATACGTTGAAAAGGGAGTGCTGGACGCTGGCCTCACTGGCGTCGATTGGATCGAAGAATCCCAGGCCGACGTTATCCGCGTGGCCGATCTCGTTTACGCGCGGCAGAGCTTTGGGAAAGTTCGGTGGGTTCTTGCCGTTCCCGAAGATTCGTCCATCCACAGCGTGGGTGACCTGGAGGGCAAGACAATCGCGACGGAGTTGGTTGGCGCGACGACAAGGTTTTTGCAAGAAAACGGCGTGACCGCCAAGGTGGAATTCAGTTGGGGAGCGACCGAGGTTAAGCCGCCGATCCTCGCCGACGCCATTGTCGAGGTCACCGAGACGGGCTCTTCTCTGCGAGCGAATAAGCTCCGCATCGTCCAGACCGTACTCGAATCAAACACGCAACTCATTGCCAATAAGGATTCTTGGCAGGATCCCGCGAAGCGCAAGAAACTCGAAGATCTGAAGCTCCTTTTGCAGGGTGCGATCGAAGCGGTTGGAAAGGTCGGGCTCATGCTGAACGTGCATCGCGACAACTTGGACGAAGTGCTTTCCGTCTTGCCCGCTTTGAAGCGCCCAACCGTGTCCACACTCAGTGATCCTGAGTGGTTGGCCTTGAACACGATTCTCGAAGAGTCGCTCGTGCGAACGATCATTCCCCGGCTAAAGGAAGCCAAAGCGGAAGGAATCGTCGAGTATCCGCTGAACAAAATCGTGCCATGAGAGGAAATCGATGATCGCCGTACTCGATTACGGAGCAAGCAACTTGTTCTCGGTCAAGAATGCCTTGACCGCAATCGGGGCAAGTTTCCGTCTTGTCGGAAGCCCCGCGGAGCTGAACATCTTCGAGAAGATCCTGCTGCCTGGTGTGGGCCATTTCGGCCAGATGATGGCTGCTTTGGAGCGGTTGGAACTGCGGCAACCGCTGATCAGTGCCGCGAACGCGGGCACTCCTGTGCTCGGCATATGTCTCGGGATGCAAGCCCTTTTCGACGGCAGCGACGAGGCTCCGGGAGTCAACGGGCTCGGACTGCTTCCCGGCAAAATCCGTTCGCTCCCCAAAACGTGCCGAGTGCCTCACATGGGATGGAACAACGTGCTCTTTTCTGAGGGAGATGAAGACTGGTTCTACTTCGCGAACAGCTACGCGTTGCCGCGAACGGAAGCCACATGGGGCGTGACGGATTACAGCGGCGAGTTCACCTCCGCAGTCCGCACAGACAATATCTGGGGATTCCAGTTCCACCCCGAAAAGTCGGGTGCGGCCGGACTAAACCTCCTTTCAAGGTGGTGCAACTTTGCTGGCTAAGCGCATCATCGCCTGCCTCGATGTCGCGAATGGACGGGTGGTGAAAGGCACCAACTTTATCAATCTCAGAGACGCGGGCGATCCCGTCGAACTCGCCAAACGATACAGCGACGGAGGGGCGGACGAGATCGTCATTCTCGATATCGGCGCCTCCCATGAAAGTCGGGACACGATCGTCGACGTCATTTCGCAGGCGGCCCAGAAGGTTTTCGTCCCCTTAACCGTGGGTGGAGGCGTGCGTTCAGTTCAAGATGCGACCAGGCTTTTGCATTCGGGCGCCGACAAGGTGAGTGTTAACAGCGCCGCAGTCGAACGGCCCGAACTCCTCACGGAGCTGTCCAAAGCGTTCGGGTCTCAGGCTACCGTTCTCGCCATTGACGCTCGGCGTGAAAATGATCAGTGGACCGTTTACGTGCGAGGCGGACGACAAGCAACACACTTAAACGTTGTTGAGTGGGCGCGAATCGGTCAAGAGGCGGGAGCAGGAGAAATTTTGCTTACGAGCATGGACACCGACGGGGTCCAGGAAGGATTTAATCTGGAGCTCCTGGAAGCGGTTTGCGCAGTCACGATGATCCCCGTCATTGCCTCCGGCGGCGCGGGCTCTTGCCAACATTTCGTCGACCTCTTCAAGAAAACGGAGGCGAGCGCAGGTCTTGCGGCGTCGATCTTTCACGACCAAAATACGTCTATCGCGGCAGTCAAACACGCGCTACTTGATCAGAACATTGTGGTGAGACCAACGTGATTATCCCGTGCATCGACCTAATGGGCGGGAAGGCCGTTCAGCTTGTGCAAGGCAAAGAGAAGGCTCTTGAGCGGACCGTAGATGAAGCCGTCGCCATGTTCGAAGGATTTCCTTTGCTTCATGTAATTGACTTAGACGCCGCGATGGGCTTAGGAGACAATCAGGATGTTGTGTTCGATCTGCTTGCTCGCACCCGCGCAAGGGTCGGCGGCGGCATTCGATCCGTTACGAAGGCCAGAGCCTTTGTAGAGGCGGGGGCGCACCAAGTGATTGTAGGCTCGGCGGCGTTCACCTCAACCGGTGTCAATGAAGCCTTTCTCGCTGATCTCGTCAAGGAGGTCGGCGTGTCGCGAATAATGGTTGCGATCGACACCAAAGGCGGCCATGTGGTCGTCGACGCTTGGAAAACGACCTTGAATCAGACTCTGGCGGACGCCATTCAAGCTCTGGAACCGTTTTGCGGCGGGTTCCTCTGCACGAATGTGGATAAGGAAGGACTGCTTCAAGGAACGAACTTGGACTTGTTCCTTTCCTTGCGCTCGGCTACTGAAAAGACAATCGTCGCGGCGGGAGGGGTGACGACGATGGACGAGGTTTTGACACTCATCGCGGCTGGAATCGAGGTCGCCCTGGGAATGGCAATCTACACTGGCGAGTTGAAGCTGGACGAGCTAAGGCGACTCCTGTAAGTTCAATAACCGTTGCCGCTCAATCAGGTAGGGTTAAGCAATGGTTGCTTATTACGCCCTCATCGGTCTCGCGAGCATGCAGGTTAAGCCAATAGTTGACATCAGTGTGCTCAAAGATCTAGCCGCCAAGGTCACTGAGATCGGGCAGAAAGGATCGATTGACAAGCAAGTGGGGATATTCCTAGCACTGAAAGGCAAGGACGTCATCTGGCATGCAAAGTTTGATACGGAGCGCCAGGTCCAAGTCTATGGCACCTCCGATGCGGCGCGGCTGATTTTCTTGGTTCCCGAGAAGGCCTTCCCCGAGTTCGGGAAGACGTGGATTTATTCCGTCATGCTTGATGGCTTGAGGCTCAAGGCAGGCGTGTCAAAACCTCGCGAGGCCTTCACCTCGCTTTCAGACGACAAGGCCAATAGAACTCGTACCAGAACCGAAATCGATTACTGGGTAAAGGAGTTGGGGATCACCGTAAAGTAACCCCCGGCATTCAGTTCTTACCGGATGTCACCGTGGTTACCACCCTTGTCTGAGGATGCATTTCGCCAATCCCCACGATTCTTCGCACTGTAGTTCAGCGAGAATGAGTACACCTGATAGGTAGCCGATGGACCAAATACCGCCTGGATGAACTGTGCCGTGTTCATGGTGCCAGGATTGGCGTTTGGATTGAAAACTCCATTGCTGACGCGAATCCAGAACTGCCCTTGCATCTTGCCTTGGATTCCAGCAGAGATGGTGGGTGGAATCGGATTACCGGCCTCGCAGCCTCCTGGGCTGGCTCCAGCTCGGGTAACAAATGTACCGTTTTTGAACTGCTCAACTACGTCGTAGGTCCCGTCAGCTTTCTGACGAGCATCGACCTTAAAGAATCGCTCAAATGTATCGTCTGCCCACATATTTCCGCAGGTGCCGGAATCCGGGGAACCACTCGGGAAGGGTCCGTACTGGCGGGTCGCCTGAGCAGCCAAGGCGATGGCGAGGGGAAGCACCGCAACGGCTGCTACCCACATAATTTTCGAGACTCGCATAGTTCCTCCGACCCTTGTGGGTCTTACTTGCATTATAGTCCAGATTTTTCGCAAACGGATAATCATTGCTGAAAACTGCTGCGATCCGGAATACAAGTCCACACTTAGCGATAGCGGGAGGCAGCCTGAACTAACGCCTTCATTTTGGCCGAAGCGATCGCTTCAGAGTTCATTTCGCGTTCGCTGAACGTGGCAAATCCGCAGTCTGGATTCAGAAAGAGCCGGTCGGGAGCCCAGTGAACAAGAGCTTCATCAATGCGGGCGCAGATTTCATCAACCGATTCGACCTCGGTGGTTCGGGGATTGACCGCCCCGAGCCCGAGTTCTTTATCGCCAAAAGGCATCAAGTCCCCCGCCCTCGGGGTCGCGTATTCCAGAACAAGCTGGTCAACCTGGAGTCGTTCGAACAAAGGCGCAAGCGGCGCGTAGTTGCCAACGAGGAGGGTCTCTTCCCTCGTGCTCCAGTTTCCTCGACAAACATGGACGCCCAGGCGGGGCCGATTCGGGTGGTCGGCGATCGAGGCGGCCACCTCGTTCATCATTTTCACCGCCCACTCCAGTTCTTCGCTCGGATCATTGCGCGAGGCGAGCGCCGCGCACATGAACGTCCTGGTCTTGCCCTGGGTAAAGACGAGTTCGGTCAACACGGGCTCATCAAACTGCACAAAGGAAGCACCGAGATCAGCGAGGGCTTTTAACTCCTTCGACAAGATTTCGACAACCAAGTCGCCGAGAGCTTCCTTACTGGCATAGACCTTCTGCGTGACTTCCGGAACCCAAAGCGCGCGCGTAAGGATGTACGGTCCCGGCAGGGTGACCTTAACCGGGTGGTCCGTCAAACCGCGAACGAAGCGAAAATCCTCGCTGGCGAGGGGTTCGCGAACCGAAACCGGGCCGACGCAGGTTGGATTCCGAATCGCAAACGAAGGAACATCGAGCTTCTGCAAGAGCTCCTCAAAGCCCTCCTTATCTTCGACGTACTCCATCATTTCGGCGAGGGTCATTAGGTGAACTCCGTCCAACTTCTCCGCGACAAACGAGTAAAAGTTGTCCCGTCGAAGCTCGCCGTCAGTCAGGATATCGACGCCAATATCTTCTTGGAGGCGAACAATCCGCTCCACTTCGCGGTCGGCTACGCGATTGAAATCCTCCTGCGATCCTCGGCCAGACTGCTTTGCGCGCTGCGCAAGCAACAACTCGCGGCTCCGGGGCCATGATCCAACCATGGTGACAGGAATGTTCAAGCCCAATATCCTAAGGTTTCGACGGCATGTGAGAGGGGGCCGAATCCGGTAGTGCGACCTGGCTCCCATTTTTTCAGTCCTTCCATATCCATCATTTCGCGGTGTTCTGGATTGTCATAGGACATCGCGAAGAGGGCGTCCAGGAAACGTTTCTTATCATCCTGCGAGAAGTCCTCGCGAACTCCAAAGACACAGTGGTCGAAGGGCTCGGTTGTCGCAAGAACGCGCACGCGACTCGGATCGGCGGTGCCATCGCTCGACCAAAGGTTCCAGTTAAGATCAAGGCACCAGCAGGCGTCTGCAGTGCCTGAAAGCAAGGCTTGAAGTGCGTCCTTTTCTCCGCCGATGTGATCGCCGTGCTTACCAACGAGAACGTCGAAGCGCAACGGCTCGTAGTCCTTGATGGGCGAAAGCCCGTGTTTCAGCAGGAACCCTTGGGGAATAAGCGTCGCCTGAGGTGAGTCCTTGGCGCCAAATGCGATCGTCTTCCCACGCAGGTCTTCGACTGAAGAAATGTCTGAGTCGGCTCGGACCAGGACATGCGAGACGCGATCGCGATCCGTATCGCGCATCGCGATCGCCCGGCAAGTGTTCTCCGAAAGACGCTGAGAATCCAGCCACGCGAGCGGGCTGTTCCAGGCTACGTCAATGTGGTGGTCAATCAACGCCTTCACCTGGAGTTCGTAGTTCGTGTAATAGACCGTATCCATCGGGCATCCCCTGTCTTCGAAGAAGCGGCGGATGATGTCCCAGATGACGGTGACCTTCGGATCGTAGACGACTGCGCCTACCAGGATGGGCTTCAA
This sequence comes from Fimbriimonadaceae bacterium, assembly GCA_046597875.1. Classification (GTDB taxonomy): domain Bacteria; phylum Armatimonadota; class Fimbriimonadia; order Fimbriimonadales; family Fimbriimonadaceae; genus JANJUB01. The sequence goes on along the minus strand of JBKJJL010000187.1, from coordinate 5,805 downwards.
CCGAACAACTCCATCCCACAAAGGGCCTTGCCAACGAAGTCATGAAGAACATCACTCGTCGGAGCCATAACTGACATCGCTCGGGCGTCACGGAAGACACGTTCAAGGCCGAGTTGTTTGCTAAAGGCAGCTCCCCCGCAGATGCGCATGCCGAGATCGGTGACCTCCAGCGCGGCTTCTCCGGCCTGTGCTTTCGTGCCCAGAACCCACAACATCGCGCCTGGGTCGCCCGTCTTCAAGGCATCAAGTGTGGATGCCAGATAAGCGCGGGATTGGTCCGTGCGCAATCGCATTCGAGCAAGTCGCTCCCGGAGGTTCGGCAGATCGGCTAGGGATTGCCCCAGATGCATCAGGCTCTGGCTAACCATATGGTTCTGCGTCGCCGCCACGGCGGCCTCACAACAGCCGATCGAAACCGCGCTGTTCCCAATGGCGAAGGTGGGAAGAACAGCACCCATCATGGTATCCATCGCTTTTCCGGGCTCGGTTAGCGCTCTGGAGTTCGGGAGGCGCAGCTGATCCATGACCATCGGAGCGCTCGCGTTCCCGCGCATGCCCAAAGCGTCCCATGGCGACTCGATTCGGAATCCTTCATCTCCGCTCTCAACCAAGTACAGCGTAATCGCCATCGGATTGTCCGATCCAGCAGCGCGGGTCGTGGCAACGTAGCCGTTGGCGTGCCCCGCGCTGGTCACCCAGGATTTGATCCCTTCGAGCACGACGAAATCTCCGTCGTCCTGCGCCTGACTCATCGGTGCCCAAAAGTGGCTGCGGCTTCCTCGCTCACTCCAGGCGAGGGTGCTCAAGTGCTTCCCTGCCGCGGCGGCGCGGAGTTGGTCGCCGGTTCGCTCGGGTACCGCGTTGTAGGCAGCAACTCCGCAAAGGTGCATTAGGAACACCATGGAAGTTGAAGCGCAGCGTTGGGCCACGACATCGACCGCAGCGGCGATAACGCGCAGTCCTTGACCGAGGCCTCCGTATTCCGGAGCGACATTCAGCCCCCAGAATCCAGCTTCAGCAAGCGCGCGAAGCGATTCGACCGGAAATCGGCCCGCTTCATCGACGTCGTCGGCATGGGGCGCAATGTGGCTGTCGGCCAGAGAGGAAAGTCGCTCGATGAGCTGTAACTGGTCAGGGTTGAGTCGGTAAGCATTCATAGCATTTGAAGTTCAAGAGATAGGGTGGCGCTTTTGCGCAAGGTTGCAACGAGGGGCGAGCGGGCAAGTACTTCTTGCCATACGCAATGAAGCTCCTCTGCAGTTGCCGGACTAGCAATAGAGAGCACAACTGAAGCTTCCGCGAGTCCGGGATCGCCCTCTTCGCCAACAACTCCGAGGGCAAAGAGCTCATTCCCCAAGCTTCCGTCTACGCGGGCTTCGGCTTGATCCAGCGGAAGGCGGCGGCGATCGCACAAATCGCTAAAGCGAAGGAGGATGTCGGCCCCGAGGGCCCCGAGGAGCACTTCAAGGGCTGAGGCACCGGGAGTAGAAGCCCCGAAATCTATGGATTGACCGAGAACGAGTCCATGCGCCCGAGTTCGGACGTTGGCAGATCCATCGCGCGCCAGACCGACGCGCACCGTCCAACTCACCCGCCACCCCACCAGTTCGGCATCCTCACAAGTGTACCGGGAGTCCCAAAAACAAAGAAGCCCAGCATAGCCGGGCTTCACTCAATGATGTCCCTGACCAGGGACTGCGTTAGTAGGCTCACCCCCATGCTAAAGCTCCAGGAGCGGAGGAGAGATCAACCTCAACCTTCTTCCCACTGACGCTTGTCATGGCGGCATTTAAGGCCTCCATACTTTCCTTCCCATAGCCCGGAAAGACCTTTTCAATCTTTCCCTCTTTGCTGATTTGGAAGGTGCAAATGGAGTATTTCACGGCATAGGCACCGATCGTCTTCTTCTCGGCATCCGCCAAAAGCGGATAGCTGAGATCAAACTGGGTTACCCAGGCCTTGGCGTCCTCATCGGACGCGTTGACGAGACCAACGAGATTGACTCCGTGTGCTTTGTGAAGGGCGTTAAACAACGCCGATGCCTTACCATTGTGGGGGCATCTTTTCTTCCAAAACACGACGAAGGCAGGGCCCTCGGCGGTTAGGCTCTTTAGAGAGTAGTCCTTTCCGTCAGAAGCCGTCCCAGCAAAGCTAGGCGCGTCCTTTCCGACTTCCAGGTGAGGAGAATTCTGCACGGCGAACGCACAGGCAACTCCCAAAACTCCCAAAGTCGCCAGAAGTGTTGTAACTTTCATGGCTACCCGTTTATACATCATCGAGAGCCAAAAAGAATCCATAACCACCTAAACTTTCATCATTGAACATCAAGAACATAGGATTGGCCTTTGGTCGTGGAAAATTCGATTGCGCCATCAAGCTGCTTGGTTGGAACTGGAACACCCAGACTTGTAACTCTTACTGCTTGATTCACCTTCATCCGACAGACTTCGCCCGCTCTCGAGAGAACGGTGGCCTTCGTGATCTTGCCCAGTTCCCATTGAAAGTCAAGTTCAAAAGCGCCACGGGCACAGACTCCGTCGAAGCGGCCGCTTTTCCAGTCATCGGGGAGAGCCGGGAGCAGATGAATCGCTCCATCGTGGGATTGCATCAGCATTTCGGTGATCGCCGCGCTTGCGCCTAGGGTGCCATCCACCTGCATCGCCCGGCCGCATTTCGCAAAAAGTTGAGCACAGTTCTGCTCGTTGAGATACTTCTTGAAGATTCTGTGAGCTCGATTGCCGTCGCCTAACCGCGCCCAGAGGGCCATTTTCCAAGCCATGGACCAGCCCGTCCCGCCATCGCCGCGCTCTTCTAACACCTTCTTGTAGGCGTCAAGGAGGGCGGGCGTCTTCTTATCCCAAAGGACGCGGCCAGGATACAGGCCGTACAGGTGAGAAAAGTGCCGATGGTTTTTCTCCAGAGACTTCCAGTCGTCAGCCCACTCTTGCAAGGAGCCGTCCGAGCCGATTTGGGGAGGAACCAACTGGGATCTCGCTTCCCTCACCCTGTCAGTCAATCGCGATTTTGTCTCTAGATCGTCATGGGCTTGGAGGTAGTACCCGAACAAATCGTGGAGAATCTGCATATCGATTGATGAGCCTGCGCAGATGGTCGTCCCCGGAATATGGCTCCCCGTGACTTCGTCGAAATAGGGCTTATTGCCTCCACCATCCGGAAAGTTCTCAGGCGAGGTTGACGGGTTGGTGACGAGCCATTTCCCGTTTGGGTGTTTGACCAAGAAATCGAGGAAAAACTGAATCGAGCCCTCGAGTAAAGGCATATTCTGTTTCAAAAACGCCTTGTCCTTGGTGTAGAGATAGTGCTCCCAAATGTGGGTGCACAGCCAGGCCCCGCCCACCGTGAAGGTGCCCCAACTTGGCCCATCCATCGGGGCGGCTACTCGCCAGAGGTCCGTATTTTGGTGGAAGACCCACCCGCGGGCCCCGTAGTGCTCTTTCGCGACTTGCTTTCCTTGATCCGAGACTTCTCGAATGAGCTTGAACAGCGGCTCGGTGAGTTCTCCCAAGTTGCCGGAATCGGCAGGCCAGTAGTTCATCTCGGTGTTGATGTTCGTCGTGTATTTGGAGTCCCACATCGGGTTCATGTCATCGTTCCAGATCCCTTGCAGATTTGCGGGCTGCGATCCCGGACGCGACGACGAGATGAGCACATACCGCCCAAAGTTGTAAACCAGTGCCGCCAGGCTCGGGTCAGATTCAGTTAGGACCTTCTCCTTTCGCACGGTCGTTGGAAGATACGAGTTGTCTGTGTTGGGTAGCGACAAGGTAGCCCTTTCATAGAGTCGCTGATAGTCTTCGATCGACGCTTTCTTCAAGTCCTCATACGACTTTCCCTTCAATTTACTGAGATAAGAAACCACGCGCTCGTGCTGGTCTGCGCTGACATCGCGATAGTTGACGAAGTTCGTTGCGGCAACAAAGACCAGGGTTACCGCATTCGCGCCTTCGATGACGAGATCGACTCCTCGCGTCCTCATCGAACCGCCTTCCAAATGTGCCCTGACCTGGCCCTCGTACTTCAGTTTTCCTGCAATCCCCAAATAATCGGAGGATCTGCCCGTTACCGCCATACCGTCCGAGCCAACCGGATCCATCTGGAAGTAGTCCGTTCCGTAGTTCGAATGGGTTTGATTTCGGACTCCGCGCAAGTTGGCGGTCAAGTTCAGTGAACCAGGCCGACTGGAGGTAAGTCGAACCACGATCGCCTGATCGGGGGCGGATGCGAAGACCTCGCGTTCGTATTGAGTTCCACCTATTGAGTAGCGCACAGACGCCACCCCGGTTTCCAGGTCAAGGGCTCGACGATAATCGATTGCCTCTCCAGGATGTTTCATGAACAGGTGAAGATTGGCGAGGCTCTGATACTTTTGCTGCTCCACCGGATAGCCCATCAAGTTGCGCCCGAAGAGGTTATGGGCTTCCAGATATTTCCCTTCGAACACGAGCCGCTGAATCGCGGGAAGGGTTTCGTGCCCGCCCTTCACGACCGTCGAGTAGGGCCCTCCCGACCAGTAGGTGTTCTCGTTGAGTTGGATCCGTTCTTCGCCCACGGTGCCAAACACCATGCCCCCAAGTCGCCCATTTCCAACGGGAATAGCTTCGTCCCACTTGGTGGCGGGGGAAGAAAACCAAAGGCAAGAGGATGGATTCATCGCCGGCACCGGTGGCTCTTCAACGGAAAGTGAACTCATGACCCCGAAACATAATAGCCAGATTGACTGCATGGAAGCCGCAGATTACCGCGCTGGACAACCTGTGATGGCCTTGCTACCAGGCAATGAGGCCTGCAGGAAATCTTCCGGCCAGTCGCTCCCAAAGATGCCCGTGCGCTGGGCCCTAAGTCGAGGAGCGACCTCAAAATCTTGGTGGAGATTAGTGGTCGCAATTCGAACTTCGCAAGGGAGGGCTGCTTAACCTTGCTAGATTTTTTACTCTGGAGGTGCGCGGCGCTCTACCGAGAAAGCGAACGCGCTCGGAGCTCTTCGGCGGCGGCCGACGAGGAGCATTTCTATGGTCGGACGTGAGGCCTTCATAAGCCGTCCCAGCGTGCGAAGATTATTTTGCATTCGCTACCCGCTGCTATCTGGGGTCTTCCAATGCCGAAAAGGTAAGCACCCGGCACGCGTTGACCCGTCCACCAACTGACCCTTTCAGAGTAGACCCAAACATATTCGTCGTATGGTGGAGCGCCGCCCGAACTGTTGTTTTCCACTCCTCGGGGGTGAAGTAATTTCTTTCAGGCTCCGTCGGATGCCAGCCCTTGTAGAGGCCGCCCGATAGATAGTCGAACCCGAAGCCGACTCGCATTTTCTTGTCGTCAAGCGTTTTGTCCCAGGAACAGCTGGCGCGAATCGATCTTCATCTTGCGCAACTCCTTCTGGTACTGGGCTGACCTCTCAAAGCCATACGCCTGCTCCCCGCCGTAAGTTGTAGGGTTACCCATGCAAACCCTTGGGTTCGCGCTTAGCAGTCTCGGAGTGCATCGCCGATGACCTAAAACTGTAACGACGGGAATCGAAAGGCTGCGGAATTTCATGGTTGTTCTCCTCTAGATTGGACTCCCGACTCATCGGAAGCGGTAGTAAGTGAGTCGCTGGGCTCGGTGATGGGCCATTGCCAGTCCTTGCCGCGGAAGGTCTTGTTGAGCCAGCGGACGAAGTCGTCCAGGTACGTGTGCATAATCGGGATGTCGAAGAGGCTGAGTATCGTTCCTACGAGCAATCCGCCCACGACCGCTACGGCAAGGGGTTGGTAGGCGTCTAGTCCGGTCTTTGGTGCGATCGCG
>JBKJJL010000346.1:0-11682 GCA_046597875.1 Fimbriimonadaceae bacterium | reverse complement strand
GAACTCGGCGAGCGCGTCCGCTTCGTGACGGATGCTGTCGAAATCGAACACTCCCTCCGCGAATCGCCGAAAATATCGGGCCACCCCGTGCTCAAGGATGCGTCCCCGGGGTGAAAGGATCGCCGCGCCGGGAAGCAACGATTGGGCAAAGGGAACGAGGCTATTCTCGTCGCCGCCCGTTCCATGAAGCACGAGCGCGGTCCTCACTTCCTCGGAAGTTGCGGGATCGAATCGGTGGCTAAACGTCATCTTCCCACGGCCTGGGGAAGCCGCAAGGGCGGAAGATTTCGCTCGATTTCTTCCCGATGCGATTCATACCGGGCTGGCAGTCTGAGCGCCTGTCCCAAGGCATCGGCGGGCTCGTCAATCGTCATTCCCGGGCCATCCGTGGCGATCTCAAAAAGCACGCCCCCCGGCTCTCGGAAGTAGATGGATCGGAAGTAGTCGCGCTCCATGACGGGGCTGGATTGCAATCCCAAGTCCCTTGTTTTCCGGAGCCAATGAGCTTGTTCATCGTCGTTCGAAACCCGAAACGCGACGTGATGGACCGATCCCACCGCGACCCGTCCCCGGCTTTCGTTATGCACCACATCGACGATAGACCCGATCCCCGATCCCACTCGATACCGGGTACGCCCGTCTTCGTCTCCTATCTTGTGAAACCCCATATTCTTTGTGAAGAATCGGTCATTCGATTCAAATCTGGACGACGATATCGTCACGGAATGGATGCCCCGAATCGCCATTTCTGAACTGAGAGGCCCACCTCTCCAGGCATCAACGGCATCCGCGTCCTCGGTTTCAATGAGTTCAACTCGCAGACCGTCGGGATCGCTCAAAGTGAGGACTCTTTCACCAAATCGAGTTGAAAAATCGCCCGTTTTCAGCCGCTTGGCCCAGGCATCCAGCGACCCCGTGGGAACGGCCAAAGAAACCGTCGTCGCCTGACCCGCCCCCGGAACCCCCGGAAATCCTCCGGGATGCGGAAAGAACGTGAGCGCCGATCCGGGGCGACCTAACTCGTCGCCAAAATAGAAATGGTAAGCCCCCGGGTCGTCAAAGTTTACGGTGAGCTTGACGAGCCGCATTCCGAGCGCCTCCGTGTAGAAGTCCAGGTTGCTTTGGGCGTCTCCCGCGATCGCAGTGACGTGGTGAATACCGAGCAAATCGTGAGTCATACTCTTATCAACGCTATAGTTTGTATACCAGTTCCTGAGCGTATCGGAGTACCTAAACAGGCATCATGCGTCTACTGGTAAAATAGGGTGCTAGGCATGCAGGGAAAGATCGTCGTCGTCGGTGCACGGGAGAACAATCTCAAGAATGTTACCGTGGAAATTCCGCGGGACAAGTTGGTCGTCATCACCGGCCTCAGCGGAAGCGGAAAGTCCAGCCTTGCTTTCGACACGATCTACGCCGAGGGCCAGCGCCGGTATGTTGAAAGCCTCAGCTCGTACGCGCGCCAGTTTCTTGGGCAGATGGATAAACCCGATGTGGACCACATTGACGGTTTGTCGCCCGCCGTTTCAATCGACCAAAAAAGCGCCTCCCGGAACCCCCGCTCGACGGTTGGCACCGTTACCGAGATTTACGACTACCTGCGGATCCTCTTTGCGCGGGTGGGAATCCCCTATTGCCCGAACGGCCACGGCCCGATTCAGCGCCAGAGCACGGACCAGATCGTCGATGCGGTTCGCGAACTCTCGGAAGGCACCAAAGTGCAGATCCTCGCCCCCCTGGTAAGAGGGCGAAAAGGCGAATATAAGTCGGTCATCCAGGACATTTCGAAGGCGGGCTACGTTCGCGTTCGGGTCGATGGCGAAATGTACGAGGTAACCGACGACATCCCAATGGATCGTTACAAACAGCACACGATCGAGGTCGTCGTGGATCGGTTGGTGATCAAAGAAGGCATTGATCGGAGGCTCGCCGACTCGATCGAGGCGGCTCTCAAGATGGGCAAAGGCATGATCGCGATCGCGTACGAGACTGCGCTTGCCGAAGGACAAGACCGGGACGGTCTTGGCACTCAAGGAGAACTCCTGTTCTCCGAATCCTATTCGTGTGCCGAATGCGGGTTCTCGATGCCAGAACTCGAGCCGCGGATGTTCTCCTTCAACTCGCCCTTCGGCGCCTGTCCGGAGTGCACTGGCTTGGGCACGAAGACCGAGTTTGACCCCGAACTGATCGTTCCCAACGCTTCAAAACCCTTACGGGATGGCGCGATTGCTCCGTTTGTTTATAAATCAGGCGAAACGAAAGAATGGTGGCCCGACCTTCTTGACGCCGTGGGCGTGAAAGCCGGATTCAACGCAAACATCCCATTCCGAGACCTCACTCCCGAAAACTTGCATGCCGTGATGCACGGAGTTGAGGGCCAAGTGGAAGTGAGAATGCGCTACGGTAAGACGGAGCGCAAGTTCAAAACGGAGTGGCTGGGCGTCTTGGTTGCGCTTCGAAAACGGTACGACCAAACCGAGAGCGAATGGGTGAAAAAGGACTTGGAGCAGTACATGAGCACCCGTCCGTGCCCGAGTTGCTCTGGCCAAAGGCTGAAGCCTGAGGCCCTGGGAGTCCGATTGCCGAAGAAAGGCGACGGGACCTTGTCGATAGCCGACCTCACGGCGCTGCCCGTCGTTGATGCGCTTGCCTACTTCGATGCGCTTCCTAAGCTGCTGAGCAAACGGCAGATTACGATTGGAGAAAGAGCGGTCAAGGAGATCGGGGAGCGACTGCGGTTCTTGAACGACGTCGGTCTGTCCTATCTCACTCTCAATCGGAACGCCAACTCCTTAGCCGGTGGGGAAGCGCAACGGATTCGCCTCGCGACTCAGATCGGCTCGGGCTTGATGGGCTGCCTTTATATTCTCGACGAGCCCAGCATTGGCCTCCACCAACGAGATAATCGGAAGCTGATCGAGACGTTACGGCGGTTGCGCGATCTCGGGAATACGGTCATCGTTGTCGAGCACGACGAGGAAACGATGATGGCGGCGGACTGGCTCATCGAGATGGGTCCCGGTGCCGGGGAACACGGCGGCCAAGTGGTAGCAGAGGGTATTCCGAAGGACTTTGTGAAATCAAATTGCGAAACCGCAGACTACTTGAGCGGGCGGCAGAAGATCGAAGTTCCGAAGGAACGTAGGGTCCCGAAGGGGCCAAATCCCTTGGGAGATGGGGCGAGCTCGGGAAAGGTGGAACGAGGGACCGGACAAACGAAGGTATTGCCACCAAGTCGAATTCTAAAGCGTGGTCGAAAACTCAAAGCAGCCCGCTCGAAGAAGTGACTTGCCTGTTCCTCCGGTATAATATTCTTCATCTTGTGGGAGGTCCGAAAGGTCCGCCCGCACCACGAGGTTTACAACTTGAGAACACAAAATAAGAAAGCGGCACATTCGCCGCGCTACGTCGCCGTCGCCAATACCGTCACCAAAGACCTTCCTCTTGAACTCTCCGAAGCCATCGCTTTGGTCAAGAAAACCGCCACCGCGAAGTTCGTCGAATCAATCGACCTCGCCGTGCGCTTGGGCATCGATCCTCGCAAAGGCGATCAGAACGTTCGCGGAATCACGAACCTTCCCCACGGAACCGGCAAGAACAAAACCGTCGCCGTCCTCGCCAAGGGTGACCTTGCCAAGGAAGCCGAAGCGGCCGGAGCCGACGTGGTAGGCGATGAAGATTTGATCACCAAGATTCAGGGTGGATACCGCGCCGATGTCATCCTCGCGACCGAGGAAATGGCCCCTCAGATCGGAAAAATCGGCCGAATGCTCGGCCCGAAGACGCCGAACAAGCGCAACGGCACCGTGACCAACAACATCGGAACGGCGGTGAAAGAAATCAAAGCCGCTACTCGTGTCGAGTACCGGGTGGACAAAGCCGGCGTCGTTCACTTGCTGGTTGGCAAGGTGAACTTTGACGACGACAAGCTCCTTGAGAACATCACCTTGGCCGTCGGCGCATTGCTGAAAGCAAAGCCCGCCACCGCGAAGGGCAAGTACCTCCTCTCGGTAACGCTGAGCTCCACCATGGGGCCGGGCGTATCGGTAGATACCGCATTGCTTGCGAAGTCCGCGAAGTAGGTTCAACTGAACTCGATTGAAGCCTCCGCCAAAGAGCGGAGGATTCGTCACTTGGGCCGGTGTTGTTACTGACGTAAGTACGGACTCCAGTCCGAAAGCTACTCTTCGGGTACCAACTCGTTGAAATTGAATCCCTTTTCGTTTCTTTCGCGGGATCGTCCAACCTGAGGACTTCCTGCATGGACTTTATGCTCACCTTGGCCCGAAGGCTTTCGAAATCGGCGAAGTAGACGCCGCCATGGAACCAAAGCCTTCGCTTAACTAGCGGAGATTTTGTGGTTCATGAGCTGCAACAGCATCGCAGGTGACACAACGAGCACACCATGAATTAATTGGTCAAAGATGTGGCCGAAATGCGCTTTGTCGCCTGTGACCAGGTGCGTACATCCTAACGCGATCGCAGCCGCGAGGACTGGCTGATCTTTCTCTGGCAGTGGTAGTCCTCTCGCGAGCGACATCGAAATCGGAGCGAGTTGCACTGAAACGAGATTCAGAACCTCTAGCGGAAATGGCAACCTATCCTTTACGCTAAGATTTCTGGTCGCCTCTTCCACAACGTACAAATCAGCAATCAGGTCGTGCCCCGCATCAACCGAGGACTGTAACAGCCTGCGAACCGCTCCGTCCGACCACGCCGCCGAAAACAGAACACTGGCATCAAGGAAAATGCGCATTAGCCACGAATTTGCATCAACTGCTCAAGCTCTGCTTCTGATTCCTCAAACTGTTTGATTCTCTCGTCTGAGTAGATTTCAATTGGAATCGTGATTGCCGGGCGGAGTAGCAATCCCTCGGGAACCATCTCGGCAATGATCTGTCCATCCGCTTCGAGGCCCAACATCTTCCGCAGTTTGGCGGGAAGGGTTACGACACCTCTGTTGGTCATCGTCAAAGTAAATTTCATGAGTACAGAATAGCAGTTATCCCGTATTTCTGCTAAAACTCGTCCTTCGGCACGACGAGTTCACCCTTCCGAATCTTCTCTTTCGCCTCATCCACCTTCTTCAACACATCGGGCACGATTTTCGACGATAATCCCGGATTTAGGATAAAGTCGATCGCGGCCACTTCCATGCCCTTCAGGGTAACGCCGCCCTTGAAGGTCCCGTCCTTCACCTGCTTTGCCAAATCCAAGAAAGCTGGTCCCGCAACGATCACCGCCGAAGCAACGACTACGCCACTTGAGTCCTCGTTCTGGTTCAAGTTCGCTCCAAAGGCGAGCACACCTTTTTCTTTGCAGGCTTCAAAAACTCCCTTCGCGGCGGCGTTGGCTTGATGGATCACGAAGTCTGCGCCTTGGCTGATGGCGTTCAGGGTCGCTTGCTTTGCCTTCGCCGCATCCTGACCGTTGCCGGTGAAAATCTCGATGACCTTGATTCCGGGCTTGGCGGCTTCCGCGCCCGCCTTGAAGCCTTTGAAGGTTGATCGGATCGAGGGCACATCGTCACCGCCGATCATCGCGACGGTATTCGACTTCGAGGACAGCCCGGCCATCATGCCCGCCAGATAAAACCCTTGTTCAAGATAGAACCGAAACGCGCTTACATTCGCTGCGGTCTTGCCACCGGATGAGCTCACGAAAACGGTGTCGGGGAAGTCCTTTGCGACCTCGATCGCGGGCTCGTTGTACTCAAATCCGTGCCCGAAAATGAGTTTGTAGCCCTTTTGGGCGTACGAACGCATCGCATCCTTAATCTGCGTATCCTTGGCCTCTTGATTGTTCACCTCCGCCCCCATGTCGGTTTTGATTAACTGCAGCCCGTCGTAAGCCATCGCGGACCATCCTGAGTCCGAAACCGGCCCTGGAGTCAATAAGGCAACTTTGAAGGCGCCGGTAACCGGTGCGGGGGCTTTTCCAGGTTCGGTGGGGGGTGCCGAGGCGGATCCCGAGCCGCCGGTACAGCCAGCAAAAACGATAACGAAAGGGACGAGGAGCCAGGCGAGCCGCTTCATGTGTGAAGTCTACGCGGAAACGCAGACCGAAAGTGGGCGGTATCCTTGGCAGATGCGCCCAATTCTCGCCGTGACCCTTGCTCTGCTCGCTCCAATGGCCCTCGCCCAAAGGGACTTCAACGGCCGCGATGAGTTTCCGCAGTTCCGAAATCTCGGCGGTCTGCCCGGAAACATGGTTCCGATAGGGCCGGACGGCACTCCAGATTACTTTGGCGCCCTCAGCCTTTCCACCCCCACCGCCTACACCCTCGGCGGTTGGCATGGAGTCGTGGGATTCGGCACGATGAGCTTTGACACCCGACTTCGCTCGCCCTCGGGCCGAGATGGCCAATCCACGACGAACAGCACCGCGCAGTTCATGCTCGGATCGACGATTCGAGGGGTCGGAAACTTTTCGGCAACCTACATGGTGCTCAGCACCCTCGGCGATGGAGCCTTCAACTTTTCATTCACCCCAGCCAATCAGAACGAAAAGGCCAAGTGGGCGATCGGCCTTCAAGACCTTCGCGGCGGCGGTGGCTCGGCGGGAGAAAACATTGCTGGTGATGGTGACTCCAGCTTGAGCCTTTACACGGTGACAACTTTCAAGATCAATGAGAAGACCCACGCCTCGATTGGCACCGGCACCCGCCGCTTCAAGGGCTTTTTTGGCAACATTTCGACCAACATTACGGACAGAATTAAGACCACGCTGGAGTACGACGCCTTCAACTGGAACGTCGGAGTTGCCTTCAGGCTAACCTCGCTTGGGAATGTGACAAAGGAAACCTACGATGACGCCGCCAAGCGAATCGACGCTCATGCATTTCTAGGGCTAGTCAGGGGCAAATCCCTCTTCTGGGGCGTAGGGATTTCGTTCTAAACGAGGCGGTTTTCGGCAAGCTTCCTAGATGCTACCGAGCCTGTTCAGCAGCTTTAACGATCCGGCGCTACGCCCTCCTACGAGAGAACCCAACGCATCCCTCGCTCCGATTCAAGAAGTCGGGAGTTCCGGTGCCTGGGCCGGAACGACTCGGTCGGGGTTGAAGAACTCGCGAACCTATTTAGAAAATGAATGCGTTTGAATAGATATGGCATGCTCCAACGCAAACTACACAGTCCTAGAGGGGACATGTGGGACAACCGCGAATGCGCCCGGCACACCCTCCATTTAGGTATATGCGATGACATTAGTTACAATTCTTCTCGCGACCCATATCTGCCAAGCAGACCTTGATTCGCAAGTTTTGTCGACATTTGGAGCAAAGTCTGCCAGTCCCATTGGGCTTACTCTAGATAGTTCAATTGGGGCTGCTAAAGCGATTATTCGTATTGCGACTGGAGGGGGCCGATGCCTTGTCTCCGAGGATGGCTCCGCAATCGCGGCCTATTCTGGTCGTTTGGATAAAGTCGGTCTGCAACCTCTAAAAATGTTAACCACTGGAGATCGATATCGGCTGCAACTGCATGGAACGAGCCTGGTTGCTTTCAATGTCAGCCAGGAAACGTATCTGAGCGATCGGAAAACCGCGACTGCAGTATCAACGCTCGTTCCGTCGCTCCTCCTCGATTCCTATCGCACCTTGACGATTGGAGCACAGTTAATGCTCGGTGAGAACATTAACCAAAAGGACCTTTACCTTGCGATGATCGACGATCGTGTCCGGAGTGGGAATCCAAATCAAACAGTGAAGAGCAGCATTGGAAAGGAATTCCATGGCTCCTTCGCCCAGTGGGTGGGCTATTCCCAAGGAAGCCCCGTCTTAGCGATTCATTCTACAAGCAAGGATTATTTCTATCGGGTTGATTTGTCGACGCTAAAGCCCAAGAGGATTGCCTGGATGGGCTGGCGCGGCTTTGCATCGGATTATAGGGCGATGTCCAAATCTGTAGAGCCTTTTGTTGTGCCGAAATCAAAAGCGCGGTGGGCGAATCGGTCTTTCTTTATGGCCAATCTAAAGCCGTTTACGAATGACCCGGTAAAGGGATGCTTCGCGTGGGATGGGAAAAAGCTGGTAAGAACCGATCCATACACGGTTGTGGGCGCGAGCGTGAACGGTAAGTTTGCGTGGCTCATGAATATTGAAACGAACCAGTCCTGGCTCCTGAAGCGTTAGTGCATAAGTCACGCATCAAGATTTTCATTGGAAAACACCTTAACCCTGCTGCGAACGTAGGTCGTCCAGCTTCGAAGATTCCGATTCCCACTGCGACAAGAGACTCGCGACCCGCTCCTGCGTCGCCTGATACGTCCGCGTGATCTCGCGCACATCGTCAGCGGGGGTGATGTGGGCCAGCTTGGCTTCAATCGTCCGAACCGTCTCCTCGCCTTCGTGAATCCCCAACTCCAGCTCTTCAATGCGGACCACAAGTCGCTGGATTTCCTTGCTCAGCTCTCTCGGTGAGAGAGTGGGACCTTGAATCGTTTTTTGAACGACTGCGGACACCCCTGGCTTGTCAAATCGGCGACGATAATCACTGTAAGTCCCTGGCCAAATCCGCGCTCCGGCGTGGCGGACGTCCAAGGTTTTCGTCGCAACTTGTTCAAGCAGCCAGCGGTCGTGAGACACGAGAATCAGCGTGCCCGGAAACTCTTTCAGCACGTCGGCGAGCGCCTCACGCGATGCCATGTCCAAGTGGTTGGTCGGCTCGTCCAGGATCAGGACGTTCGGGTTCAGGGTCGTTAAGGAAGCCAGAACGAGCTTGTTTTTCTCGCCTCCGCTAAGGGTCTTCACCGGACGGAAAACATCGTCCCCGGAGAACAAGAATCGCGCCAGCAGCTTGCGAGCGAGTTCAGGAGTCATGTCGTAATCCCAGACGAGGAAGTCCAGAGGCGACTGATCCATGTCCAGGTTCACCGTATCCTGCGCGAAGTAGCCGATTTCCAAGTTCGCGCCTTCTCGGATGCCCCCCGAAAGAGGCTCCAAGCGGCCCAGCATCGCGCGAATCAAGGTCGACTTGCCAGAGCCATTTTCTCCTACGACACCCCAACGATCGCCATTTTGAATCGTCCAATCTAACGCCGGAAACAGCGCATCACTTGCCCCGCCGCCGGGAAGTGGAAAACCTACGGTCACGCCCTTGAGTTCCCACACAATGTCGCCGCTGCGCTTGGTTTTGCCAAAGGTCGCGCGCATCGTTTTGTCTTTGGTCACGTCCGAAACACGCGTCGCGACGAGCTTCTCCTTCATCTTCAGCCGCCCGCGCGCCTGGGCGGTGCGTTGTGAGTTCATGAAACGGCGCACGTACTCGTCGAGCTTGGCGATCTCCTGATCTTGCCTTTTAGCAACCTCGGCCTGCCGCTCGTCTTCTTCCGCACGCAGCTTCAGAAACTTCTCAAACGGACCTGAATACGACTTCACTCGCCCTTCGCGCATTTCCAAAACGCGATCTCCAACGTTGCTCAGGAATGCTCGGTCGTGCGAGACGAGCAGCACCGCGCCCGGATAGGAGCGCAGCCAACCCTCCAGCCACTCCGTAGCCTGCAAGTCCAGGTGATTCGTCGGCTCGTCGAGGATGAGCAGATCGGGCTGTTCCAAGAGCAACCTGGCCAGAGCAAGCCGGGTCTTCTCCCCGCCGCTCAGCTTGGAGGCAGGCTTGGAGAACTCCGCTTCGTCAAATCCCATCCGCTGCAAAACAACCCGGAGGTCACGCTCGGCGGAATAGCCTTCGAGTTCGATGTAGTGCTCGTGCAACGTTGCGTACTCTGCGAGTTCGTCGTCGCTCGGGCTGTTTTCCAGTCGCGCTTCGAGTTCATCCAACCGTGCCCTGAGTTGCAGCTGCTCCGCCCGGGCCAGTTCGGCTTGCTCCAATACGGTTTGGTCCGCATCGAAAACGTGTTCCTGCTTGAGGTATCCGACCTTCGCGCCCCGGGAGAGTTGAACGGACCCGGTGTCAGGCTCCATTTGCTCCGTCAAGATGCGCAAGAGGGTCGTCTTGCCCGTTCCATTCCGGCCAACTAACGCGACTTTTTCGCGTCGATCGACGCGAAAATCCACACCGTCAAGCACGATGTCGAGGCCGAACGCTTTATGAACGCCGGAAACGTTGAGGAGCACGCTTCAATTGTGGCAGGTGAGCCAACTAGCGTGACACGAGCTCAACTGCTTGCCCAGTTCGAACACTTTCGTATCCGGCCATGGCCACGCGGGATGCCTGCAGACCATCAAATGCGGTAATCGGCGGTGGGGAATCGTTGAGGATACATGTTATAAAGTCATTCACCAAACCAGCGTCGATGTCGGACCCAAACCCGGCAAGGGTGTGGGCTTTGGGGCCATCGTGCCACACGTCGAGCGATTGGCCGAACATATCCATCTCGATCACGCCTTGTTCGCCGACCACGTTCATCGTGACGTCGCCCCATGTTTTGTAACTTGAGTGGCGCGACCAACTGGAATCCAGCGTCGCAAAAATGCCCGAACTGAACTCGAGGGTCAACATCGCGGTGTCTTCCCAATCCTTGCCATACATTCGATTCCCGATTTGGGCCTGAACGTGCACCACCTCCTCCTTCAAGAGTACACGGAGCAGGTCGGCAACGTGGACGACGTGGTCGATCATCGCTCCGCCTCCCGATTTTGAAGGCTCTACGAACCAGCCCCACGGGCATGTACCGCGATTCGTCGCGCAAACTGCGTGAATCGCCCCGAGGTCTCCACCGTCAACTCGCTCTTTCAATCGCAAGAATGCGGGCGAATACCGGCAGGGAAACGCGGTCATGAGTTTCGCTCCTGCGCCCTCGATCTGCGCGGCCTCCTCGGAGGTCGTGCACAAGGGCTTTTCGCAAAGGACCGGCTTGCCTTGCTGAGCGGCGAGGGTGATCCACTTCGCGTGGGATGTGTTCTCGCTGGTGATCACGACCGCATCAACCGACGCGACGAGTGCCTCGGGCTGATCAAAAACTTGAAGCCCGAAATGCCCGGCGAACTTAGCGGCGCGATCGGGGTCATCGTCCCACAATCCGACGAGTTCGGCTTGGGGGTGGTGCCTAAAGGCGGGCGCATACCCCCAGGCATGCATATGGGCGACAGAAAGGAAACCGACGCGGATCGGCATACCGAAACTTGTACCCTGCTTTCACCGCCGCCGACTCACAGCGTGCCGCAGTTCGCGGCCCCCAATATGCTCACCCGTAGGCGCAGGGTGGTTCGTACCTGCGTATCGGCCAGATAGAGTGAAACGACTCATCACCTTTGAACTAGCCAGACCACGATCGCGATTATCCCAAAGAGCACCAAGCTGATTACCAGAAAAATGATTTGCGAAAAACACTCCTCTGCGAAAGCTTCCCTTGCCTTAACCCACCACTTCTTCTTGACCTCGTCAGCCATGTGAAGCTCACTTGATCCGGAACGGCGGATCCTTCATCAACCACGTCTCAAGAAGCTTTCCAACCTTTCCCAACGACTCCGCCGAGCACTTGTCCGGCGTGTCGCGTACCGTGTGCCACGGCTCATACGTGAAATCGATAAGGTCGATCGTTGGGATCCCGGCTTGATTCAGCGGAATGTGATCATCCTCGATCCAGCCTCCGAACTCGTTTGGAAATGTCTTTTCCAAGCCAACGGTTTTCGCGTGAGCATATAGAGCTCGCACCAGCGACGGCGCGTACTGGAAGCTGTTGCGCTCAACCGGGATTGCGAGGTCTTTGTCACCGATCATGTCA
>JBKJJL010000269.1:0-5650 GCA_046597875.1 Fimbriimonadaceae bacterium | reverse complement strand
GAACACGAGGAAACGACCCACTATTCCGTCGTCGATTCGGAGGGGAACGCGGTCAGCACCACCTACACGCTCAACGGCAGTTTTGGCTCCTACGCGGTGGTTCCCGGGGCCGGATTTCTCCTCAACAACGAAATGGATGACTTTACGACCCAGCCTGGTAAGCCCAATATGTTCGGGCTGATTCAAGGTGAAAAGAATAAGATCGCCCCTGGGAAGAGGCCGTTGTCCTCGATGACGCCCACGATAGTCACGCAAAAGGGGAAGCTGATCCTCGTGCTCGGCTCACCGGGTGGCCCGACGATCATCAACACGGTTCTGCAGGTGTTCATGAACGTTGCGGAGTTTGGAATGACTGTTCAACGAGCGGTTTCTGCTCCGCGGTTTCATCATCAGTGGATGCCGGATGAAATTCGGTGGGAGTCGTTCGGCATCCCCCGAGATGTAAGGCGCGCAATGGAGGCGAAGGGTCACAAGTTTGAAACGGCGGCAAGGGGATTTGGATCCTGCCACGCGATCAAGTTGGACCCGGCTACGATGGAAAAGTTCGCAGGAGTAGACCCGCGAATTTCAACATCGGGGGCAGCGGGGAACTAAAAGTACTGCGGTATACAGATAGATTCCAACACGGGCCCTAGAATTTCGCCCAAAGGAACTGGTTCGTCACTTCGTGGTGATAGATGATTTCACCCGTCTTGATTCTCGTGCCAAGTTCCTTCGGTGAGCGCTCGGCGGCCAAGGCCTTGCGATCAATGAACTTCTCCTTGTTCTCCTCGCCGAGGACCGACGACACGAAATCGCTTTGCTTCATGAGCCGAATCGCGTCATAGATGTTGTCGGGCAAGAATCTCGTACGCGTGCGGCGAGTTTCGCTCGTGATCTTCTCCGTCATGGGGCCCTCCAGGCCGGTCTTGAGCAAGGTGAAGAAGGTGAGATAGGGATTTGCGTCTGGGGCGACGGTCCTTACCTCCACTCGGGCAGACTTTTCGTTGCCGAGCGGAATCCGAATCATGGAAGTCCGATCGACCGCTGAGGATTTGATCTGATTCGGGGCCTCAAAATGTGGGTCAAGACGACGGTAAGCGTTGACGCTCGGGTTCAAGATGAGGCAGATGTCGTTCGCACTGTTCAGAAGTCGGTCCACAAATTCCCAGGCGAGTTTGCTGAGGCCGTCCTCTCCGCCTTTCTCGTAGAAGATATTCTTGCCCTTTGCGGTGATCGACATGTTCGCGTGCATCCCGCTCCCGTTGATGCCGCTGATCGGCTTAGGAAGGAAGCTAGCCGTGCACCCCATGTTGGCAGCCACCTGGCGAGCGGTGAGTTTGTAGAGTTGAATTTGATCCGCGGCAACGACCGCGTCCGTGTATTTGTAGTTCAGTTCGAACTGGCTCGGAGCGACTTCAGGGTGATCCTTCTCGTTTTCGAATCCAAGCGCGCGCTGCGCTTCGGCGAGGCGATCAATGAACAATCGAAGCGGATCGTTCGGGAGCGAGTGATAGTATCCGCCACTAGAAACGCAGGTGAAGCCTTCGCTGGACTTGTACTTCTGTTCCGCATTGAGGCCCTCAAAGAGGAATCCTTCGCATTCGACGGCGATGTTGCAATCATATCCATGGGAGGTAAATAATTCGCCGGTGTATTGCTTCAAAAGTCCGCGGAAGTCGCTCGAATACGGCTTTCCGTCACGGTCTTGGATTAAGCCGAAAACAATGACTTTTCCGGGAGCGAACACGTCGCTCGGGAGCCACCGGAAAGTTCCCCAGTCAATCGCCAGACGCAGATCGGACTCATTGACCACGCTGAAGCCCCGAATGGATGAGCCGTCGAACGTGAGGTTATCGTGACTGCCGAGCAAGAATTTCTTGTCGTAATCCAACATGTGGAACCGGCCTTCTAGGTCGGTAAAGCACACGGTGACCGCCTTGATCCGTTTCTCCTCTTCGAGATACTTGAGATAGAACGCCTGAAGTTCGGCATCGGGGACCCGATTGAGCTGCTTCTTCTTGGCATCGAGGTTTTTGACCTCCAGTTCGTCGTACGGAATTTCCAGAAAACTGCGGAGTTCAACCATAACTCTACGAGTTTAGCATAACTTCATGCAAAATAACACTAAATAGGATTATATTTATGGAGAATGTGGCTCGCGCTTCTCAAAGGAGAAGGTAGTAATGGGGTGGTATGGATTGGATGGATGAGAAGGCGCGCAGAAGCTATAAATTGCATCGAACGCATCCAATCCATACCACGCTTCGGAACGATGACGCGCGAATCCCCCACGTTCACCTGGGAAAGGAGAACCCGGAGTCTAGTGACCGTGGGCTTCGATGCACTTCTTGCAGGTCATTTTCCCGTCATGCATCGCAAGCTCGGCCTTTGGGAACTGCCCTTGGCACCCATCACACGTGCCCACCTCGGCGACGACCTTGGGTCCAGAGGCGTCCGGGGTCTTGGCAGTGTCCCCACCGCTGCAACCGGCGGCGAACAGCGAGGAAACGGCAACGAGAGAGAGCAGGAATTTCCGCATAACCAAATTATGACATCGGTCAGAACTTCGCGTCAGAGCCGATGTTGATCAGTACGGGCAGTGTGCACGTTTGGTACGATCCGCCTCCGAAGTTGCCGGTTCCCGCACGGCGCATGCGATAGAAAACTTGCCAGCCAAACTCTTGGATGGGAATCTGGTTCGTCCTCAAATCGGCCAACACGCCCGCCACCGAATCCGTATACAAGCCGACATCCTTTCCGCCACGTATAAAGGACTGAATAAACGCTCCGGGCAGGGTCGCTTGGACTTGGGCGATTCGACCAATCATTGGCACTTCCGCGCCGAAGTATCGGCCGTTAATGATTGGGCGATTGACCTGGAAGAAGGCGAAGACTTTCGCGCCCTTGCGCATGAATGCGTTATAGATCTCACTCTTGCTCACCATGGAGGCCGAGTCGGTGAGAGACAGGGTATCCACGCCCGCGATGTAGTCCTTGCCGTCAAGGTTCGCCCCTACGCCGGTGAAATACAACATGACCGTCGCATCTTCTGGGACGCGATCAGACATCGCCTTCACACTAGCTCGAATCTGCTCTGCGGTGGCGTTTAAGATGAGGTCAACGTTGGTTTCGAGATAACCGCCGTGCTGCTGGAAGGCTTCACGAATCCTCTGCGCATCGTCGCTTGCGAACGGCAAGCCCATGTCGGCCAATCGAGACTCCGCATTCCCGATGATAATCGCGTATTTGTTCGGTAGCTGTGCAACGGGACCTATAGTTGGGTTCACCGGAGTCACGGCGCCAGCATTGGTTGTTGGCGTGATTACGGGCGTACCCGCACCGGCGGTACCCGCATTTACGACCCCCGAGGTCCCGCTATTTGCGGGAACACCAGCTTGCTGATAGGAGCCTGCTACGGCGGCGACATCTTCAGGCGCCATTCCGTCGCCATCCACTCTCCAGTTCAGTTTGCCTACAGTCTTAAATTTCTCTTCAAGTTGTGTCCTCTTCTCGATGTTGCTGGTGGTCGTAAAAATCTGATTGAGAACGTAGAAAGCGCCGCCGCTGTTTTGCCCTTTCGCAAGTAAACCTTCCAGTTCTGCGGTCACTTCACCCATGACCGCGTTGCGATCGTCGCCCGCTAACAACTGAGCCTGCTTAAAGCCCGCGTAGGCGGCGAGAAAATTGGGAGAATACGGGGCACCATTGCGCCATTTTTTACGATCGGCAATCGGGCCGGGCAACATCGTTTCGCCAGACTGATCGTCGGGGCGATAAGCAACTGCCTGCTTAAACGATACGCGTGCCTCGCTCCACTTACTTGCCTTGGCGGCAGTAAGTCCAGCGTCGTACGCGGTGCTCCATCCTTGAGCCATCGCACTCGAAGCGAGTGCAAACCATCCTATGATTGCGAGGTTGCGCATATTTATTTTCCGAACTTGTAACTAAAGCTGAGGCTCATGTCGCTTCCGCCGCCATTGGGTCGGGCCCAGTTCAGGTCGAGGCCCCAATCGCCTGTTGATGGCCGATATCCCAATCCGAAGGTAACTGCGTTGCGGTTGCCAAAGAAGTCACCGCCAGCTTGAACTGCGGTGTATCCAAGGCGCACCGGAATCCGGCCGCCGCCGAGTCCATAGTTGTATTCAGCGCCGAGTCCAAAGACAGTCTGTGAGTTGCGATCAACGAACTGGGATTGCTCGCCATTAAAGAAATGCTGAAGTTCGCCTCCAAACACCACGTAATCTTTGCCGCCTCGGAACCCATCTCGGCGCAAGGCCAGCCCGAGTATGGCCCGGCCCGGAATCCGCGAATAGATTAAACCGTTGCCGTTTGAGCCCCCGCGCAAGGAAATCGGAGAGCGGACGCTCATTCCAAAGCTAACATTGCCGTTGCCCTTGGGCGTAACTTGGATTCCAGCCTGAACGCCAAAACCATGGGCATCTTCATCAAACAGCGTCGTGCCACTCGGTGCCAATCGGTTGTTTGTCTGCCGATTAATCGCGTACACGAGGCCAAATCCCCAGTTAAACGTCCCGTCCCCACTTGACCGACCGTAAGAGAGGTTCAAGAAATCGGTCGTGACCTTCAAGAACTGGGTGAAGCCGACGGCGGACAATCCGCCTTCGGTGAGCCCCGGGCCAGAAGTTCGCACGTCTCGTATAACTCCGCCTTTCGTCAGTGTCAAAGCAATCGCGCCGTTAGTACTCCCGTTCCTATTCTTGAAAGGGACTGCAATACCGGCGTGGCCGAGACCGGTTGGGCCCTTGTCGCCTTCCGAACTCAATCGCTGCGTGCCGTTCGGCCCGATGTCACCGGTTACAACGGTATTGGATTCAGGCATATTTCGGAAAGTCAGGTCGAGGGTCGCACGAGTAACAAAACCGAGCCCGGCAGGGTTGTAGTAGCCCGCGAGGCTGTCGGCACCGGTCACATAAGTGACGCCACCCATTCCCATCGCCCGCCCGCCCGCGTCGAGGGCATTGACGAGGTCGGGAACCTGAGCAAGGGCGCCTGCGGGCACCGCTCCCAGGAGAATCATAGCTGCTTGAGTCACTCGTTTCATGGCTTTCTTCGAATCAAAAGTTTTACGAACCGATCCTAACGGTTACCGACTGGGTCGTAGCGGCATTTCCTGCGCGATCTATCGCAGATCCGTGAACCTTGAAGGTTGGGGGCAAGAAACCTTCCCGCCAACGAACTCGCCCAACCCATCGGAATGTATTATTGCCGATACTCTGGAAGCTTTGGCGGGCGACCCGAGTAATGAAGGCTCCGTCCGTTTTGCGAAGCACCACATCAACACCTGTTACCACGATATTCAGATCGCGGATATCGACGACAACACTCAGGGTTGTCCCCGGAGCGAACTGGGCGTTATTGAGAGGAGACTGGATCGTGACGATCGGTTTGACCCGGTCAATCGTGACGTTGATGTTTTGATTCGTTTCGTTGTCGGCATCATCGCGAACTCGAATGTTAATCGTTTTCGGGCCATCGAACTGGATGCCCGACGTATCCCAACTCACCGTAAATCGCCCTTCCGCGTCAACGGTTGTTCCTTCGCCGTTGGGAAGGACACCGCCGTCCACTTGAACGCGCCAGTCTTTCAGATTTGTCTCTTGGATTTGTACCGTAATCAGGACGGTTCCCTTGACCGCTGCTCCGACCA
>JBKJJL010000128.1:0-4592 GCA_046597875.1 Fimbriimonadaceae bacterium | reverse complement strand
TTCCATCCTGCCAACAACGCTTGCCGGGTTGGTAGCCTTATTGAGCGCGACCTTTGTTGCCTGGAAAATGCGAAACCGGAAGGTCTAGACAGGCAGTGATCGCCTGGGGCTCTGTTTTTTCTCTACGGAGAAGATGGCCCAAACTGGTCAAACGCTCACTTTCGTGGTGTTATGTACGGCTCCAATGCAATCTTCGCAGCCGGTCATGGTGCCCCAGAAAACCACACGTCGCCGGTCATGCCGTGGATGACGCCACCGTCTATGAAACTGAACAGATCATCATTAATGGAACTGGACTGCCACCTTTCAATTCGACCATCTATCCCCAGGTCAACTTTTGCCATTTGGTGGCCTGCAACTGCGGCGACACCGTAAACTTTACGAAATCGCTTTATCCGTACTATATGGGCTGGGGTGGCCCGTATCTTGAGAATCAAGCGCTGCTGGTTTACACCTGTTTCACGAGGACAAGCGACAGAGCCAAGAACGCAGAGTTAATTTGGGAAAAATTAGCGCTAGGATGGTCGATTCGGGCCACAAGAAACTGGATTCGAGACTTTTGGCTGCCGGACCATGCCTCTGAAATCCAAATGTCAACAGACGGAGGAGATGATCCAATCTGGCGCAATCCGACGATTTCAGATTTCAACTTGATTTGCGGAGAGGACGGCGGCGCCATGAGGCTGAAAAGCGTCTACACCGGCACCCATTCGTTGCCAGTCGGGTGGCACCGATCGCTATAAGGAGCACGAAGACACATGATCTACAGGTCGACAATGATCTTACTTGCAGCTTCTGTCACTGCTGCCACGTATGCACAGCTAACTGACGAACAAGCCGAGGGTAGGGCGAGAACTTTTATCTCAGTACTTTCACCGGAGGACAAGAACAAACCCGCGACAGTCACTCGGGAAACTATGAGGGCATCGGGGCAAAGTGTGGAGCACTTTCTAATCCACGTCGACGAAATCATGGTGGGGCTTACACGCGAAGGTTACTTCATAGGATTTTCCAACTCAAGTGGTAGCGCCCTTCGGCCCAAAGGTGGAAGTCCCGACAAATTCAAGACGGATGAAGAGGCGTGGGACGCGCTGGACGAACTAATCGACAAGCTAGACCTCAATCTGCCGCCCGAGCTCAATCCGTCTGAACTCAAGAGGCTCTCCTCCGAGGGCCAAGACTACACATACTTGTTTTACAAGCGGCCAAGCCCCTTCGGTTACGCGAACAGCTCCGGCAACTATTTGTCAGCTCAGCTCCATAGAATAACCGGCCGTGTATTGGGTCTCAGCGTTGCCCGCGGATGGACGTACGAACGACCCGACCTAAGAGTTTCAGAAGCTCAGGCGGTCGAAAAGGGGATCGAGCACTTTGGAGGGACGCCCGCCGAATGGAGGGGAAGGCAGTTGCAGTATGCGTCCATGGATTATGACCGGGCCCCCGAATATCTCAAACCTATCATCGCCCAAAAGGTAATGAGGCTCATGCATATCGTCACCTCAGCCTATGGAACGGTGATGGTCGATTCGGTGACCGGCGCGGTCGTAGACACCTGGCAGATGGATTCGAGCAAGGAGCCGGGAAAGCGAGTGGAAGTCAATGCAACAACTAAGCCTGACCTGGCGAAAAAAAAGCCAGAAGAGCAGCAATCCAGTTTGCCGTTTGCGCTTGGAGGGCTAGCGGTCATCGCCCTGGCGGGCATCGTCGTGACGAGGGTGAGAAGTGCCGGTGCTAAGAAGTGATCCTCAGTTCAAAGTATGAAGATGCGGATTCCAATGGCGATGAAAAGTCGGCGACGATATCCCAGGTACGCTTAGATTTGGTCCAGATAGTCGACCAAACCTAATGGCGCGCCTCTGGTATTTCTTCATCCTCAACATCGCCCGGTTTGCTTATTTCTTGTTAGGGGGCCTTCGGGCAAAAGGCAAGGTCCCGGCTAACGGAGCGGTGATTGTCGCGCCCGTTCATTTGAGCCATCTCGACCCGCCCGCCGTCGCTTGCGCTTGCAACCGAATGCTGCGATTCATGAGTAAGGAAGAGCTTTTTAAGGGGCCATTTGGATGGCTCATCAAGAGCGTTGGCGCGTTCCCGGTGCGGCGTGGCGAGGGCGATATGGAATCAATCCGCTTCGCGATGTCGGCGTTGGAGAAAGGTGAGGCAGTCTTGATTTTCCCCGAGGGAACACGCGGCGATGGGAAGCGCCTTGGCCCCATCAATAAAGGAATCGCGCTGATTGCTAAACGAACCGGAGCACTTGTTCAGCCGGTCGGAATCCTGGGAACTGACGTCGCTCTTCCGCGGGGCCGATCGAAGCTAAAACGAGCTCGGATCACGGTTCTCTATGGAGAGCCCTTTACCTATCAAGAAGCCGTCGGGGATGGCGGCCCAAAAGGAGAACGCGAGCGTTTCTTGGCCTTCATGGCCGAAAAGTTGCAGGCCGTCAGCAAGGAAGTAGGCCTCGACCTTGAACTCCCTAACACGAACGGGGGAACGGGGAACGGTTGAATCCACACCCCAACCCCTAATACCCAATACCCAATACCCAATACCCAATACCCCCGGACACGCGCCATAATCCAATCCATGTCCCCCGTCACGCCCACGATGCAGTACCTGACCGTTCAGGACATGCTCTGGATCAACCTCCACCTGACCAAGGAGACGAATCCGTTTTCCTTTGATATGCTCGAAGAAGCCACTTTCTGTCAGTATGGGTACGGCGGCAGCCAAGACGTCCTCGGTCAAGCGGCGAAGTTCCTCAAGGGCTTCATCGCCAAGGCTCCCTTTGCCGGAAAAAGCGATGACACCACCGCGTTCATTGGAGCCGTGGCTTTCTTGGCCATGAACGGATACGACCTCGATGTTCCCGTGGGCGAATCCAAGTCCTGGATTGAGCGCGTGAAATCCGGCCAAGTGGACGTGAGCCTCGCGATCAGCCAACTGGCGAAACCTTCAGCCGGGCACGATCATCCGAGTGCCGTAAATGCCATGGAAAACGCAGTCGCGATGTATTCGCCGTTTATGTCACAATGAACGCGATACGGCGGTTGTAGCTCAGGGGTTAGAGCGCCTGACTGTGGCTCAGGAGGTCGTGGGTTCAAGACCCATCAGCCGCCCCATTCTTTTTAGCCGTGTCCCCCCGCCGCATTCTCCTCTTGGCTCGCGATATGGTGGGCGACCTGGTGAACACCACCGGCGCGGTGGCCTGGCTCCGGCAAGCTTTCCCGGACGCACAGTTCGTTTTAGAAGGCGGCGCCGCGGCCCGTGAGCTCTTTCCCGATATCGAAGTGTGGGTTCGGAAACGCCACTCTGGGCTCTTGGGCAAACTCCAGCGAGTCTCTAGCTTTCGGCGAGGCCGATTCGACATGGCAGTTGTTCTGGACGATAGCCGCGAAGCGGCGAGGTTGGCGCGAATGGCGGGCATTCCGAAGGTGTATGCGCCAGACCCAACCTCCGAAGGGCATGACCTTTTTGCGCCGCTCTTCTCAGTGCTTCAAATGGTCAATGCGGCCCAGTACGTCGAAAATCAAAAATCAAAAATCAAAAATCCCACCCTTTCCGAAGGCAATCTCAAACCTGTTCTGCCCCTGTCGGCCTCACATCGTGAAGCCGCAGACCAGTACCTCGAAAATCAAAAATCGAAAATCGAAAATCCGACCCTTCTCCACGTCGGCGCGTCCGACATCGCGAAGCAATGGCCCGAGGCAAACTGGATCGAACTCGCCAAGCAAGTCGACTGCATGATCGCAGGCGGCCCCGGAGAAGAAGCACTCGTCCAGCGAATCGCGGAAGCCGCCGGTCGCCCCGCCCTCCCAGTTCTCCCCCTTCTCGTCTATGCCGCCGTTCTCGAAAGGGCAAGCCTGCTCATCACGAGTGACACCGGCCCCGCCCACCTCGCCGCCGCGGTTGGAACGCGAGCGATCGTCCTCTACGGCCCCACGGACCCCGTCCGATTCCATCCCTGGGGCACGAACTGGGTTGCCCTCCGACATCCCATGGGATGCGATCACTACGGCCCTGGATGCGCGTTTCTATCAAGGGGCGAATGCACGCAGAAGTGCATGGGCGCGATTACTCCGGGCGAGGTAGCGGGGCGGCTCGCGGGCTAGTAGGGGATGGATGGGATGGATTGACGGAACTTGCCCCTAAGGCGATACCCCAGCTTCTGCCAGCGGGGAGCCCACCACAGAGCTTTTCGTAAGTTAGCTTGACCCCGTGCGAACAACCTCAAAGGTGGGAAGGGAGACGGAGCCAATCTCAACGAAACAAATGTTTCGCCTGAACCGTTTACCCGTCACATGCGTACTTCTCTGGGTGTGAGGAAAATAGACGACTTGCCAACCTCCTGTCCTCCATATTGGTGGCTCGGAGGCGGAGCGAAGCTGCATTTCCTGGATTAAGTTTTATGTATAGATTAATTGAGAAAAAGAGAACCACCCTTGCCGTCATCGGCCTTGTCTTCGGAATTTCGGGCATTGCCAGCGCAGATGAGGTCCATTTCACGGGATCGACCCTGGGCAGCTTCAACGGCGGTGCATTCATGACGGCCACCACCATTTTCGGCCTTACTTACAACAATTCGACCTTCGATA
>JBKJJL010000271.1:0-2913 GCA_046597875.1 Fimbriimonadaceae bacterium | reverse complement strand
GCCGATTTGCCGCAGTTGTTGGGCCCCGTAAGCACGGTGAGCCCCTCCGCCGGTTCGATGACCGTGTGGCGGTGGGACATGAAATTCTCAAGAACGATCTTCGTGATCACGTGCAAGACGATTGTGGATTGTGGATTGTGGATTGCGCTTGGGCATTATCCCGCCGGTTTCAGTCATCTGGTGGTGATTACCGTACAATGAAGTAGTGAATCCCGAAGTCGAACGGATACTGAGTACGCATCGCGAGGCAATTGCGAGTCTTTGCTCCCGATATGCGGTCGTCCGGTTGCGGATTTTCGGTTCGGCCGTCGAAGGTGGTTGGGACCACACCCGAAGTGACCTCGATTTTATCGCCGAATACGGGCCCGGACGCGATTCTCTTTCGCCCCTTCGCGCGTTGGTTGGGCTGCAAGACGAACTGGAAAACCTTTTGAACCGGAAGGTCGACGTGGTCGACTGGAATGCCGCGCGAAACCCGTTCTTTCGAAGACACGCCGAGGGTACAGCGAAGGAAATTTATGCGGCGTAAGACAGCGATGTGTCTGTACGACATTGCTCATGCAATCGAACTCGTCGAGTTGGCGATTCGGGAGCGGACGGAAGAAGGGTTTTTGCGCGATCCACTATGCCAAGCGTCCGTCGAACGATTTTTTACGACGATAGGTGAGGCATTGGTCAGGATTCGAGATACAGAACCGCCTGTGCTGGAATCGATCACGGATTGGCAACTCATTATCCGTTTCCGAAATCTATTAGTCCACGGCTATGACCAGATTGATGGGCGTCAAGTATGGAGAACTGTTCAGGAGGATCTCCCGGTGATGAAGGTCGAAATAGCAGATCTTCTCGTGATTGCCCAGAGTCTCGGTCTCTAGCAATGGGAACCTCAAGCCGATGATCTCAAGCAACTTCAAGAAGAGCCTCGCGTTCTTAAACGAAGCCGGGGCCGAAGACCTTCCCGCGCAGAAATCCGATGCGGGGCCTGGAGATGATCTGCCTGAAATCGTGAAAGTTATGGGTCAGGAAGTGCGCTGGAACCCGGACACCAAGATGTGGCACGGGGAGAGTTTCACGCTTGACGACGCGACCGTTCGCATGCTCCTAGCCAAACTTCCCTGAACTTTTGGACAATCTGTTCTCGTCTTGACCGTAACGATTCGCCTATCGGGTATCGTCATAGTTCGCATGAGCGAGGATAGGTCATGAAAAATCAGAACGACATGATCATTTCCATTGTTGCCATTGTCTTGGGCATCATTGGATTTTGCATCGGCTTCTTCACGAAGCGCCAAGTGGTGGCGCCTCCAAGCCCTCAACAGGTCGTCTTGACTCCTCCGGCCCTTCAAGGAGCCGAGGTTAAGACCGCCAATGCCCTCCCTTCAGGCGGAACCGGCAACTCGCTCTTTTCGACAACCGGAGCCGGTGGCGGCCAAGGTGGTCAAGGGCGTGGTGGACCTAATGCGGGTGCAGGTGGTGGAGCTGCCCCGGGTGGTGGAGAACCGCCTCCTCGAATCGCTGGCGCGGGCGGCGCGGGCGGCGGATAGGGCTCGCCGACGACACTTTTTGGCCCCGCTTGCGGGGCCATTTGCTTGTTTCACATCTATTTGCACAGGATTGGACCGCATTCGCACACTTTGTGCGTAAGATACAAGACAGATGAGTTCAGATAAGAACAGTCTCTTCATCGCCGGAGCCATCGTCTCCGGTGCCCTTGCCGCCACCATCGGCATGGTTGTTCGGGACAAAGTGGACTTGCCGATTCGGCAAACCGTTGCGACTTCCGAACTGCCCGGCACGCGAATGGCGTCGCGGCAAGATCCGCAGCAAGGAATCGACATCCCCGAGCGCGAGTACTTCGAGCAGATGGTCGACATGCTGAAGCAAGCCTACGTCGAACCTATTGAAGACGAACAGAAGCTTGTGGACGGGGCAGTTCGAGGCATGATCACCAGTCTCGAAGATCCGCACTCCGTTTACTTTGATAAGGAAGGTTTTCGGGTTTTCCAAAATGCCCGTGAGGGCCGCTACGAAGGGATCGGAGTTGACCTTTCGTTTGTGTTTCCCGCCAAGACCTCGGACATGAATGAGTTCGGAGCGCGCATTCCGAAACTAATGGTCGCCGCCATCACTCCCGGTGGACCGGCCGATAAGGCTGGGGTCATTCCCGGAGATATCGTCGACGAAGTTGACGGACGTTGGGTCGCGAATCTTGACATGGTCAACCAGTTCCGCGCCCTCCAGAAGAAGGTTGACGCGAAGCAAGCTCAGCCGGAAGAGTTGCGCAAACTGCGTACCGAGTTTCGGACCAAATCGGAGCACAGCATCATGCCCGGAAAGGTTCGGGAGAAGCTGATCATGGGCACGTCTGGCGTCCTCAAAATTACGTGGATGCGAGCCGGAAAGCCCCGAGAGACAAGCATCGCAAAAGCTTTGAGCGCAGCCTTCCTGGTGGAGGGAAAAGGCGACTCGATCAAGGTCAGAGTCATGCCAGGAGTCGGCGCAGAACTGGCCAAGCACGTCTCGGGTAGCAAACCGATTACCCTCGATCTTCGCAATAATCCATTCGCCGACGTGACCGCGGTGCAGGATGCCTTGACCGCACTGGCCCCAACTGGGACGTACGGACGAATCGTCAACACCCGAGGCGGGAACAAGCCCCTTCAAGTGACGAAGGGCGCCGCGGGCCAAAGGCGCTATACCGTTCTCGTTGATCGAAGCACGTCTGGAGGCGCCTCAATTCTCGCCCAGGCTTTGGCTTCGAAGGGGCTCGCGAAGCTAGAAGGAAGCCCAGGCGAGGCCGTGGCGATCGAAGTCATGAAGCTCCCCAACGGAACCGGATTCACGCTCGCGAAGGGCGTCTTTAAGGCGGAGGCATCGAAATGAAGGGCTTCGCCAAAGCAATCGCATTTTCGG
>JBKJJL010000074.1:0-4685 GCA_046597875.1 Fimbriimonadaceae bacterium | reverse complement strand
CGATCCTAAGGACATGGAGGCGGTCATGCAACCCGCTGATTTCTCGTTTTCGTACAACACCCATTGTGATGGCATCATGGGTTATCAGGTCGTGAAGGATCAAGTCACGGAAATCAATTTTCAGAAGAATAAGTTTATCTTTCATCCGCGAACGGTGGACATATCGAAACGTATTCCAGACAATAAGAAGACATTTTTGCTGAAGATGCTGCCAATCGGGCACGGTGCGATCGAGTTGGAAGTTGCGGCTCCCACCGGCAAAAAAATGATCCTTGCCCTAGACACCGGCAACTCATTTTATGCGACGACGCACCGAGATGTGCTTGAACGAATCGGGATGTGGGCAGCCGATCGAAAGCCCGCGTTTATGAAATCTTCCTTCGTCGCTTCGGGGGCGGTGGACAGCTGGCACATCAAGCTGAAGGATATGGTGATTTTTGGAGTGCCGGTCCCTGCGTCATTCTGGGACATCATCGATCTGCCCTCAAGTTCGGCAGAAAGTGACGGTACGGTAGGTCATGGCTTCCTTCGGAACTTCAATATTATCTTGGATTACGAGAGGAGGCGGGTTTGGCTTGAGAACTTTACAGGCACCGTTGCCAACGAGCCAGTTGGCGAACCCGGCGTATCGGCGATGTTCGATCCCCGTTCTAAGAAGATCGTTATTGTGAAAGTTTCACCTGAGAGTCCTGCCCAAAAAGCCGGTATTGTTGCTGGGGATCAAATTCTCTCGATCGACGGTAAGGAACTCCAGGGCCGACTCGGATATCGCGAGATTGAAGGGATGATTGACGGAGTTGTAGGCACAAAAGTCGTCATGAGCATCTCTCGAAGGGGCGAACTCACCCGCTATGAACTGGAACGAAAGGCGCTTGTCAACGAGTGATGAAACGCGTCGTTTCCGTCTCTCTCGGTACGTCCAAGCGCAATAAGTCGCACGAGATCGAGATCCTCGGGGTGCCATTTCTTATCGAACGCATCGGTACTGATGGCGATCTGGCTGCGTTCGCTAAGATGTTTTCTGACCTCGACGGTAAGGTGGATGCTCTCGGAGTAGGCGGGGCAGATATTTACGTCGTCGTCGGCAAAAAACGATACGCCTTCAAGCAGATTCAAAAGCTCGTGCGAGGGGCAGTCAAGACCCCGGTTGTGGACGGTTCAGGACTGAAACACACCCTTGAACGCGAAACGATTCTGCGCTTACAACGCGACGGGACCGTCGATTTTAAGCAAGAAAAAGTATTGCTGGTATCCGCAGTGGATCGTTTCGGAATGGCCCAAGCCCTCTTAGAGGTCGGTGCGAAAACGGTTTACGGCGATCTCTTGTTCGGGCTCGGACTTCCCTTCCCGATCCGCTCCTATGGAGTTGTCAAGTTCATCGGTGCGATTACGCTCCCCATCATCACCCGGCTCCCTTTCAAATGGTTTTATCCGACGGGCGAAAAGCAAGAATCGCGCACCCCAAAGTTTCCCAAGGTCTTTCAAGAAGCGACCCTCATTTGCGGGGACTGGCATTTCATTCGCCGATACGCTCCAGATGACCTGACGGGAAAGACGATTCTTACTCAAACTGTCCGCAAAGCTGATCTCGAATGGCTGGCATCCACCGGGGCACGTCGCGTTATCACAACGACTCCAGTCATGGGCGGTGAGACCTTCGCGACCAATGTCATGGAAGGTGTTGTTATTACGTTGAAGCAAAAACGCCCCGAGGAGATGACGGAGGCGGATTACCTGGACACGCTGCGGGACTTGGACTGGAAACCCAACGTGATTGATCTGGCTCCGTAGGATTACGCGGATTTATTCGCTTGATCGTGGTTCAAAAGCCTCTGGTTCGCAACGACAGCGCGTTGCTATCCGTCAAAATAGCGACATGAGGATGAATATTAGAATGCGCACACTATCCGTAGCCGCTGCGATGTTGGCAGCAGTTGCAATGGCGACTTTTGACGGCGTCAGCCTGAAATGGAAGCCGACGGCGGGCCAAACCGCCAAGTACAAGATAACGGCCAAAGCCATGGTTGATGGACCCCAAGGGAAGGCCGAGATGAACTTCGGCGCGACCATGGACTTGAAAGTCCTCGAAGTAAAAGCAGACGGCAACATCGTGATGGAAGAGAAGCAAAGCAATCTCTCGATCAAGATGGGCGATCAGGACTTCAGTAGCTTCGC
This sequence comes from Fimbriimonadaceae bacterium, assembly GCA_046597875.1. Taxonomy (GTDB): domain Bacteria; phylum Armatimonadota; class Fimbriimonadia; order Fimbriimonadales; family Fimbriimonadaceae; genus JANJUB01. The sequence goes on along the minus strand of JBKJJL010000074.1, from coordinate 2,510 downwards.
TCCCCAGTCCGTCACCGTAACGACGACCTCGAAGCCAAATGGCGAAGTCGTGAGCCGGAAGTCCGATAGCGAACAGGACAATGCTCGATTGGAGTCATCGCTCGAGTTCGTGTTCCCGGATAAGGACGTTAAGGTTGGCGATTCGTGGTCCATCAAGCGTGAGGCAGATTCTGGCAAAGGCCTGTTCGCTCGCGAAACGACGTACACGTACGAGGGTTCAGAAATGGTCGGGAAGTGGAACTGCCACAAGATCAAAGTCGCCTTTAAGGAAGTGGGTGCCCCAACGAATATGGAAGTTGCCGGAACCGTGTGGGTCTCCGTAGAGGACGGATCTCCGGTAAAGGGCAGCTACAAGATGAAGAATGTTGAGTTCGCCCCTGGAATGCCACCGACGGACTCGGATTCGGAGCTCGTTCGAATCGACAGCTGATTCGCACTTTCAGATCTCCCCTTCGGCCCCAATCCGAGAATGTCGGGTTGGGGCCGTTTTCTTTATTTTTGCGCTACAAATCCATACTCCCTACCCGTATAATAAATAGGTGGGATTCGCCAGACGTCTTCTGGTTCTCAAGATGCTCGTGCTTGTCGGCGCGGGTGTTCTGCTGTCTTTCCTGCCCCATGCGCACTCCCACGGTGAATCCTGCCCAGTGTGCGTGCTAGGTGGTTCGGATCGGATCCGAAAGCACCTTAGCAACCCAAGCGCGCATCAAGGGCAAGGAGGCGGTAAGCCGCCGAAGATTCATGTTTCGGTTGTCCGGGCGCAAATCGCTCCAATCGCGACCAATTCCGCGATTCCCGCTCGCTTAAGTTGCCGAAAGGTCGGTGTAGTCCGATACAAGGGTCCCCACCCTTACCCGTTTGCCATTGACAGATCCCAGCCTCGGGCGCCTCCATCCAGCTGAAATCTTTTCATTTGCCCCTGCTAACCGCTTAGGGCCATTCAGCTGATTAGGAGACGTTCATGAAACGTGGCTTTACACTTATCGAATTACTCGTCGTCATCGCGATTATCGCGATCTTGGCCGCTATTCTCTTCCCCGTCTTTGCCCAAGCAAAGGGGGCAGCGAAGAAAACATCCGCCATCTCGAACATGAAACAACTCGGAGTCGCTCTCCATCTCTACGTGAGCGACTACGACGACACCCTCTTTACGACCCGGGACAGCCCCTGGGGCGGATTCGGCGCCGAGCCGAATGAAGTCGCGTCCTGGCCAGAGCTCTTGATGCCCTTCGCGAAGAACAAGGATGTCTTCTTCAGCCCGGAAGACCAACAACAAGACAAAGGTGAAACGAGCTTCGCGATCAATGCTTACCTTGAGTACCCCATGTCCATGACCGCGATCGGTCGCACTGCGGAATGCATCTTCATCATGGATCGAACGGACATTCCGCCACCTCCTGGAGATGAAGTTGAGGAGCACTATTCCTGGTGGGCGTTCACGAATCCCGCGATAACGGACGTTTCACAGTTGCCGGGCACCTTGGATTGGCCGTCAGTTGTTGTACAAGTTGCTCCCGAGCGGTACTCGGGCAAGGTCGGGGCGTATTTGTTCCTGGACTCGCACGTGAAAGCAATGAAGTTCGAAAGAACCTGGGGCGATCAAACCGCAAACCTCCATTGGCCCTTGAAGGACTGATGAGAACGATTTTGTTTCTCATCATGGTCGCTGCACTCCTAACCGGGTGCAGCGGCTCAAAAAAGGAAGACGACCTGTCGGATAGCCAGATCAAAGAGGCGCAGCAGCGCGTCAAGGAACTGGAGGGCCAACAGCCTCGTTAGGGTTGCGGGTTGAACTTCTGGCTGAAGATCGCCTTCATGCCGGCCCGAATGCCTAATCTCTTGAAGAGCCCAGCCCTCGCTTCAAGGGCGTACATCGCTGCGCCCTTGCTCGGAACTCCAGTTTCATCGAGGGCCTTCATGGTGTGTACGGATACGAGGGTTCCATCCTTCTTGATGTAGGCGATATCGAGATCAACGAGCGTGTTGTGCATCCAGAAGCTGCGCTCGACTTCGTCGGGAAACACGAACAGCATGGTCTCGTTGTCCTTGAACTCGGCGTTCGTTAAGAACATCATCCCCTCTGTTCGTTTGCTGTTGTCGTCCATGATCCACGCCTTGAATTTATGCGGACCGATCGTGATTGTGGTTGTCTTCAGATCATAGAGCTGATTGATTCGGGAAGGGTTTGTACCTGGTCTGGGTTTGACCTGAACGTCTTTCGGCGCCGGATCGTGAGCGGGTTCTTCGACGTTTTTCATAACGATTGGCGCTGAGGGTTGGGGGGCGGGGCTCCGGTCGGTCCCATCCTTACAACCAAAGGAAGCGGTTCCGAGAACGATCACCCCGATCACTACGTTCTTCATACCGCGACCACGCCCCTCGGCACAAAGGACTTTGAACGGGCCTCATATTCGCTGATCGCCTCGCTAAACTCAAGGGTTGTGCCAATCAGATCCAGGCCCTTCACGAGGGCATCTTTGAGCGTCGCATTGATGTCGAACCCAAACTTG
>JBKJJL010000333.1:0-7904 GCA_046597875.1 Fimbriimonadaceae bacterium | reverse complement strand
CTCGCGACCGACGAAGGGGGCACGACGATACGAGTTCAAGACGAGGGAGATGGCATCCCAGCCGAGCACTTGCCCCGCGTAACCGAGCGGTTCTACCGAGTGGATGAAGCCCGCACTTCGGGAGGGGCAGGTTTGGGTCTCGCCATCGTTTCCGAAATCATGCGCGCTCACGGAGGCGCGTTAGTTGTCGAGAGCGAACTGGGGGTTGGAACGCGAGCCTCTTTGGTGTTTAAAGCGCAGAGCGCATGAACAGGATTCGGCTGGTCAAAACTTGATCCCGACGGAACAACTCACCCAGACGTTGCTTCTTCGAGGCTCACCCCTTAGCAAAGCCGAATGCAACAGCGTTGAGTAGTGCAGGGTCGGATTTAGCGTCCAGCCTTTGCCCATTGCGAACTCAGCGCTTGCAGTGAGGTGCACGTCCGTAAACGTCGCCCCGTCGTGGCCGTACAGGAATCGGTTGCATCGTGAGTCGCCATAGATGAGCTCCATGGCGAAGTCGAGCGCTTCGGCAGAGCCGATACGGGCGGGTACGGACTGGCTCAATCCCAACGTGGCGTAGGTGCCAGTGTGACCATTGTTGCCCGTGTTTACGGAGATGGAAGGGGAACCCCATGCGCTGTCGAAGCTCACTCCTGCGAACCACTCTCGATAACGCTCAATGCCGGTTCCTGGATACTGATAGTCGATAATCCCGACGTTCCAACCGGTCTGGCCGAGCTGCCCTGCGTATTCTACAGAGGTGTCGATTTCGCAGAAACGCCCGGCGGGTTTTCGGGTGTAGTTCGGTTCGTTCCAGTTCGTGAGTTCCATGCTGCCCCAGAAAGAAACGGTGAAGCCGCTGCTTGAGAACGAGATGCCGGGCTGAAACACAGGGTCGTTCACCAGATTGAGCCCGTGCCACACATACTTGGACGAGAAGTCCAAAGTGAGTTCAGTCTCAATCTTCCTTGAATCTTGGGCCGAGCCAGAAACGACAAGACCCAGGAGCAAGGCCCCAGCAAATGCGCGAGTTTCCATAGCTTCCTTTAACATCGGAAGTGGATGGAAGAAGCTGTAGGATTGACGCTAACGGCCATGGCGATGATCGGATCCCGTGGGAGAATGGTGCCCCCGAGAGCCCCATGGAGGTCAACCCACACCGGGTCGGCAACCGTGGTTTCGAGGCACTCATACAGTTTGGTGGACTCGCGCCTCGCTTGGACCAACGAGGAGGGTGACGCCGGCCAAACCGTCACCACGGTGACCTTTGAGGAAACCGCCGGCAAGACGCGGTTGGTGGTGCACAATCTCTATCCGTCTGCAGAAGCGGTTGACACCGGATCGACCGGCGCGATGCCCGAGGTTCTCGACCAACTCGACGAGCTTCTTGCCAGCCTGGGATCGAGGACGGAGACAAAATGACGCAGCCAATCCATCAAACAATCGCTTCCGGTGCGGTAACGCGGGCTGTTCCCCTTGCGTCCGATTAGATATGCGGAAGGTTCTGCTGGCCACCCTCATTGCCCTCGCGTTGCCCAGCTACGCGCAACATCACCCTGTCTACTCAGGCAAGGTTGTGCGCGTGCTTGATGGAAGGACGCTGCACATCACGGTGACTTCGCCCGGGGTCCCAGCGGGCACGATGTCCACCGTGCGCCTGTGGGGTATTGACCTTAGCTCGCACAGAGAGCATGCCCAGGCAGCCACCAAGCTACTGACGGAGCTGGCCCTTAACCGCAACGTCCACGTTGACGTCTACGGAAAACAAGGGGATTGGGTTCAGACAGAAGGCTCGCAAACCTCGCTCAGCGCCGCACTGGTTTCTGCAGGGCTAGCGCGTCGTTGGAAGTCCTCGGGCATCCGCGACTTTGAACACCACGAAAGGGACCTTGAGAGCGCGGAGAAAGAGGCCAAAGAGGAAAAACGTGGCATCTGGAAGTCGGCGCAGCAGAAGCCAACGACGGGGTACGCGTCAGTCAACGGAGTCAAAATGTATTACGAAATCCACGGTCCCGACAAGCCGGGATTCGGAAACAGCGGCGAACCGGTGGTGTTGCTCCACGGCGCGTTTATGACCATCACGAACAACTGGACCGGATGGATCGAGGAGCTTTCCAAAACACGAAAAGTCATTGCCATTGAAATGCAGGGCCACGGCCGAACGGCGGACGTCTCACGAGATATCACCTACGACAACCTCGCTGACGACGTTGCCGCCCTGCTGTATGATCTCAAGATCCCGCGGGCAGACCTTATCGGCTACAGCATGGGCGGATCGGTGGCGATCCAGTGTGCGATCCGCCATCCGGACAAAGTGCGGAAGGCCGTGATTGTTTCCGCTAGGTTCCGCCATGACGGCTTTGCCAAGGAAGGGCTGGACGCGATCCGGGGACTTACCGCCGATGTGTTCAAAGGCTCGCCCCTTGAGACCGAGTACAAGAAATTGAGTCCGACTCCGGACGGCTTTCCGGACTTCGTCCAGCGAATCGTCGCCATGGCTGCGAAACCGTTCGACTTCGGAGCCGACAAGCTTAAGGCCAACCCGACGCCCATGTTTTTCATCCACGGCGACGCTGACGGCGTGTTGCTAGCGCACATCGCGGAGATGTTCCGCCTAAAGGGAGGCGAGACCCACGGCGATATGATGCCCCGCTCCGCCTCGCGATTGGCCATCTTGCCCGACACCACCCACGTGACCCTGATGCAGCGCATAGCCACCATTGTCCCCTTGGTGAACGACTTTCTCGACGCCAAGCCGTAGCCGTGCATGACTTCGATGAAACCGTCAGCAAATCGCGGTTGACGGTGCACAAACTCTATCCCTCGAAGGAAGCAGCTGACAGCATGGGAGATTCACCTGACTGATCAGTCAAATCAGTCCGATCAGTCAGAATGCCCCGCCCGAGACCGTACCTTATAAAGCTTCTCGGTAAACCCGCCCTCGGCGGCGAAGTCGCGCTCAAGCCGCCGAAGCAGTTAGTCCAGCAGGAAGTTCGCCTGATGGATGAGGGTCACCATTGTGTTGGCGGCGTTTTCCGGTCCCTTCGTCTCCACGTAAGCCCGAGCTTGCCGATGAAGACTGCCTTTGGGTCGTCCTTGGCCCAAAGCTTGAGTCCGCGTTGGCGAAGGAAGTCTTCATAGTCAAGCAGGAGTTCTTCAAGGCATGCCCGCGCGACGTTGACTAGCTTAAGTTCGAATTTCTTGCTGGTTCCGCTGGCGCGACTGCCTTCGGCGATGTTCTGCTTGCCGCTGCGGGCGGCCTGGACCATCTGGTCCACGGTGCGCGACTTTCGGTCGAGATAGAGGGTGGTGAAGGCGGCGGTGGCATCGTAAATGATCTCGGCGATCTGATAGGCTTTCAGCCTCCGATAGCCTCCGTGCGGTCCGATCAGGGGCCCCGCCATGAGCAGGATCATGGCGTATTTCTTGTGGAGAATCGGACGAATCAGCCAGATCGGTCAGATCCGTTCGGTGTTGGCTGAACCACCCGTCAGATACGAACCTGAGAACGCGAAAAGCCTACATCACAGTGCCCGAACGTAAGGTTGAACCGTCGTTACACCCGTTAGCCCAGCAAAGTGCTTCACATTGAAGGTAGCAACGGGCTCGCCGCGTCCGTATGCAGTAGCGGCTATGAGGCTATCCAAAAGCCCAATACCAGTCGATAGCCGAGTTGGCAGAAACGTTCCGTACGCAGTTTGAAGATCGGCCGCGGTTGGCCACGCGAGGGAAAACTGCTGGAGGAAGGATTGCACGGACCGGAGTTCTCTTTGGTCACGACATCCCACAACCAGTTCCATGGCGGCAATGCCAGAGACGGAAGGGGTCTCGGGCAGATTTGCAAACCATGCGACGGCTGAGTCGTGTCCCCGTATGAGGTCAATCAATGTCGGCATCCAAGAGCATCAACGCTGCTCCGCAATATGGCGGAGTTCGCAGGCAAACTGGGGGCTATCGGGCCGGTCCGAGAACGTCCCCAAAACACCATCTTTTCGCCAAATCGCGATCAGTTCCTTCGGACTGAGCTTGGGTCCGGTTGGCGGAAGAGCAGTTCTCAGTGCATCGAGTGCAACCTTGGTCGGATCGAGACCCACCCTGTGCGCCTCTGTTCGAAGCCTTTCTTCGATGTCAGATGGAATATCGATATGGAACGACATGCTGCCTGATTTCATTATACAATGGCAGCCGCTGAATCCTTGACTACTGGGTAGGCTTTAGTTCGGCTTGTCCGCCTGAATCGAAACTGCCAACAGCTTCGAGCCGGCTGGGTGTTCACATTTCACCGTCACAGAGACCCATCCGGAGCCGTCACGTTGTAACCTATGTGTCCGGAATGGACACACCCGAAGTCTGGTGGGCGGTACAGGATTTGAACCTGTGACTTCTTCGGTGTGAACGAAAGTTTCACAGGTTCAATGTAGCGGTTTTGAGTCTACAGAAGTCTCTCAAGGTCTCTCAAAATCTACCCTCTAAGAGAGACTAAGTGAGAGACTGCTCACTTCTTAGATCTTTCCCGACGTGAGCCTCAAATAGCTCCACATGGTCAGGATCAGTCGAAACAAAGTATACATCCAGGTCAACAACCCGAGCGGCACCCAAGCAAGCTCGCACCAGAATCGGCATGATCAGCTTTGGCGGAAACCTATGGCCGCTCATGCTCAGGGCCGGAATCGCGACGGATCGTGCGCCTAACCTGTGAGCTTCGATAAAGGTCTCTCTGAACAGATTGTCTAGTAGGCGAAGGTCGCTCGATTCTGGAACTGTTCCCGGTCGGAGGCGTGGAGTCACTACGTGGATAACCCAATCTGCCCGGAGTCCATATCCGGGCGTTGAAACAAGTTTCCCCACTTCACAACGACCTAGGGTGCGGCAGTGAACTTCAAGTTCGAGGCCAGCTGCGCGATGGATGGCCCCGCATACGCCGCTGCCACGAAGAAGGCTCGGATGAGCCGAGTTCACGACGGCATCAACGTCTTGCTCTTCGATACGACCAAGGATGGCGGAGGCTCTGCCCATGTGAGGTTTTAGATAACTACGATCATCCTAGCAAAGGTCGTAGGATATGTCGCTATCGACGCCTTTGGTCTAGTGATTGGACAGTTCGCTAACCCGCCTCTCTAAGGGCAGATAAGAACCCTCGTACTCAATTTTGTAAATCCTAAACTTGGCATGCAACTCTCTGGCGACTTCATTCCGCAGCTCAACCATCCTCCGAGGATCAAGAGCGTCGTACCGTTTGCGGAGCCCGATAATTTCACTTTGCAGTTGAACAAGTCTAGTCCTCTCCAGGTGGTAGGCGTCTATCGCGTCAGATCGGGATTCAATTCGCGCCGTTTCCCTGGGTGTCGGATCAACGGCGAAATGCTTGAGGATAAAATAGCCCGCTGCCAAGATCGACACACAAATAGCCAACGTTGCGCCTGTGTAATCGTGGCGCTCGTTGATAACAGTCGTTTTTGGGAGCGGGTTCATTGATTTTTCTCCAGTGACAGCACTTGCTGATCCATGTAGCCATCCGTGACATCGCTCTGTTCGTAGCTAACTCTGCGACCGAAGACCTTCCGTTCAACGTTGCGGATTCTCCGATGCGCGTGGACGGTCGTGACAGTGATCTGGTTGTAGCCAAGCTCCGATGCAATGACCAGGGCCACCACGTTTGGCGGCGCATTTGTGAGCACGAGCGCAGCAAATTTTGGGCTCGCTTTCGCAAGCTCAGTCGCCGCTTCGCGCAGGGCAAGCTCCGCCTCTTCAGGATCTCCAAAGTCGCGCTCAGCGATATAGCGGTCGAAGGTCTGTCGAATTGACGCCGGTAGTGAAGTGTTGTTTTGCATGATCTATTAGCTCCAGGATTCAGGTGTGGGTAAGTTGAGGGACTCGAAAGTCCGAAAGACGATTGGGATGCGAAGATCGCGGGCTAGTCGCCGCAAATTAGCAGCGCGGGTCAATGAAGTCGTGACCACGAGTACCGCAACTCTCTGGGTCTTCCAATGGTGTGCCTGGGACCCGGTCGCCATAAAGTGATCGTATGCGGTTAGCTTTTGTTTGAACTTGGCGGAAGGGACATGCCCCAGGTCGACTTCTACGGCTAGCACCTCATCCGACTTCACCGCGAGACCGTCGGGTCGAACTTCTAGTACCCGCGCACCCAGCTCAAAAGTAGCTCGCGCCTGCTGCTCGAATCGCCAGGACGACCCACCCTTGGCGGCTAGCGCGATGCGAACATTGGTAACGGCCAAGGCATGTTGGAGAAATCGAGGTGATCCGACGCGCTTTTCAATCAACGCTGAGATTCTTGTTCCGACGAACGGTCCCGCTCGGCGAGTTGCCGCATAGATGGACTGACCGTAGAAAGCTGTGTCGATGCGTTTTACGAGGCCACGTTCCACCAACCCGCGTAATCGAGTGTTGGCGCGAGTAACCGATGCGAAGTATCCCAACTCTATGATTTGGTCGCGCGTCAGTGCATGACTCAAAGCAATGTCACGGACGACCTTGAGATCGCGTTCAGTGATCTTCACAACCAGTCCTCAATATCAGACTCGATGCGCTGGGGACGCATTTTGGTTCCTCTGGTTGGCGGTGGAGGGTTGGTATCAACAGCCGAGTCCCCGGCGTGTTCGTAGACTTTTCGGAGATAGGCGCGGCCCTCAGCGGAGAGACTTCCGGCGCTTCTAAAAAGCGGTTCGTTTACCTCCAGCTCGACTTCTCCCTTGTCACGTCTCCACAGCATCGTGTTGCCGGTGCGAAGTTTTGTGAAGTCGTATGCCCTGAGATCATCAAAAGGTCCCGACTTATCGAATGCGAATCCTCCCGACCAACACGAAAAGTAAGCCGAACGCCGACATTACCGAAGATAACGGAGCGCATACGCGGTGGGAGCTGCGCCAGTGTTTGGTGTGCCAGAAGCAGGGGGCACTTGAATCTTCGGCCCTCCACCATGAGGGATTCAAAGAGTTCCATTTCAAAGTTTTCGAACTCATCGACATAGAGTCTCACGGGATTTCGTTGAGCCTCAGGAATAGCAACTCTTGCGAAGATTTCACGGTGGATCGACGCCAGAATCATGTTCCCCATCATTCGTCCAGCCCCATGCAACTCATCAACAGCGAGCGAGATGAGAAGAATGCTGCCGGGAGTATTGAGGTGTTCACCCAGATTAATGGGAGTCGGATGGCTTAGAATCCGGCGAAGCGTATCCGTTGCCAACAGAAGGCTCACCTTATTCATCACGGGCCTAGTCAGCTTCCTTTGCTTTTGAGGCGAAAACTCACTGAACTCTGTCCAAAAAGCATGAAGACCGGGATCCGAGACAGCACCGGCTAAAAGTTCGGCTCGATAACTTGGATCACTGAAGAGCCTCTCTAAGGAGGTCAAGGGTGCCCTACACCTGCTGATGAGCATCAGAGCGTTGCGCAGGGTCTCAGCAAGCTGAGGGCCCCACGATTCCGATTGATGGCTGACTGCATCCAACACAGCGAGCGCACGGAAATACGGCTCTCCTGCACCCGAAAGGGGGTTAAAGCCAAACGGTCGCACGCGCTCGCGCAGGTCGATCACCTTGACCAGCGACGGATCCACTTTGGATGCAGCTAGCTCGGTGGCCGCGTTAACCAAGTCGCCCCGGTTGTCAAAAATCACTAGGGAATGGCGGCGTTCTAGGTCCTGCGCCACTAAGTGGTGGATTGCGTTCGTCTTGCCGCAGCCGGTCTCACCAATGATGTGCGCGTGGTTCTTGAGTTCATCAGCAGTAATTGAAACGAGAGCCGATATCGGGTCTAAGCCAGCTTTCAACCAACCGCATCTTGCTCCGATCCATTGGCAACCATAAGAACGTGCTGGGCGGCACTTGTAACGATTTCTCATGTTGAGAATTCTCTACGATCCTACCGCAACATTCACGAACCACTCGAAAACTTGAGGTG
>JBKJJL010000153.1:0-20753 GCA_046597875.1 Fimbriimonadaceae bacterium | reverse complement strand
AGAACTCAGCGCTGCCGGGCGTTCGGTGATAGGGGATGACGTCTCGCATGTTTTTCATTCCCGTGGCATACATGAGGAAGCGTTCGAAGCCCATTCCGAAGCCCGAGTGGGGGGCTGAACCGAATCTGCGCAGGTCCAAATACCACCAGTAAGCCTCCATCGGAAGGCCCATCTCGCGAATGCGAGCCTCGAGCAAATCAAGCCTTTCCTCACGCTGGGAGCCGCCGATGATTTCGCCGATTCGCGGGGCCAAAACGTCCATCGCGCGGACGGTTTTGCCGTCGTCGTTTTGCTTCATGTAGAACGCCTTGATATCCTTCGGGTAATCCGTAAGGATCACCGGGCGGCCGACCTTCTGCTCGGTAAGCCAGCGCTCGTGTTCGCTTTGAAGGTCGACGCCCCAGGAGACGGGGTACTCCCAGTTTTCTCCGCTATGCTCGAGATGCCCGATCGCTTCTGTATAAGTCATCCGCTCAAAATCTGAACTGATTACATGATTCAGAGTGGCCAAGAGTTCGGGCTCGATGCGCTGGTTGAAGAAATCGAGGTCCTGTGCGCAATGAGTGAGCAAGTGGGAAATCGTCTCTTTGAGAAGCTCCTCCGCGAGGTTCATGTTGCCCTCCAAATCGCAGAAAGCTTGCTCGGGTTCGATCATCCAAAACTCAGCCAGGTGGCGGCTCGAGTTGGAGTTTTCGGCGCGAAACGTGGGTCCAAACGTGTACACGTTGGTGAGCGCGAGGGCGAGAGTTTCCGCTTCGAGCTGTCCGCTGACGGTGAGGAATGCAGGTTTGCCGAAGAAATCGTCGGCAAAATCCTTACTCTTGAGCGTGGCATGGGCGTCCCGCCCATGCGTCTCATGGCCGTCTCGGCCATGACCCTCCGGAGCCACGCCCGAGACGGGCGTGCTACGCACGGGCGGGACGCCCGTGCCACGCGCTTCAAGAAGGGTCGAAACCGAGAACATCGCGCCCGCGCCTTCGGCGTCGCTTGCGGTGATGATCGGCGGATGGATATTGTGGAATCCGCGGTCGTGGAAGAACTTGTGAATGGCAAAAGACGCCTCGGCCCGCACTCGGAAGACGGCACCGAACGTGTTGCCACGAGCGCGCAGGTGGGAGATTTCGCGCAGAAACTCCATGGTGGCGCCCTTCTTTTGGAGGGGGTACGTCGTTGGGTCGGCTTCCCCATAGATCTCTACTGCTTCAGCCAGAAGCTCGACTGGCTGCCCTGCGGCAGGGGATTCGACGATCTTGCCTTCGAAGCGCACGCAAGCCCCCGTAGTAAGCTTTTTGAGGACCTCATCGGCGAGTGTGCCCTCATTGATAACCACCTGAAGGTCCTTAAAACAGGAGCCATCGTTGAGCTGAACAAAGCTGACGCTCTTGCTGTCGCGCCGGGTTTTTACCCATCCATACGCGCTGGTTTGGGTTCCTGGGGACAGGTTGAACAGGTCTCGAACGTACGTTCTTCGGTAATCCATGGGGCTGCGGAGAGTTTACCGGAGGCCTTAGCGTATACAATCTGAGGACATGAAACCGACGGCGTATCCCGTCAGCCTTGGCCTGTGTGCACTGATCGCGATCGGTGCGGTACTGTCATTTTCTAAGGCGGGCACCGACCTGATTTTTGTTACTGGCCTGGCAGATTCGCGCCCGTGGACGGCCCTGACTTACTTCATGATTGCGGGCCCGATTGCGGCTCTGCTCAACGGGTGGTCGATCTGGTCTTTTGGTCGTCAACTCGAGCTCGATCTTGGGTCTGCTAAATACGCTGCTTTCGTCGTCAGTTCGATTATTTTGGCTGCCATTGGAATCCAAATAGGTGCACTTTTCATCGGTCAGAAGGCCACAATGGCCGGCGCATGGCCAGTCGCCGCCACGCTGATTCTGGTCTGGAGTGTACGGTTCCCGCGTACGATCGTTAGCCTGATGTTCGTCGCTCAGGTGGAAGGAAAATGGCTGGGAATCCTAGCTGTGGGCTTCACACTAATTTCGGCGACGCCCTACGCGGTTGCGCCTTTTGCGCTGCTTGCTCTCGCTTTTGCGTGGGCATTCGCGGCAAACAAGATCCCGTTCTTCCCCTATGGGCGGCCCCTCGCAGATATCAAGAGACAACGTACCTTCGGGCGCGGTGTCCAGGCACCTCACGAAGGCTATTTCGACGACGTAAAGCGTCGCGAAAAAGAGCGGGAAGAGAAGGAGCGATTGCGGAAGATGTTCGAAGGGTCGATCCGCGACGACGAAAAGTGAGGGGACGGTATTGAGGTGTTAAGGTGTTAAGGTATTGGGGTTGTAAGAAACATAACCCTTAGGGTTCCCTGAGAATCCGTAAGGAGACTATCCAGCCAATCGTTAGGCAAATGGCGGTTCCCAAGAACGGCGAGTAGTGGCCGAAGCTGGTGCCTAGCCCCATCTTTTGTCCAAAAGGCACGAGTCCCTGATACGCCCACCCACCCAAGGGTGCGCCGATGATGGCTCCTAGGCCCTGGGCGGTCATCACCGCGCCTACGTTGGCGGCTCGCTTTTTGGGGTCCAGGTCGCTCACCGAGGCAAGCCAGGCGGGAATGGTGAGGAGGAAGCCGAGGCCGACGGGGATTCCGCCAAGAGCAAGGGCCCAGGCTCCACGGAAGGGAGCGAAAAATGCTCCCAAACACATGAAAATGAGTCCTCCCGCGCACGCGCCTAACCCAACATGGACGGCTCGGGAACGTCCTATTCGCTCACCAAATTTCGCCATCGGGACACTCAAGGCAGCCATCGCGATCGCGGCGGGAAAGACCAGTGCCCCGAACTGGGTTGCGGACAACTTGAACTCCTCTAAGGCAAAGAGTTTTACGTTGGCCATAGGAAACCCAATGCCGCAGAAGGTAATCGCGGCGAGCAAAAGGTACGCGGGAATCTGCCTTGCGGTTTTCAAGAATTCTCGCCAGTTGAATCCTTCGGCGTCGGGTGCGGCCTCAACGTGGACGGTGGTACGGGGCAAGCGGAGAACGGTTAGAGTGACACCCAGAAACAAGGCCGCGGACAAGAAGAGCCCCCCGGAGTAGCCTCCGGTAGAGTTCGCGAGTAAATTGCTCGTAAGGTCCTCGACGATCCCTCCAATTGGCAGCGCCAGGGCAATGCCCATCATGTAACACATGTTGAGCAACGACATGGCTTGTTGGCGCTCTCCGTCTTCGACGGCGTCGCCCATCAGGGCAAACGCCGCAGGCCAGAGCATCGCCGCACCGACCCCGTCTCCCACACGGAGGGTGCAGAAGAGCAGGACTTCGATGGGTTCGCCCTGCAGGCGATCAAAGCGCGGCAAGATCAGCGAGGCGATTGATGTTCCTAGGGTGAGAATGGGGCCGAACAACATCAGCCTTCTGTGCCCAACCCGATCGGCGAGATGGCCCATAGGGCCTTTCATGACGGCTTCGCTTAGGAGAAATGCAACGAGAACTAGGGAGACCGCAAACGTACTGAATGCGCGATCGTTCTTCAGGTAGACCGGCATCGTGGAGATATTCAGAACCGCGTAGCCGATCTCGGCCAACAGAGCGGTGGCGAGCATTCGGCGCACGAACGGGCGGGCCATCAATGAACTTGGCTTAGTCAAGCGTTATGGCCTCCACCCTCTTTCTGCGCCCATCTCGGCTCCAAGGTTGCAGTTTTCCCTATCTTCCGCCCAAACCGCTCAGCGTAACGCCTTCGATGAAGTATCGCTGGAACAAAACGAAGATAGCGAGAACCGGCACCATGGATAAAGTCGCGAACGCCATGAGGAAGCCGGGCTCACCTCCTCGATCCCCCGCGAACAACTGGAGGGCATATGAAAGCGGCATGTTTTCAGGTGAGTTGATGTAGATCAGGGGGCCCATGAAGTTGTTCCAACCGCCGAGGAAAGTCCACAGGAAAATGACTGCGAGGGCGGGCTTTATCTGGGGAAGCATGATGCTCCAGAAGGTCTTCAGGTAGGAACAACCGTCAATTTTGGCCGCGTCTTCGAGTTCCATTGGGATGTTGAGGAAGAACTGGCGAAGCAAGAAGATATTAAATGCGGAGCCAAAAAACGCGGGCACCCAAAGGGGATAGAGTGTGTCGATCCAACCAAGAGAACGGAAAATGAGGAATTGCGGGAGCAGAGTGACCGCCCCCGGAAGCATCATCGTCGCCAGAAGTAGGGCAAACAGTTTGTTTCTTCCGGGAAATTTCATTCGCGAAAAGGCGTAGCTGACGATCGAGGAACTGAGCAGCGTGCCTATGACGGACAGGAGAACGATAATGAGCGTGTTCTTTAAGTAAACGAGTCCGAAATTGGTCTCGGGGGGCAGGTAGCTCAGGGCTTCGGGGTAGTTTTTCCAGTTCAGTCCGGGATTGCGAACGGGCTCGACCTCGGATGCGAGGACGGTGCGTTCTTGGCCCTTTAGAGCCGGGGGCGAGTCGAAGATGACTCGCTTGCGTCCGTCTTCTAGGTTCTCAGCGACCATTCCTTGGGCAGATTGGCCGTCCACCTTAACGGTGACGACTTGCACGTCCCGGGGGATTTCGGTTAAGTTCGTACGCTTTGTCTCAAAGATGACGCCTCGGATGGAAAGGGGCTTAAAGATATCGACCTTGACCAGGTCGCCGGATCCCTCCCCAAGGATCACGCCCTGAATGGTTTGGCCCTCGTATTCGGCTTCGTAGAGAGGTTGCTTGGGGTCTTTGTAGGGGACAGTCTTGGTGACCTTTGGGATCCAAACGATGCCGGAAGGGGAGGACATGTCGCGATCCTCTTTGAAGCTGGTGATGATGAGAAAAGCAAAGGGCAATCCAAAAACGAGGGACCCCGCGATAAGCGCGGCCTGGACGACCACGCCACGGGCGTACCCCCGCGTTGCTAATGATCTGGAAGCAAAGGCCATCAGGATGAAGCTCACCACCGTGAGGATCAGCACGGTGATGACGGTACTGACGCTGAACGGAACTGAGCCGGTGAGGACGGATAACTTGTTATCGGGGTCACGCCAGTAGAGCCAGCCGAAGATCACTGCCGCTAGCAACCAGATCCCGCTTGCTCTGAGCTTGCCCTGCTTTTCCGCGTTGTTCAGGGCTTGCCCAGCTTGCACGAGCCTGCCGACCGCGAAAAGGGCACAGGTAACGACTGCCCATGCGGTGAAGGGCATGACGAACCAGACGATGGGTAATCGCCAAGTACCCGCTTGGGCTTCTAAGGGGATGGTGCCCAATGATGGGCCAACACTCAGGGATACTGCGGCCAGGAATGCAAATAGGGCGCCCTTGCGCCAAGCGTGCTCGCGGCTGATTCCTGCCACGTTTGTGATAGCCTGGATAATTAGCCAGACTGCCCAAAGCGCCAGGGTCCAGCCGGTCCATGTGAGGAGGGTACCGAGAGCATAAACGAGTTGGGGTGTCATCACGTCTGCTCTTCCTTTACCCACTCACCCAAGGGGCCCGTGCCAAAAACAAAACGCTCATACTGAACCCGCGGATAGTGTCCAAAATTTACCAGTAGGCCGACATGTATTCCCGTGCCCTTCAGGTAGTTGACAACTTGAGATCGGTGCTCGTCCGCCAAGACCGGTAACGACTTTATCTCAAGCAAAACTGTGCCGAAGCAAACGAAGTCTGGAGCATAACCCGTAGCCAAGGGGATGCCAGCATATTGTATTGAGATCGGCTTTCTCGAAACGAAAACTACACCTTGCTTAGCGAACTCAATAGCCAAACACTCGTGATAGACCGCCTCGAGGAATCCAGGGCCCATCTCGTTGTACACCTTGAAGCACGCTCCGAGAACTTTCCCCCAGGATCCCGGACACACGGATGGCACAGATGAATAATGCGGATAGCACGGATGTAAGCAGAAATCCGTGCTGATCCGTGTCCGCTCATCCGTGTCCATCCGTGTGTCTAAAGAAAATGCCAAAGTCATCACTTCTCGGCCTCGTAATGAACCCATCGGGGCGCGAGTTTGAATTGGACGAACGTTAGCGCCAAGATGATCGCGAAGATCAGCCAGGCGATGGCGGACGCGGAGCCCATTTTGAAGAAAGAGAACGCATCTTGGAACAAGCGGTAGACCGGCGTGAGCATCGCGTCGTCCGGACCGATCGGTCCATCCTTGGAAGGCTTCATGACGTAAATCCGATCGAACTCCTGCATCGCCCCGATGAAACCCATCACCAGATTGAAGAATACGATCGAACTCAGTTGAGGGAAGGTCACCTTCCAGAACTGTTGCCAAGGAGACGCGCCGTCGATTCCGGCCGCCTCATAGAGCGACGTCGGCACGCCTTTCAAACCGGCCAACCACAGGAGCATTCCGCTACCTGCGCCCCAGCATCCCATCAGCACCAGCGCGGGCTTCGCCCAGTCCGCGGACTGGATCCATCCCGGAGGTGCGACTCCCAGCCACTCAGTGAATGTTTGACGCCAGAAGGCATTAATCAAGCCCTTGTTCGCGTCTGGGGTCAGTACCCATGTCCATAAAACGGCGCTCGCGATTCCGGGAACGATCGCGGGCATGTAAAAGAACGTTCGGTAAGCCCTCATGCCTCTCGCGGCGCCGTTCAACAGCAGGGCTATGGCAAGGCCTGTGGCCAAAGACAGAGGCACACCAACGCCCGCTAAGTAACCTGCGTTCCCAAGAGCTTTTAGCATGATCGCGCGGTCGGTCGTTGCCATGTCGGTGAAGTTCTTCGTGCCGACCCACCGCGCTTCGTTGAGAACATCCCACTGGGTAAAGCTGAAGAAAAGCGACGCCGCCATCGGGCCGAGAGTGAAGATGAGGAAACCAATCGTCCAAGGGGAGATGAACAGATAGGCCCACTTCGCCTCGTGCCGCTCGAGCCTGCCCAACTTCAGTCGGATAAACCAGATGATCGCACCGACGAGGCTCATGATGACCAAGGCAACTCCGATCTTGACCGGGGTTCCGAGCTCGATGATCGGGAAGCGCTCTTTTAGGCGGAATGCGTCCAGATCCCGTTGAACATTCGCTTGGGCGGCCAGCAGCGCTTCCTTCGCGGTCTTTTTGCCAAAGAGATGAGCCTCCATCGCTTTGACGTGCTCGTTCCAGAGCGTTTGAGCGGCGAAAGTTGGCGGACGTCCTTGTCCGTATTTCGCCATATCGATATGCATCGCTAGGGCATCCGCGAACTTCTTATCGGCAGGTTTGAACTCTTTAAAAGCCGCATCATTCGCCGCCATGCTTCCCATCAGCCGCGGCATAAAGGCTCTCCCACGCTGGCGATCCCATTCGCGTTGGGCGCGCATTTCGACCATCCGGCCCTCGGTGCTCGTCGCCCACTTGACAAAACGCCAGGCTTGTTCAGGATGCCGTGCGCCACGTGGAATCGCAAACGAAAATCCGCCGAACCATGTGACCCAGGTGTTCTTCTCGTTCGCGAACGCTCCGCGCTTATAGAAGCGGTCATCCGGTATGGGTGCGGGAGCCACTCCCATGTCGACCTGCGGCCCGTAGCGAGACAGGGAGGCGAGAATCCAGTCGCCATCGATTTTCATCGCGACCTTTCCGATCACGAAAGCGTCATTTTCATTTCCTAGAAAACCCGATTCGAAGGACTTCGCCTTTTCGTATCCACCGAGTTGGTCGTAGCCTTCCTTCATGAACTCGAGAGCCTTCTCGGTCTCGGGCGTATAAAGCGTGCATTTCGTTCCGTCGGCGGACATGAATGCGCCGTTCATCATGAACGAGTAGATGTAAAGCCACGCGTTGCCGAAATTCGGCATGAAGCCTGCCCGTTTTAGCGTGCCGTCCTTGTTTTTGATCGTGAGAACTTTGTTATAGGCGAGCAACTCGGACCATGTCCGTGGAGCGCGCTCGGGGTCTAGACCTGCCGCCCTAAGGTCCCCGGCTTTTTCCCTGAAAATCGCTCTGTTCCAGTAGAGAATGCGATTGTCCGCGCTGGTGGGAATCGCGTACTGATGGCCATCATACGACCCTTCAAGCCACGTTGCGGGATAGTATTCGGCCTTTTTCGGGCACAGAGGGTCGCTGGCGTCTCGCTTGATCCAATCGTTCATGGAGAGGAACGCGCCTCGGCTGGCCCAGTCCGAAACAGCGAAGCGATCTTGACTAACGACATCGGGCGCGACGTTGCCGACGATGGAGGTCATGAGTTTTTGGGGATCCATTCCACCGGCCCCCATGCTGAGGAGCTTTACGTCGATGTCCGGATTCCGTCGTTCAAACTCACGAAGGAGCGCATTGGTGCCCTTGGAGTCCGGCCCGATGGACAGACCCCACACGACGAGCTCGGTTTTCGGGGATGTTTGGGCGGCGCAATGGGCGGAAAAGATCGTCGCCAGCGCGATCAGGACACCTATGGGACCACAACGTCTCATTGCCACCTTCCATTATAGTGCTACTCGTCAACCCGAGAATACGTATTCACAGAAAATGCTGAGAGAAAATTGTGGCACTTTGGCAGATTTTACGGGTTCAGGAAAGAATGCTAGGTTCCGAGAATCGTTTGTATGCCCGCACGGACACTTGCATATCGGCTCCTCCTCCTTTGCCCCCTGCTGTATGTTGGCGCGATCGGCGTGCGTGCTCGCCTCTCCCTAGATCCGTACGTTTTTACTGCCTGCACTGCGAAACAGCAAGCTGCATTTCTCGCCTACAGGAGCTTTTATACAAAAGCAGTTGAGTTCCAATCGCTTCCTCACGGGAGCGTCAACCGTGAACTTTTGCGCCAGACCACGTTGCGATGGATAGAAGGAATCGAGGATGGATCGCTCCAGCAACTAACGCCGGTGCACCTGGATGATTTTGCACGCGATGGCATCAAGCGCGATATTACGCGCGTTCGCGATTCATTGGCTTGTCACCTGATGGCCATTGCTCGGCTAGAAGCCAACGAAGGACGGTTGGACCACTCGGCAAACGATCTGATCCTTGCCCTAAAGGTTGGGGAAGCCATGAAATACTCCGATCCTTATGCGGTGGCTCATGCGGGCATCGTGCAGCGAACGATCATGATGGAGCTTAACGAGGTCGGCGCCAAAAGCCCACCCGCCTCCCGATTATGGATTCGCGGTGAGTTGCTGACGCTTCGCTCGCAACAGAAGCCATTGGAGGCGATGGCTCGGCTCATGTCAAGGCTTTACCGCGACACTGCAACATCCACGGATTACCACAAGAGCTTTGAGAAGGTGGATGCCTTGCTATCAAGGCGCGATGAGGCCGATCAACTCAGCGTCAGCTATCTGGCGTCGCTACCAAAGCCAAGTTCTCATACGAATCTCGACAGCCCCTATATGGGACTGCTTCGCATGTGTGGAATTTCGCAGACATCCTGGTTTAGGCGAATCGATCAGGTAATTGATTCGCTCGCAACTCCCGTCACGATTACCTCAATTGCCGAGAATCCAGAGGGTGCGAAGCTCGCTTCGATCTCCCCTTAGTTCTACTTTCAAGCCGAGTGACTCGACCGCGCGACTAGAGGTTCCATGGGCATCAGTGGCGTCCATTTTCCATTGCAGCTCGATCTCCGTCGATTTCACTTGGAGGACTACGGGAATCTGGCACGTGGAAGCGAGTTCAAGTGCCATTTCGCGAAGGCTCCCCTTTCCGAGAGAGGTCGTGGCAATTTCGGTACCCGGAATGGCGATCCAAGTCGTGCCTAAGTCAGATTCGTCAATGCTCAGAAGAATCGCCTGTTGCGATTCGTTCTTAAGTTCCTTGTTCGTGATGCCTTGATTTCGAAGGTGGATTGGCTCTAAGATCGTGCCCTTGGCGTCTCGAATAACAACATCACGCTGGGCGACGACCGGATAGTTCACAGTAACGCCATTGGCGGTTGCTTTGACATCAAGACGCGCTTGAGTCGTCGTTGGGAAAGGGATGACGCCCCCCGAGTTTGTTTCCGGCGTTCGCCAGGGAAGAAGGGTCAGGGCGATTGCGGCAGCGGCAACGCCGGTGGGCAAGGCAATTTTCCACCAAGTGAACCCGGCGACCTTCCGTGTTTGGTTTTTCTCCCAAACATGGCGATCAATCCGGGCCATGATGCGTTCGTGGAGATCATCTGGCTCAGATACTTCTAAGCCCTTCATGGATTCAAGCTGGCGCATCGTTCCTTCAAAGGCACGGTACTCAGCTTGAGCCTGGGCGTCCTCGCGCAGAACGCGCTCAACACCCTCCCGTAGTCCACGGTCAAGGCTGCCTTCATAGTAGGCGCTGTAATACTCTCTTGCTTTGCCCAGATTCATTAGCGCATTCCTCGCATTAGTTGCTTCCGTTCTTTGACCTCAGTTGATATTGAAAAGTTCCTCATCCTTTACGAGAGCTTCTCTTAGGGACAGTCGCGCCCGGTTCAAACGACTCTTGACGGTTCCGATCGGTAGATCTAAGGTCTCAGCAATTTCCTCGTACGATAGCATTTCGGCGTGATACAGAGTGACCATAACCCGCTGATACTCGGGCAGAATCGCGACCGCGCTTTCGAAGACTTTCGCTCGGTGAGTTCGCTCCAATTCCACGTCCGGAGTCGCATCGGGGCTTTCGAACTGGCGCTCCAGGTCGCCGTCGTCGGTTTGGAGCGTCGATTCCAAACTGATGGCTGAGCGGTTCTTCTCGCGCTTTCGGTGATCGAGGAAGCAGTTGGTGAGAATCCGGTACATCCAGGTCGTAAAGGCACTGTTTCCTTTGAAGTTGCCGAGCGCGCTGTAGACCCGCACGAAGGCGTCCGACACGACATCGCCGGCTTCTTCGGGATTTGAGGTTAAGCGATAGGCATATTGATACGCGCGCTTTTCGTACTTGCGAATAAGCGCATCCAGCGCGTCGCGATCGCCCTTTTGAGCTCGCTCGATAAGGACGTTGTCGTCATGACCCTGGTTCATGGGGCGATGATTGGACGCGGAGATGGCCGGATGGCTTCATCTATCGCGCGCTGCTCCTCCTGAGACAGCGTCCTTTCTGATCGTCCCCGGGTCAGCGCTTTGCCATAAACGCGGCAATCCGCACGGCCAACTTGGCTCGTAATGACCGCGCCATCGCCCCGATCGTCGTAAATTGCAAAGGCGAAACTCTGGGCTCCTCCCACGTCGTCGAATGCATCGTAACGGACGACGCCAAGGTGGCGTTTGGCCGCTTCCATCTTTTCCTCAAGGACATCGATTCGATGTCGCGCGGCCTCGAAATCGAGAATCAGTTGCTTGCGCTCGTGGAAGTGCTCATTGAGCTGGTGTTCGAGGGAGGCACCCGATGCCTCGCTCAGCAAGGCGTTCCAGCGGGCCCGCAAGGCGCTCAACCGCCTCATCACAACCACCATGGCCACCATGAGAACGACCACCGCCAGGGCCAGGAGGGCCATCACGGTGACGCTGTGTTGGGATATGCTCTTGGCTAAGTTCTCCATACACGGACGCCTCGGCAACAAGCCGAAGTGAATAAGTATAGCGAAGTGACGGGATTCACCATGCGAAAGCGCGCTTTGACAGGGTTCGGAATTGTCCTTTTATTCGTCCTTGGCTTTGCCATTTTCTTTTATCTCAGCTTCAATACGGTCATTGTTACCGGGAACTCCATGGAAAAAACTTACAAGAGCGGCCGGCGCCTGCTCTCCAGCCGCGCGTATTGGTTGGTCGGTGGGATTCGCGTTAAGGATGTTGTCGTGATCAAAGGGGACGGGCCGAAGGAATACGTGATCAAGCGCGTATACAAGATGGAAGGCGAAGTTGTTGACTTCGCGAACATTCCCGAGACTTGGTCCATCGCGAACGGCGAGTACGTCGTTCCAAAGGGGCACATTTACGTTCTGGGCGACAACCGAGAGGTCTCGGAAGACAGTCGCAAGTTCGGTGCGGTGCCGCTGGATCGCGTACTCGGCAAAATCGTGAGCTATTGAAGAATTTTCCAACCGGCAAATACGGGAGGCAGACCCTGAAGTTCTTTCCTGCCCCCTTTCGTGCGCCGTTGAGGGCATTTGCGGGCTTGGTTTTCCCTTGGAAGGATGGTCAGGTCTTGGTTTGCGACATTATTGGCCGAGGCTGGTGCATCCCAAGCGGTCGCGTGGAGCCGCTTGAGGAGTCTCTCGCGGCGGTGAAGCGCGAAGCGCTGGAAGAAGGCGGCGCCGTGCTCGGCGATGTTCAATATATAGGTTGCTATCAGATCATGGAGCGCAACGAGATTCGCTGGGCAGATTGTTACGCGGCCTCGGTTTTGGATCTCGTGGACATCCAGGTGGTTGAGGAATCCTCTGGTCGGAAGTTCATGACGATCGAGGAACTTGCGACGAACTATCACGTTTGGAACGAACTGACGGAGTTGGTTTTCATTCATTCGCGAGATGTCGTGGATCGGCTGAATCGGCATCGTCCCCAAGCAGGGGGCGGAGACACTCCTGTTCCAGCTCTCTAGTCTCAAATTTCGATGAAAAGTCGGGAATATTACATTTAACAGCCGAAAACGAATGTTTCAGCCTATCCCATAGGTTCAACAGCGTTGCATTTTTTGTCATTCCTTCGCCATAATCACCTCTGGATGGCGCAGCGACGCGCTGTCTACACCCTTATGGAACCCAACAGTACTTAGCTTGCCGTCGGAAACTGGCGGCCATGATGACTCGCAAGGAATGCCGCTATGCGACCCGATGACAAGACCTTACTCGACCTGTTGCGCTCACTGGCCCCGGTGGATAACCTCGCCACCGTTCGAGCCGAGCTAGAAGGCCTTCGTGCGGAAGACCTCGCCGAAGCCTTTGTCCGACTCGAATCGGAAGAACAGCTGGCCCTGTTGCAGCATCTCGACGCGGAGACTGCGTCAAACGTCCTCATCGAGCTGCCTACCG
Organism: Fimbriimonadaceae bacterium; assembly: GCA_046597875.1. Lineage (GTDB taxonomy): Bacteria > Armatimonadota > Fimbriimonadia > Fimbriimonadales > Fimbriimonadaceae > JANJUB01. Next base: position 7,954 of record JBKJJL010000153.1, on the reverse strand, counting down.
AAAGCGCTCGACGGCTGATCGACGAACTCCCTGACGAGATCCTCGCTCACTATCTCGACGTCCTGCCCATGGACGATGCCTTGGAGCTTCGCGAGGAGATTGAGCCTGATCGTTTCGAGGCGTTGTTGGAGGTCATCCCTGAGGAAGACGCGGACGAGCTGCGGCGACTGATGTCGTTCCCGGAAGGCTCAGCGGGGCAACTTCTTACGGAGAACTACGTCGAGGCAGGCCCCTCGGCGACGATGGAAGGCGTAATCGAAATGATCCGCTCCGCGAGCGACGAGGATTTCGAGACCGTCAACTATATTTACGTTTTGAGCGAAGACCGACACCTCTTAGGCGTTCTTACGCTCCGTCGTGTCCTTCGAGCCGAGCCCGGTGCGATTGCTCGTGACATCATGAATCCCGATCCGATTACCGCGATGGCGACCGGAAAAGCCGAAGAAGTTGCCCGTACCCTGGCTCGCTACGGCTTTTCCGCGATTCCCTTGCTCGATGATCGAGGACGAATGCGGGGGATTTTAACCGCCGACGACGCCCAGGAAGTCCTTTCCGAAGCCGATACCGAAGACGTCCTGAAGCTCGGTGCAGTCTCGGGTGACGCGGAATCCTACTTGTCGCTATCCGTGTTGCAACTAGCAAAAAGACGACTCCCTTGGCTGTTGATTCTCTTTGTCGCGGAAACTTTAACCGGTGCGGTTTTGCGAAAGTACATTCCGGACGAGAGTGCCAATCAAGGCTTGGGGCAACTCGCTACAATGGCAAAGCTTACGCTCTTCATTCCGTTGCTTATTGGGGCCGGTGGGAACTCTGGCTCTCAGGTAACAACGACGATCACTCGTGCCCTCGCGGTTGGGGAAGTACGACCTTCTGACTTCCTTCGGGTCATGCGGCGAGAATTTTTGGTCGCCCTGCTCATAGGTGTAAGCCTAGGAGCACTTGCTTTTCTTCGCGCACTCTGGGGTTGGGGCTCGGGTTTTGAGGTTTCGCTCACGGTAGGCGTTGCCTTGCCGTGCATCGTCCTGTGGGCGGCGACGGTTGGAAGCGTCCTGCCCCTCGCTGCCAAGCGGGCCGGGGTGGACCCGGCGGTAATGAGCGCGCCGTTTATTACAACTTTCGTGGATGCAACCGGGTTGGTCATTTACTTCGAAATCGCACGGAGAATCCTTAACCTGACGTTCGCACCGTAAACTAACGCTTCGATGCCTCGCGTTTCAATCTTGCTCACGTGCTACAACCACATCCGCTACTTGCCGGATGCGTGGCAGTCTGTGATGGATCAAACTTATACAGATTGGGAGATTGTCGCGATTGATGATGGCTCGAAAGATGGAACGCGAGATTGGCTCACTGGGTCCCCTTGGGGAGAAAAAGGTCGGGTCATCCTGAACGAAGTGAATCTGGGCACCTATGGCTCCCTGAATCGGGCGCTGAAGGAAGCCAACGGCGAGTTCATTGCGATCTTGAACGACGACGACGTGTGGGCCCCGCGCAAGTTGGAAGCTCAGTTGGAACTCTTCGAAAAGCACCTTAAGGTGGGCCTCGTGCATACGGAAGGCTGGTTCATTGACGGAGATGGCAAGAAACGCGAAGATTCTCCCCTCGGCTTTGACTTTCCGCGTTTCGAGACCGGGGATTTGCTGGTGCCGTTGCTCTATCAGAACAAGATCATCGCCTCCGCGGCTTTGGTCCGTAGGGAATGCTTTGACGCGCTAGGCGGTTTCAACGAGGCGTATTTTGGCTCCGGCGATTGGGAAATGTGGCTTCGGATCGCGGAGAAATGGCAAATGGGCTGCGTCCCCGAGCCGCTAACATTCTATCGCGTTCACGGCGAAAACGCGAGTCACAAACTGGAGCGAATTTGGAAGGACGATGAAATGCTGAGGCAGTGGATCGCTTCTCGAGAGTCGGATTGGACGAATCGCCGGGACTTGCCAACCGATGCCGTGAAGGCTGGCATGGCGCATAACTATGCGGCACTTGGAACCGTTTGCACGCTAAACGGCGATCCTCGGCGCGGGAGGCGCGCCTATGGGGAATCGATCAAGAGGAGCCCCTGCCGGTTCAAGAGCTACTTGAGATGGGTGGCGACTTTCCTGCCAAAACCATGGTTCAGGAAGCTGTTGTGACCCGAATTTACGCCGATCACGCCGCAACGACGCCTCTTGTGCCCGACGCACAAGTGGCGATGTTGCCTTGGCTTTCCAGTGAGTTCGGCAATCCCTCCAGTCTGTACGAAGAGGGTCGCCGAGCCCGCGCCGCGATCGACCAAGCGCGAGAAGCCTTGAGCGACGCCTTGGGCTGCCTGTTCGCGGAGGTGCTCTTTACGAGCAGCGGCACCGAGTCCGCAAACCTGGCAATCCTCGGGGCTGCGCTGAGTTCCCCTTCTAATCGGAGGCGCATTCTCTTCGGGGCGGCAGAGCATCACTGCGTGCTTCACACTCAACCGATTTTGGAGAAACTGGGTTTCCTCGTGGAGCTCATTCCGGTTGACCGCCAAGCCGTCGTCAACTTGGGCGCGCTTGAGAAGATGATGGCCGATGATGTTCTTCTCGTAAGCGTGATGCACGCGAACAACGAGTTGGGCACGATCCAGCCCATCTTTCAGGTCGCTGGGATCGCTCACCGGTTCGGCGCGCTGGTCCACTGTGACGCGGTTCAGACGTTCACCGTGTGGGACTGGAAGGTTACCGATCTTGACGCGGATATTGTTACGCTTTCTGCGCACAAACTCGGTGGTCCGAAAGGGGTCGGGGCCATCTACACGCGGGCAGGCGTGAAGCTGCAGCCCTTGACGGTTGGTGGCGCTCAGGAAAGGGAAATGCGCGCGGGTACCGAGAATGTGGGGGGGATCGTGGGCTTTGGAGCCGTGGCCAGAAAGGTCGAGGCAGTTGATAAATACGTGTCTGCCCTTGCGTTTGCCGAAGGTCTGGTTTCGGCGTCTTCGACCTTCGACGTTCAACGTTCGACCTCTTCCCCGACCCTCCCCGGGCACGTCCACCTCCGATTCCCTGGCGTTCCCGCTGAGACACTCCTTATTCGCCTTGACCGCACGGGCGTCAGCGCAAGCGCGGGCTCGGCCTGCTCGTCTGGAAGTCTGGACCCTAGCCACGTGATGCTGGCGTGCGGGTACTCCGAAGCGGAAGCCAAGGAGGGGGTGCGCTTTTCGTTCGGGCGCAATCAGCCAGCCGAGGAAGGAACGGAATGCGCCCGCCGATTGCTAGAGGCCGTCGCCGCGATCAAGAGCGCCTAGAATGACCGCGTCGGCTTCGATTTCGACCAACATGTTGGGATCGATCAACCGGCTCACTTCCACCATCGTCGTCGCGGGTAGGATCGTCCCAAAGACTTCGGAATGGGCCTTGCCAACCTTTTCCCAATCGCCAATGTGCTTCACGTAGATCCGCGTCCGCACGACATCTTCGAGGCTCGCTCCAGCCTGTTCCAGGGCCCATTTGATATTCGCGAGAGCCTGCACGGTTTGGGCGTAGGGGTCGCCAAGCCCCATGATGTGGCCGTTCTCATGAGTCGCGGTCGTGCCCGTAACGTAAACGAAGGGGCCAACGCGAACCGCGCGGGAATATCCGACGATGGATTCCCATTTCCGACCCGACGCGATGTTCTTGCGTTCCATATTTAAGCTCGCACGGGTTCGAAAATAGACAACCCGGCCGCATCCCAGTCGGCGAGGAATCGTTGCAAACCGCTGTCGGTTAACGGGTGTTTGAACAGCATTTGCATGATCTTAAAGGGCATCGTCGAAACGTGTGCGCCTGCTTGAATCGCCTGAACCACGTGAAGAGGATGCCTCACGGATGCCACCAAGACCTCGCTTTCGAAGCCATAGTTGTGGATCATATTCACGGTGTCGGCGACTGCGACCATGCCGTCATCGGAAAGGTCATCTACGCGGCCCACGAAGTTCGAAATGTAGGTTGCGCCTGCCTTTGCGGCCATAAGGGCCTGCGAGACGGTGAAGACGAGCGTAACATTGGTCTTGATCCCTCTCTCTGAGAGAGTCTTAACAAGCCTCACGCCCGGCTCGATGAGCGGCACCTTAACAACAATCTGCGCGTGCCAGCTTGAGATTTCCAGAGCTTCCTTAAGCATCGTGTCGTAGTCGGTCGCGACGACTTCGGCGCTGATGTCGCCGGCAGGAACGAGCTCGCAAATCTTGAGAACAGTCTCGCGAAATCCCTTTCCACACTTGGCGATGAGGGTCGGATTCGTGGTTACCCCGTCCAAAACTCCCCACTCCGCGGCTTGCCGCACTTCTTCCACGTCGCCGGTATCTACGAACAGCTTCATGTATGCAGTTTACTTGTCTTCAGGGGCGAAGCTCCGCTTTAAATCCGAGCGAACCGGCCCTCGGGGCAAGGCGTCATACTCGTAACCATGCGGGCCCTCTTCGCCTTTGTCCTAATCTTTTCGCTTTGCGGCGGCGACTTGGTGGCATCTCCCTTGCAGCCGCCAGCGCAGAAGAAGAAGACACGCAAGTACGTGCCCAAAAAGAAGAGGAAGACCGTAGTGAAGGTGGTCGCCAAGCCGATTGACCCTCTGAATCAGCCCGTCGTGGGGACTTGGTACCTGCTGGATTCAGAACGCAAGTTTGTGAAAATGACGAAGATTGTCCTCTCAAAATACGGCGAGTTTGTGTTTTCAGGCTCGGCTTGGAAGTCCACCGGCACGTTCCGCTTTCGAGACAGCGCGGTGACCCTGAACTGGCAAAGCGTTGATGGCCAGCCGGTGAAGTACGGCACGATGAAGAAAGTGCTCCCCGTTTTTGAAAGCGCGAAGCTGATCCAGCTGGATCGCTTCCAGTACGGGAAGTTCAACTGAAGCGAGCCGTCTGGTGGCAAAACTGCAAACAGCTTCTGCAAAAATCCTAGATCGTATTAACCCGCCTGCTTGAACGTTGGGGGCAGGCAACCCCGTCCCCAGACTACGGGTTCAGCGGACAAGGCAGACAACTGGTCAAGTTTGGCTTCGGGTCCGTATTAAGAAGTAATGATTGATCGGACTCTCAACTACGGTCGTCACCACATCGCCAGGTTTACAAAGGGGGCGGCTCCTTTTGAGCGGGTGCTCGATATCGGGGCTGGGCCAGGTGCGGACCTGATGCTTGCTCGCCTGGCATGCCCAAGTGCAGAGTTGTGGGCCGTCGAGGTTCATCCTCCCTCGCGAGCAAAACTGCGCAAACTGGGCGTAAATGTAGTCGCACTCGATCTTGAGAAGGATGCACTTCCCTTCGCGGATAACTCGGTGGATGTGATCATCGCGAACCAGATTCTTGAGCATGTGAAGGAAGTTTTCTGGATTTTTCACGAGATTAGCCGGGTTCTCAGACCTGGGGGACATCTCATTCTCGGAGTTCCAAATCTCGCCTCCCTTCATAATCGGGTTCTACTAGGCATGGGACGCCAACCCTCTTGCGTCAAGAATAGTTCCGCACACGTTCGAGGCTGGACCAAACACGACATGCTCCGTTTTTTGGAAACGTGTTTTCCAGGCGGTTACAGGCTCGATGGGTTTGGTGGCGGAAACTTTTACCCCCTTCCTGGATGGATGGCGAGACCGCTCTCGCAAATGCTCCCGAACTGCTCCTGGGCGGTTTTTATGGATTTTGTGAAGGAAGTTGATTACGTTGATTCGTTCCTTCGATGGCCCGTGGACCAGCAGCTGGAGACGAACTTCTTCGTTGGCCCCAGCGAAGCCCTCATACCCATTGCTGTCGTTCTTGGGATTGCCTCGGATACGGGTCTCAGTGACCTCGACCCGTTTGTTCTTTGACTGTACAATTCGATTCGATGACTCCAGTCGGCGTTTTGGCGGTTCAAGGTGATTTCGCCCGGCATATAGACGCCTTTCAACGCCTCGACCCCGCGATCGTTGTCCGGGAGGTTCGGACGACCGAAGAACTCGATGGGGTGGGCAGGCTTGTCATTCCGGGAGGAGAGAGTACGACGGTGAGTCTTTTGCTGGATCGCTTTGGACTTGGCGCTGCCATTCGCTCTCGTGCAAAGGAAGGAATGCCCGTTTGGGGAACGTGTATGGGGATGATTTTGATGGCCTCGGCGGTAGAGGATCGGTCGCAGTACACGCTAGATTTATTGGACATAACCGTTCGCCGAAACGCTTTTGGAGCTCAGGTTCATTCCTTTGAAGATTCGGTTACTTTGGAAGGATTGGGCGAGGTAACCGGGGTCTTTATCCGCGCTCCTATCGTGGTTTCACAGGGCTCGGAAGTGGAAGTTGTGGGCCGTTACGAAGGGCAAGTCGTGGCAGTTCGGCAGGGGAAGTGCCTGGGGACGTCGTTCCACCCCGAACTGACGGACGACACACGATTGCACGATTGGTTTTTGAGCTGGTGAATGTGAGTGTTGGGTCTTGGGGTGTTAAGGTGTTGAAGTGAGAAGCAGGTCCATGTCTACTAAGTAACCCAACACCTTAACATACCAACACCCTCATTTGAGGGCGTTGTCGGGAGGCACTTTTAGCACAACCGGCGTCGGTCCATCCGGGCTATAGCGCATGTAGCCGCTCACGCTCAGCACGATCTGTTTGCCGTCGAACTTATAGCTGATGGGTTTCCCGTCGAAGGGGCTGAGCAGGTCGTTAGTCTTGATCGATGCGGGCGGCTTTGGCCCTTCCAGCGCTCGAGCAAGGGCGAGATATTGCTGGCGGCCGGCTTCCCAGTTGAGTTCGCGGTTGACCGTGCGGGAGAAGAGGTTTCCGGAACTCAATTGTTCGTAAATGCTGAGCGCAGTCGGAAACGCCAGCATGGCCGTGTAAAGGTCGTGAGTAGCGGTCTCGAATGCCTCTTTCCGCTTAGAGGGAGGAAGTTCTAGAGCAGCCCAAGAGGCTCGGGCGGCTCGCACGATCTCGGCCCTGGCCTTGCTTTGGCTCAGGAGCAGCGGGAAGATCATTTCGGCCCCGTGGGGAAGGTCGTCCTCTTTCAGCCCAAGCTCCTCGCGGCCTTCCCTGGTCGAGCAAAGCTCGATCATCGAAAGCGCATCCACAAGGAGGTTCCGGTGCTCTTCCTTAAGGCTTGGTTTCGGTAGCTCATCCATTGACTTGACTAGGGCGAGACGGTACTCGGGCTGGTCCCGATGCGTGTAAGCCCACCCGGCCAAACTACGTTTGGCGATCACAGAGACCGACTCACTAACAAGCCGAGCTATCTCGTGTGGCTCCTCTCGGAGATGCTTGGAGATCGTGAAAATACGCTTGGCTTCGGCGATGGCGTCCTCGCTCCTGCCCTCGTTCGCCGCGACAGACCCCCGAAGCGCCAGGAGCTTCGCGACTGCTTTCATATCAGCGAATTCATGAAACAGGACGGCCGCCCCCATTGCCCAGTTCCGATCGAACCAGCATCGTGGCAGGACAACCGCCTGGTCGGCCAGATCAAGGGCAGATTTGTACTTTACTAACGCCTGTTTTGCTTCGGAGCGAGTCTGCGGGGTTGCGTGAAAAGTCAACGCCAAGTCAAGCTTCGAGAAGTCCGGATAGCCCCGCATTGTCCCGGCGAGGCGACGGTAGATAAGGGCGGCGTTTTCGGCTGGCTCAGCGGGCCGGATGATCGCCGCGTATTCGGCCGCGTTCGTGGGCAAACCTTCCTGTCGGGCGAGCCTTAGCTGCTCTTGATAGGCCGCCTCATCTTGCCATGCGTGGTACTTGGTGACGGCGACGGGAATGCCTATGGCCAGCACCAAGGCTCCGATCCCGATCACTTGCCACTTCCGTGGTCTCATGCGTATCATTCTAGCCCCGCGATTGAATCTGCGGTTATTCGTTGACCAAATACCGGAAGATGGATTCCAGGTTGTTATCCGGGCTTCCGAATCCTTTTATCGCGAGTTTTTCGTCGAGCACGAGCTCCCCTAGTCGATCATAGAATCTCCCCGGCTCCTTCACTTGCAGCTCGATTCCGTCTCGCACGAACTGCATGCTGAGG
>JBKJJL010000309.1:0-4452 GCA_046597875.1 Fimbriimonadaceae bacterium | reverse complement strand
TAGATTTCGGAACCCTCTGCGGTGAACAGCGTGCTGAAGACCTTTTGAGGTTGCTTGTTCTCAGCAAGCTGGGACAGCATAAGGCTCACCAGCTTGTCGCTCACAATGAAATCATCGGCGCGCGCAACCTCGGCGAGGGCGCGATTGCGGATATCGAGCATCTCGCTGACAATGCTGAGGTCCCGCCCGCTTTCCTCCGCGATGTTGCGCATGTGGAGCAGCGTTATGAGGGTCTTCGCGTCCGCCTCTTGAACATCAAGTCCGGAATAACACAACACGATAACGTGATCGTAGCTGGGCACGTCGAGACGGTCTAAAACGGCGCGCTCAGTAGTATTACCTTGGATGATCGTCAGCTTTTGGCGTTCCAATTCCTTGCTGGAGAACAAGACATCCAAGTCCGCAACCACCATCACTTCCGACCCGGAAGGAACAAAGTTGTCCAGTTCGCGAATGATGAGCTCTGCCTTTTCGTTCCAGCCCAGAATCAACGTTCTTTCAGGCTTTGCCGGACTGAGATCAGCTTGCCGCATCATGGACTTTTCAATGCTAGGCAGTGGTCCGGCGGACATTTGCACCGTGTCATCATCCTTGGCAATCGCCATCACTAGGTCGCCAGCACCGACAATCGTTTCCATAGGGGGGTTCACGAGTGCGCGTTCATCGTGGCTCATTAGCCCGATCACAGTCGAATCCGGGAATGCGAAAATCGCATCGCGGTAAGTTTTTCCCACCAGGCCGGGCTGCTTTGAAAAGTAAATCTCTGCGCCGTCGAAATCAAGTAACTCTGTGTAAACTGCGCTCAATCCGGATTGCCGGCACGTCTGCGCGGTAACCCTGGCGATCAGATCGCCAGGCTGCACCAGCACCGCCTCATCGCCTCCCACCAATCGAGCGGCTTCCATATTGTCGTGCTCGCGAATCTCAGCGACAATGTGATATGGCTCCGTCTTACGCTTCGGATTGTTCGTCAGCGCGAGGATGGACTTGATGACGAAGATGTCCGGTTGGGCGACTTCGGGGGCAAGGACGATGATTGATCGGGCTTCGTGCGGATTGGCGATCTCAAGCTCGTCGAGATCCAGCGAACTGCCGGTTCGGCAGATAATTTTCGTGTTCCTCGTGGTCGGAAAGCGCGTGGCGATGTCGTCTTCCATCTCCACCTTATCGCGCTCGGCCAGGATCACAATGCTGGGGTGCTTCTGGTTTTCATTGGCGATAAGGAGTTCAGCGATGATCGCGTAGATCTTGGGCGACCAGCCGAGGATCAGCGTGTGCCCTCTCTCCAGCACAGGCGAGCGGCCCTTGCGAAGATCGTCGAGCTTGCCCTCGATGCCCGAGGTGAGGGCACCGATAAGTGAACTGATGATGAGAATGCCGCCAAGGGTGACGAAGAGCGCCACGAGCCGAACGGCCCAGTTGGCGGGCCCGTTGCCTTCTCCTGCGCCATCGTCTGCCATGTTGCCAGCGTCGAATGTTCGCATGAGGCTATTCCAAAAGTTCTCAAGGAACGAGCTGTTTTCGCCGTAGCCGACTTGCAAGACGGCCATGAGTCCTGCCGCCACAATGATGATCGCAAGGGACAGCAGAGCGAGCCAGCCGATAATGGCGACTGGCCCCTTCGAAAGAGTGTTCTCGAACAAATAGCGCAACTTCGCGCCTAGCGGGACGGGTTTCCTGCTCATGAGCTTGCAGATTATGACCCGAGAGTGACCCGCAACTAAGCAAGGGCCGCGAGACCGCGACCCTTTGTAAAAGCCAGAGCCCTAGGCTGGACTCGAATCAGGGTTGCTTGGTGACTTCTTCATGAGACCCATCGAAATGAGCGGAGGGACAAGACTTCCAAGAAGTTTGCCTGTAGTTCCATGCTTGCGCATCCTCAACAAGAGCGACAGTCCTGCGATGCCAACGGCGGCAAGCAGAATGACGTGACCAGGGATCTTCGAAACCTTCTTCTCCAAGACATCTCTGATCGAAACTCCGTCTTCCTGCTCGGTTTGATCTCTGTGTGAGTTGTTGTTCAATCGATCGGAGTGGTGATTTCTAGCCGGAGGTGTGTGTTCGCTGACTTCTTTCATAGGGGGTCATCCTTTTTCGTGGCGGGAAAGACGAGATCGTCGGGCCAATCGGGTGCGTCTTTTCCGGTGGGAGGCGTGAGGCGTCCCGCATCTTCCGAGTCACGAACCTCGCCTTCGCTTGGCGTCGCATCAGGTGTCTCTTTACGGAGGTTATCCCGTTGGAACTCGGGACCCAAGCCCATCGGATCTGGTTCACGCGGTCTGACCGGGTCGAACCCTTGGCTCGCGCCACCGTTCGCCTGATCCTCGCCATCCTGAACTCGGGGCTGACGGTCGTTCTGATCTGTTGGCATAGACATTCTCCTTTTCGGGGCGATACCCGACATCTTGAAGAACGCCTAAAGTTGAAATCGGAACGTAAGAGGCCGCAGAACCTCTTACAAGAAAACAGTAAAAGATGGTTTACAGCCAGCGAGTGATCAACGCGGTTGCGCGCATTTCTGACGCCTTCACCCGTATCTCTCGGATCACGCAAACTTCCTTGTACGAGGGCGTGGCGATCGGTTTTCTTAGATTCAAAGGGGCCATCACTTCACCGCGATTCACGCTATCGTCCAAGCCCAGAACATGGCCGAGTTCATGAAGTGCGGCGTGCCGTGCCTGCTCTCGAGTCATGGGCTTACCGTCCGGTCGAATCGTACGAAGTTTCATGTCGGCCTTCAAGGAGCCGACGTACTCGCTGCCTTGCCACTTGACGTTGCGGCTCCATTCGGTGTAGCCACCGGCTTCTTGGCCACCCACATTGAGGTCCCGTGAAAACGAGATCACGATCTCAGCTTCCTTGCGAGATGTCACCCTTACGAACTTCGTTTCGCTATCTAGGGCATCCTCCCATATAAACTCGGCATCGGCAAGGGCGAGCTTGGTTTCGTCGGTAGCTCCGCGGTCATCCACGTAGATCTTGATCTGGCCCAGCAGAATGAGGTTCGCGGAAGCAATCGCGCCTCCCTCGTATCCACGGCGCATGCACTCGTGCCCAAACTCCAGGTGCTTGTTCATCTCGGGCAGAATGTCCGCCGCACCCGTAAGGGCAGTGATTCCAATGGATAAAGCTAACAGTGTGCGACGCATTTTCAACAACCTTGAGTGAAGATTGTTGGGAATGCCGCGGTGATACGTCCCTGTTTAGCTTACGGGGTTTGGCCTACTCGTCGCGTTCGGTTTTCGGGGCAAGCAAGCCGTTCATCACACCCGAAACCGCGGCGATGAGGAGGCTGGCCACAAACGCGGCCAAAAACTGACTCCCGCCGGTCGATGTGAATCGGAAACCGAAATTCGCGGACGCCGCTACGATGAGGACGAAGGCGTTGATTACGAGGGAGAACAAACCAAAGGTCAGGCAGCTAAGAGGCAACGTGAGGATTTTCAACACAGAGCCAAGGGTCGCGTTGAGAAACGCCAAAAGCGCGGTGCCTATCATAAGGCGTATGAAGCCCGCCGTATCGTTGGCGCTCGCCTCAAACCCGAGGCCGAGGAGTTTGCACAGGTACGACGCCGCGGAGATGGCTCCCGCGAGAATAATCCATCGGATGAGGAGCTTCATGGGTTCATTCTAGCCTTTCCCTACTTCGGGACATTTATTCTTGGAACGAATGTGCGCTCGATGCACTTCGTAATACTAAGCGTATGAAACCAGTTCTTTTGGCGTCCCTTTCAATACTTGCGGTGGCGGCGATTGGTTGCGTCACGCACTATTCCGACCAGGGTTCCGCAACGGTTCGCGCCGAGGACGACGCGAAGAGCCCGAAACGCAAGGATAAGGTTCGACTGACGGATGCTCAATGGAAGAAGAAACTGACGGACATCCAGTACAAGATTCTGCGCAATCAAGGGACGGAAGCGGCTTTTTGCAGCCCTCTTTTGGACAATCACAAGAAAGGCGTGTTTCATTGCGTCGGTTGCGATCTTCCTTTGTTCAGCAGCGAGCACAAGTTTGAATCCGGAAGCGGTTGGCCATCTTTCTTTCAACCAGTCAGCAAGGAAAACGTCTGGGTTCGGCCGGATTTGACCTACGGAATGGTTCGTGAAGAAATTCTCTGCGCGCGTTGTGACGGGCACCTTGGGCACTTGTTCGAAGATGGCCCAAAGCCGACGGGTTTACGGTTCTGCCTGAACGGCGAAGTCCTCGTTTTCAAAGAAAAGAAGTAAGGCCGCGGCCGAGAGAAGAAGTAGATATTTGTGCTCGGGCTCCGGTGTATTATGGATGTGGTCGTGTGCAGTTCGGAGGCTAACGATCTCCATTGAAATGGGAGTGGCCGTCGATTCTCCCGGCAAGGAAATGGCGGCCGTTGCGCTTGAGCTCCAAGAGCTGGCTCATTAATCCGCCTCTGAAGCGAACTCATTCCAGGCAGCTAACCTCCCTTCCAGCGTGGTC
>JBKJJL010000222.1:0-18417 GCA_046597875.1 Fimbriimonadaceae bacterium | reverse complement strand
GATGTGGGCAAGCCCCGCACATGGTCATGCGATGCTCAGATGAATATTCGATTCTTTGGCCACGAAACCCTTGGGGCAAAGATGGCCGAGGAAATGCTCAGGCGGCTAAAGTTTTCGAACGAGGATATTGAGCCGGTCAAGCTGTTGGTACGCAACCACATGCGATTAGGCTCGTTTGAGACGTTTACGGTTCCGGCGGCGAGGCGGTTGATTCGTGATTTGGGCGAGCATCTCGATGACTTGTTGACTCTGGTCGAGGCCGACGCGGCTTCCCTGAGACCAGGCGTCCGCCAAATGGACTTGACGCCCATACGCGAGCGACTCGTCAGTACGGTCGCGGCTACGCCCGTCGCGTCGTTGGAGAGCCCTCTGACAGGCGAAGAAATCATGGCACTAACCGGCTTACCCCCTGGGCCAGAGATCGGAAAGCTAAAGCTTGCTTTACTGGAAGAAGTCATTGAGGGACGACTTCCTCCAGGAGACAAAACAGCAGCCACTTCTTGGGTTCTCAGTAACCTATAGCTCTGGCTGAAGCACGCCGTACTTGCCGTCCTTTCGCTTGTAAAGAACTTCTATTCCCAACGTATCCTCATTCTTGAAAATGTAGAAGGGATGGTCCACCATTTCCATCTGCAAGCCTGCCTCATCGCGAGACATTGGTTTCAGTAGGAACTGCTTGCGCTCCCGGATTTCCACGTGGGGATGGCTGTCTTCCATTGGCTCGTCAAACGCAGGCGGAAGATTGTGATTTCCACGTCTTCGGTGGGCGTGAATGAGACGTCCTTTGAGTTTACGAAGGCGATTTTCGAGCTTGTCGCTGACTCGATCAATGGCGGCGTTTAAGTCGAGATCGTGCTCTTCCCCTCGAATGGTGAAGCCATCTGCGAACACCGTGATCTCGATTCGATGACCGTTCTTTTCTTCCCGGTGGACCATTTCAACCCGCTGCGCGGAGTGAAAATAGCGATCAAGTTTGCCAAGCTTCTTAGCCGCATACTCGCGATGAGCGGGGCTGACATTTCCTTCTGCATTACGAACGAGGACTTCCATGGTTTTGCTCCTTTCTATCTAGGGTGTTAAGGTGTTGGGTATTGGGTATTGGGTATTGGGTATTGGGTATTTGTTTAAGAATGCGCTACTGGCCTCCCCCTGATGGTTGCTATTGCAAACGCGGCGATTCCTTCGTTCCTTCCTATGGCGCCCAATCTCTCATTCGTTGTCGCCTTTATAGAAACCCGGGACACTTCGACGCCCAAAATCTCTGAAATCACACCGCGGATCTGGTTGGCTTTGGGCATGATCTTTGGGAACTCGGCGACGACGCTGATATCGAGATGCACGACTTCCCAGCCATTTGAGCGAAGGAGCTCAACCGCGTGGGCCAGAAACTGGCTCGAAGGTGCGCCTCGCCATCGTGGATCGGTGTTTGGGAAATGCTCGCCGATATCTCCCAATGCGGCGGCACCTAGGAGGGCGTCCGTGGCGGCGTGAAGGACGACGTCGGCATCGGAGTGACCCTCTAGGCCTGGCCCTTCAAAGTGAACGCCCCCAAGCATCATCGGGCGGCCGTCGGTGGCCACCGGGTGAATATCATAACCCAAGCCGGTACGGGTTTCTGGGAAACCAAAGGAGGACTGGGCGCGGAGAAAATCCTCGGGCGTCGTCACCTTAAAGTTGCGCGGATCTCCGTCCACGAGCTTCGGCTGAATTCCAACAGACTCTAAGAGGGCCATTTCGTCGGTAAATTCCCCTGTATTTTCACTATACGCCTGCGCGAGGACAGAATGGTGCGCGCCTTGGGGCGTTTGCATAGCAAAGAGCGCGTTTCGATCGGGGGTCGTCGTTCCATCCGGTGTAACGAATCGAATAGTATCGGTCACCTTGACCGCGGCGGCGGCGGCTGGAGACCCCGTGAGGGCGGCCAAGACCCTTGAAATGACTTCGGAGGACACGAACGGGCGTGCTGCATCGTGAATCAGGATGCGATCGCAGGGGGCTAGCTCGACGGCCTTGCGCGAAGAATGGGTCCTCGTGGCACCGCCAAGTTCGACAAATATCGCTTCCGGGGCACCGGCGCGAAGTTGGTCAACATTCTCAGACGATCCGATGAGGCCCACGCCATCCACATCGGGGTGGTTCAGGTACGTGTCAAACGAATGCCGCCACAAGGGTTTCCCGTGCAGCACCATCTGAGTCTTGTCCGCTCCAAAACGGGTTCCTGAACCAGCGGCAAGGATCACCGCGATCGTTCGCACGCTAAGGTCTCCGAGGGCCGCCGTCTTGGCGGCGGCGGAACTCGCCTCCGTCTTCCTCAACCCCCGCAAAAATCATTTTTCCGCGCTCGGTCTGGATGACCTGCGAAACCACTACTTCGAGGGTTTCGCCGATGTGCGGACGTCCGTTTTCGACGACCACCATCGTGCCGTCGTCGAGATAGCCCACGCCCTGACCGATTTGATTGCCTTCGCGAATAATGACGATTTCCAGCGTTTCGGAGGGAAGCACGTTCGGCCTGAGGGATAGTGCGAGATCGTTGAGGTTCAGCACCATGACTTCCTGCAACGCGGCGACCCGATTGAGATTAAAGTCGTTCGTAACGATGTCGCCGCCCATCGCCCTGGCTAGGCGAACGAGCCGGCTGTCAACCCCGTCGTTCATTTCCGGAGCGAGTTTGTCGTGGACGCGGGCTTCGAGCTGAAAATCCGCTTGAAGCAGCCTGAGAACGTCGAGTCCACGACGTCCGCGTTGGCGGCGCAGGGAATCAGGGCTATCGGCGATGAACTGAAGTTCGTCTAAAACAAAGCCAGGAACGTACAGCGGCCCATCTAGGAAACCAGTTCGCGCAACATCGACGATGCGCCCATCAATGATCACGTTCGTATCGAGAATCTTGATGCCTCGCCGTTTGGACTTCGCTTGTCCTCGGTTCCACGGCAGGATGTCCTCGATCGACTTCAGCACAAAAACGGAGAGGGTGGAAAAGCCGATGATGAGGATTCCCATGGAAGCCGCGAGCACGGCGTACTGCCCGGCGAGGAGGGTGTTCATGAAGAACAAGAACGGTACCGAGGCGACGAGGCCCAGGAAGACGCCAAGGATTGCGGTGACCTTTCCGCCCGTGCTGAGGTCGTCCCAACGATCTCTAAAGCTCGTAAGAACGAGGGTGAGCAGGTTACCAAGACCTGCTCCCGCAATGAATCCGAGAAGACCGCCCGCAATTTTCGCGATCGAGAAGCCGATGTCGCCCTCGTCGACCTTATTCCCAATGCGGACCGTAAGCCACACCAAGACGGGGCCGATCAACTCATAGAGGAGGATGCAGCCGAAGATCGCGCCCGTCACTACGAAGAGTGCGCGCCCAATCGGAATCGCTGCGCGACGATTGTGCGCAGTCAGCAACTCTTTACTTTCTTCGGACATCGAGAACGTTAATCCTTACTTTATCCAAAAACGTAAATGTAAACGCATCCTCCACGTTACCATGCGCGAGCTTGATGTGGTCCGCACCGACTCCATCGGTCGGGCGGGTTGAATCTACGCCAACCCAGTTTTTCGTGTCCCACACTTCTACCCAAGCATGATAATAATATCGGCCCTCCATTAAGATTAGCCCACTCGTAAGTCTTGTCGGCACGCCCCCGGCACGTAAAATCGCGGCCGTCACTACCGCGTAGTCCCGGCACACGCCTTCCTTGGTCTTGAAAACCTCGCCCGCATCGCGCAAAACTCCGATGCCAGCGTTGGGTTTCATGAAGGAAAAGACGGCTTTGCGAACACGTTTGGCAGCTTCGCGAACTGTTTTTGCGCCGGCCAAGGTTTTGGTGGCGAGTTGCTTGAAGGTGGCGCTGTCGGCGGGAATGTTCAGCGAGGGCTTGGTCCACGAAGGCACCTGCTTTTTAGATGCGATAATCGTGCTGGTAGGCACCATCTGTATAGGGTGGACGGTGACTTTCCAAGAGGTTCCGTCTCGCCGAACCGTCTGGAAGGCGTCGCTTGGAAGCAAACTGAGGTCGGCTCCGGTTAACCGCAAGGTGACGGACTTCGCCGACTCCGCGTCCGCGATCGGCTTATCGGGCCGGATCGCGGTTGCGTTGGCGAGGTCCACGGGAATCGCATTGGCGTCTGGCTTGCCGAGGGCTTCCGCCTCCGAAATCGGCCTCATCTCGATTCCCATCGGCCCGTCGATCTTGAGCAAATCGCCCTTGGCGGAGAAATAGGCGCGCATCGTGGCCCGCGGTTCGCGAACCTCGATGAGCTTCGCCTTGACCGACCCTTCCGGCAAAACGACCGTTACTTCGCCCTTGGCTTCAACCGTATTCTTTACCAACGTCGCAGTCATCGGGTCCAAAACGTAATAGAATTTCGAGACGCCGACGCCGGCTTGGTCGTTCATCAAGGCATTGACGGCGTCGTCAACGACTGGCGCGTCGGTCGGCCTCGTAAGGCTCTTCTGAGTTTTCGCGCCATTGTTATCAATCGACAGTTCGATCGAGCTTGCCGAAAAAACCGCGGTCGAAGTCTGGGTTCGACCTGCACTTTCGATCGCAAACTCCATGCGAAGGGTGCGATCATTCGCGTCGGTAAAGGTAACCGAATCAATTTCCGTACGCATCGCGGCTCCAAGGAGTCCTGCATCGAGAAGGGTCTTGCTGATCACCTTCTTGGATGCGCCCCAGGGGTAGGATCCAGTCTCAGTCCGAGTCGAAGAGTAACCGATTCGCTGGCCTTGAAGGAACATTCCTAAGTAAGCGGTTTGAGCCGTCGCGGCAACTGATGCTAAGAGGAGTGCAAGCAAGACGATGCGCCGGATCATGGTTACTTATTAAGACAGGTTGCAGGGCCGTCCGTGTTGCAAGATCGGAAAGTTCGCGCCGAAAGTCCGGGGCAGTCCGGGCTCGGTATAATCCCTGCTTAGCTCACGCCTGGAGGCGTATTTCATTTTGCAGTCCCGAAGCTATTTGTTTCTCGCGGTCGTCGTTGCGCTGAGCGCCCTTTCTGGGTTTCTTTTTACGCAGCGCCCATTTACCTTAGGTCTCGATGTGAAAGGCGGAAGCCGCATCACGCTTGAGATGGACACTTCCCAGCTTAAGCCGGGGACTTCGGTCGCCATCATTCAGGCTCAGATCGCCAGCATTATTGAAGCGAGGGCAAGCGGCATCGGCGTAGCGGAGCCCATCGTGCAGACGAAGGGCGAAAAAGAGATCATCGTCGAACTGCCCGGCATGAAGGACATCGACACCGCGTTAAAAGTGCTCAGTCGGACAGGCCGGATTGAGTGGTATCACGCCACGACCCTTGCGACGGAGAAGGCCGCGTTCCGCGAGTACACCACCGTCGAGGCGGATGGCGACAAACCGGAGATTTGGCTGAGGCGGCGAAATGATACCAAGGACATCAAACCGTTCCTGGCCGACGGCATAACGAAAAATCCGGAATACGCAAAAATCATCGATGGCTGGTTTCTCATCCTGGCCGGTGATGAGATTTCAGATGCGCAGCCCATCGCGACGCCGTCGGGCGAAGGCTACATTCCGTCTCTGAAGTTCAGTCGAGCTGGCGGGCGGAAGATGGAGGATTGGTCCCGCGCTAATACGAATCGGGGCGAAATAATTGCCGCGGTTCTTGAGGGCGTAATCCTCAACGTTTCGCCTCTGCGGGAAGGCGCCATCATTAGTACGGACGCGGTTATCGAGGGCAAGTTCGAAACCGAGTACGTTAAGGAACTATGCGCGTTGGTTCGCTCAGGTTCCCTGCCCGTTTCTTTGGACATTACAAGCTACAGCGTGCTAGATCCCACTGTCGGGCAATACGCTCTCGACAAGATTCTGACGATGGGCGCGTTGGCTTTTGCGCTCATTGGATTGTTCCTACTCGTCTACTACGTTTTCCCTGGGTTCGTGGCCCTGATCGCCCTGCTCCTCTATGTGCTGTTCACGCTTACCGCATTGAAGTGGGCGGGAGCCACGTTCTCGCTGGCGGCCATCGCGGGCTTTATTTTGTCGGTCGGTATGGCGGTGGATGCCAACATCCTGGTCTTTGAACGATTCAAGGAGGAGATGCGCGCCGATCGGCCGCTGATGCGGGCGATCGAACTGGGCTTCAATCGAGCTCTTCCCGCGATTATCGACTCGAATGCCTGTACGATTCTTACGTCCCTTGTCCTCGTCAACCTTGGAACGGGTCCAGTCAAGGGCTTCGCGATCACGCTCATCATTGGTGTCTTCATTTCGCTCTTCACCGCGATTGTTGTCACCCGATCCCTCCTCGTCTTCCTGGTTGGCTCCGGTATCGGAGCGACACCAAAGCTGTACGGCCTCAACCGCAGCTGGTTCGGTGAGAAGTTTGAAGCTGAGGCTAACGAGAAGCCGTTTAAGGTCGTTGAGAAATCGAAGCTGTACTTCGCAATTTCTGCGCTCACCATCGTTCCTGGCTTGATCTTCCTCGCAATGGGCGGCCTCAAGAAAAATGTCGAGTTCACCGGCGGCTACATGGGAACGTACGTAGCTGGAAACCGGACCGCTGCCGATATTGAGAAGAGCTTGGAGGCCGCGGGCATCAAGGGCGCGAATATCAAGTTCGAAACCTCCGACAATGTCCGGCTCGCAAGTATTACGGTTCCCATCGTTCAAGCACTTGATGCCGACAAGGTGAAGTTGAGAGAAAGCCTGGCGAAGGATGCTGGATTTAACGTCTCTGATCAAAAAGCGTTCGCTGAGGTAAGTGCGACGATCCGCGATGAAACGATCAAGAACGCGATCCTGGGCATCATTCTGAGCTCCGTGTTGATCGTGTTCTGGCTGGCGATTCGTTTCGGATTTGCCCTGGGCGGGTTCGTAATCGGCCTGCGTTTCGCGATGTCGGTGATTATCGCCTTGATTCATGACGTCGTCATCGTTTTAGGTTTGGCGGCCATTATGGGAGCTCTGGCGGGATGGGAAATCTCCGCTCTGTTTATCTCGGCGATGCTGACGGTCATCGGATTCTCGACCCATGACACGATTGTCATCTTCGACCGAATCCGCGAAAACCTGCGTAAGCCTTTGCCCAATGAGGACATCGCTCACCTGATCAATAGATCCATCACCCAATCGGTTGCCCGATCGCTCAACACGTCCGGCACCGTTATCCTCACGCTCGTACTCCTCATTATCTGGGGTTCGGCAACACCGGAGCTCAAGCTGTTCAACGCTGCGATGTTGGCGGGAATCGTTTCTGGCACATACTCTTCGATCTTCAACGCCGCCCCTATCCTATACATCTGGGACAAGATGGTGCTGCGGAAAAAAGGAGAGGCATTCGCCCTTATTGGCATGGCTAAGGGCGCCGCAGCGCGGGTTCGACTAACGCAGTCCGTTCCCGTAAGCGGGCTTGAGACCCCTACGGTCGCTCCGCCTTCCGGATACGGTCAAACCCGACGGCGGGCGAACGATCCCAAGCGGGGACAATCCATTGACGACGATAACTAACCGAAACCGGATAGACAAAGGGTTACGCTGAGAAACTTCGGAATCAATGAGACATCGATGTAACGAGGGCAACGGGTGAGGCGGGCCCTGGGAAAGGGTCTTTCTCAGCTGATGTCCGAGAAGGTTGTTATCGCTACTCCTGATGCGTCCACCGAGGCGCCCATCGGCTCGATCTCGCCCAACCCAAGGCAGCCCCGGAGCTACTTTGACGAAGCGAGCCTTACCGAACTCGCCGATTCAATTCGCCTGCACGGGGTTCTGCAACCTCTCGTAGTTCGGCCCGCGGGAGAGGGCAAATTTGAACTCATTGCAGGAGAGCGTCGGCTGCGTGCTTCGCAGATGGCGGGGCTCACGCATGTGCCCATCCTGGTGAGATCTACGGACAATCAAACTTCGTTGGAGCTCGCGCTGATCGAGAACGTCCAGCGGGAGGATATCGGCCCTTTGGAGGCGGCGCGCGCCTACCGGCTACTCATGGATGAGTTTGACCTGACCCAAGAGCAGGTGGCGGCACGAGTGGGTAAATCGCGAGTTGTGGTCGCGAATACGGTGCGCCTGCTCCGGTTGCCGCCTCGCATTTTGGAAGCACTGGAACGGGGACAGATCACGGAGGCCCATGCGCGTCCCCTGTTGGCGCTCGATTCCTCCGCCGCGCAGCTGGCGATGTTCGACCGGATTTTGGGGGAAGGCATGACTTCGAAGGACGTTGAACGATCCGTTCGGCCCGCCGAAAAAAAGCCCAAAGTAAAGCGAACCGTAGTCGATTCCACCGATCCCAACTGGCGAGCTTTGCAAGAAAAAGCGTCCGAAGTCTTGGGCGCCCCGGTTGCGCTCACCGGATCGGAAAAAGGAGGCACCGTGGTGATTCGATTTTTCTCCGAAGACGATCTTGTTCGCGTGATGGACCAGCTTGGAGTTCAGCTGTAGCCCGTTCTTGGGTAGAACTATCCCGTGAAACACGAACTGATGTTCCGGCCTGTTTTCTGTGCGGTAAGGGTCATGCTCGATCCTGGTGAAGCAATCCGTGCGGAAAGCGGCGCGATGGTCAGCATGTCCAAAACGGTTTCCTTGGAATCGAAAGCCTCGGGTGGACTTGGCAAGGCCCTGGGCCGACTCTTGGGAGGCGAAAGCTTCTTCCAAACCACGTTTACAGCCACTCACGGCGCGGGAGAGGTGATCTTGGCTCCGAGCGCATTGGGCGATGTTATGAGTCTCGATGTTGGCCCCGAAACCTGGATGGTAACAAGCGGCTGTTATCTGGCGAGCGACACCACGGTTCAGACCGAAACGAAAATGAGCGGACGCTCGTTCTTCGCCGGCGAAGGTCTGTTTCTGCTGAGGACCCACGGCGATGGAACGGTGTTGATCAGCTCTTTTGGAGCGATCCATGCGGTTCAGCTCGGCCCAGGCCAACAATATATCGTGGATACGGGCCACATCGTCGCGTTCAATGAGACGATGCCGTTCACGGTCCGCACAAGCGCGAAGGGCATCATGTCTTCGTTGACCTCGGGCGAAGGTTACGTGGCAGAATTCACCGGCCCCGGCGTCATTTACTTACAGACTCGCTCACCACAGGCATTCGGACCATGGATTGGACAATTCGTACCTCGCTCCTCATAACTGCTTTGCTTCTCGCTGGTTGCGGCGGGCCTCCTGAGCCCGTTGCTGCCCCGGACTTCACGGTCGAGCGGGCAGACGCGCCAATCCAGAAGGTTCGGCTCAGTAGCCTGAAGGGGAGGGTCGTGCTCGTGGATTTCTGGGCAACCTGGTGCAGTCCTTGCAAAGTGACGATGCCAGGAATCGAGCGCCTTTACCTGAAGTACAAGGATCAGGGCCTCGAAGTGATGGCGATCTCAAACGAACCACGCGCGGCTGTGCGAGCATTTCGATCCGAAAGCGGCTTGACGTATCCGTTCTACGTGGATGTATCGCTTGATGCCTGGCGGAAGGCGAAGATCGAGTCCATTCCGAGGGTGCTGGTGGTTGACAGGAAGGGTCTGGTCGTTTACGACCAGACCGGTGTGAGCAGCGAGAAGGACTTGGAAGAAGCCATTGTCAAGGCGCTCTAGTCCTTGTTCTTGAGTCCGTGCCTCTTAGTGATGCGCAGCCTTCCTCTTGTAACACTTCGTTATGGTTGATTTACCCTTGAAGTGGACCTTGCCATCAGCGGTCTCTGTCATCAAGCCATCGCATGCATAACACGCAAAAGTACCCAGTTCCCCAGCGTCCGGACCTTCAAAGATGCCGAATCCAACGTCCCCAACCTCAATGATGAGGTCTCGCACCTGGTTACTCTTGTCAAATGCCTTCACGCCAGCATTTTGAATGCCACGCAAAAAGGCGATGGGATTCTGCATTGAATACAAGGCGAACGCGGAGACGTAGCCAAAGTTGCCCCATTGCATGTGGAGGCACGCTGGCACTTCCGCACCAACAGCGGGCCAGGTGCCGTTTGCCGGTTCAATGTAAATGTGAAGTTTGGCCAACCCTAGCGGATGGAGTTCGGCAAAAGTCTTCCCTTTTTCAATGAAAAGTGCGCTCTGATCGTCCGCGGTCCCAGTAATCAAGTGAATAACATTGGCGTTCTCCATCCAGGTCACGTTAGTACTCACTCCGCTATGTCGGGACATGATCACGATGGGTTTGGTGGGAACAAAAACAGTGCGCCCCGCAAGGGAGGGCACCGCTACATGTAACCAAGCAAAAGGGTCATCAAACAACCCGCGAAGCTCCTCCCAACTCGCCATCGGAAACTGACGCGCCTCTTCGTCATGTCCGGGCGTGTATGCAACAAATGTTTGCGATTGAGATGCCATGAAACTCTCCTATTCTCATGCTACTTCAGTTATGTTCAGCGAGTTGCATAACCACGTCTCGCCAGTCCTTTCGGCCCATCCGCGCAGGATGGAATGAAACTGTGTGCGTGGAGAGCTTAAACAATTACCTGGACTTTTGTCAAGTTTTTCGCTAGCTTTTCCCATTTTTCTTCTAAAGGCACAGTCGGTGGTTCTCCTTCGAGGGACTTTGCAATCATTCTGCGGACGTTCGAAGCCCGATCTAAGGGCAGCTTGCGCAAGATTGACACTACGGCTGAACGAACTTCGGGAGAATGTTCGAAATCAAGGCACTCCAACAAAATCCCGCCCGCGCCGTAGACTCGCTGCCCTTCCGCAGCAACCTCCAGCGCCCGCATGAGGCAGGTCCACCCACGGGTCGACTCTCCTAACATTCGATACATGTGACCCAGGTGCTTGAGCGCAAAGGCGAGGTGATCCCGATCCTCGATATTTGCCAACCGGCCCTCTATCGCCCTAAGTCGCGCTCGAATGCGTTCCTCTGGACAGTTTGAGGCGAACGCCCATTTGGCGAGCAGCGTTTCCGCAGTTAGGAGCAAGCCCCATTGCTTGCATCGCCTACCTTGTCTAGCCGCTAGAACCGCATACTGTCGCGCATCGGCGAGCCTTCCGAGATCAAGCGATTGCTGCGCCAGATCGTTCAACGCGTCCACTTCACTGCGCTCATTCCCAGCCTTGCGCGCAAGGCCTAATCGCTGAAGCCACGCGATCGATGCCTCCGATTCTAATCCCCTTCTCCTATAAAGCGCACCGTGCAATCCCAAAAGCGCAAGCAGCGTCGTGGAATCCTCCTGGGCTTCCGCAGCTGGCCTTGCGATCCCGTACAGCTCTTCGAAGGCGTCCCACACCCCTAACTCGAATAAGGGTCGTGCCAGTAGTCTGGCATAGGAAAGCTGGGCCCCAAGGTTTGCGTTTTCCCGCCAACCCTGCCTGAGATTGGGGAGTTCCATCCAAAGCAAAGAGGTCGCGGCGGTCCACTCGCCGCTTTGAAACAGAGTGTCGATACGATCCGCATGGGTTAGGTAGTGCGCCACATACCGATCGGAATCGTCCAGTTCGGGGCTGACCAGCGAGACGCCTTGAATAAACTCCCGCACCGTGTCGAGCAACTTGAACCGCGTGCGCTGACCCACGCTCTGTGTAGAGATCAGCGAGTTTTCTCTTAGTCGATCCAGGGCATCCAGGAGATCGGCATCCGGCAGGACCGCCTTGGCATCTTCTCGGAAGAATCCTCCCGCAAAGATTCCAAGGCGCTTTAACAGCACTGCATCGCCGGCATCCAAGAGGCCAAAGGATTCGGCGATGACGACCTGCAAGTCGGCGTGCCGGTCGCTGCCGACTACGCGCCGCTTCAAAAGGGCGAGCCGACGACTTTGGAGCGTGTCGCGAAGCTCGGACAGAGTCATCGTGCGCAAGCGAGCAGATGCCAAAACGAGCGCCAACGGCACCCCTTCGAGGGTCTCGCAAATCTCGCGAACAAGCTTTCGATTTGAGTTCGTCACCTCAAATCCGTCAACCACATGCGAGGCTGCATCGGCGAAAAGCGCTAACGCATCGCCTGAAACCCGCTCGCCCTTGGCCATCGGGCCAAGGGAGTATTCAAACTCATTCGGTAACCCAAGCAACGTTCGTGACGTGACTAGGAGTCTTATCTGAGGTGCCTTGCGAGCCCATTCGCCCAAGGTTGGCGCCACGGAAAGGAGCTTTTCGAAGCAATCCAAGACCAACAGAATGCGGCTCTTGGCAAAGAAAGTCGCCAACTCCGCCTCGCTTGCTCCCGGCATACCCAGTACTGAAACCACCGCTGCCCGCACTTCCTCAAGCGAGGTCAAGCCGTCGCATTCGACAAACCAAACCCCATCCGGAAAGAAGGGCAGGCACTCAAACGCAAGCTGGCGTGCGAGCGTGCTTTTGCCGATTCCGCCCATTCCCGTAATGGTCACGATGCGCTCTTGGCGGTCGAGCAGCTTCCTGCGTAAGTCCTGGAGTTCCGACGCGCGACCCACGAAGGTGAAGGCCAAGGACTCCAGGTTGCTCGGTTGATCAGACTCGTCTTTCGGTGACGTCACCACGAGGTCGGGGTGGGATAGCTGAAAAATCTCCTCTCGCTGTCCGAAGCCCTTGAGCACCGCCGAACCGAACTTGAGCAAGTCACACCCTTCGGGGAGGGTTTCGGCCAAGTTGGCGGCCGCCGCCGAGACAAGAAGTTGCCCACCTGCGGCAAGGCGAACGAGCCGGGCAACTCGATTAACGGGTCGTCCAACGTAGTCGCCGTCTTCCCATGCTACGGTTCCCGTATGAATCGCGGAGCGCACCCGCATTTTGATAGAGGGAGGCCAATGATGACTTCTCAGTGCTCTCTGAAAGGCGAGAGAAGCGGCAAGCGCTTGGGGCACCGAAGTGAATGCCGCGCACCCTCCGTCGCCTACGGTCTTCCAGAGGGTGCCGCCTTGCATCGACACCGCTTCTCGTAAAAGGTCGAAGTGATGAACCCGCGCAACCGCCATCGCCTCGGGATGCGATTCCCACATCGCGGTACTGGCGACGATATCCGTGAAGAGCAATGTGACCGTCCCCGAAGGGGCGGAGACCGGCGGGTCTATGTCGGGCCAAGATTGCGAGTCCAATGTACCGTTCGCATTTTACGGCAAACGACGGAACTTGTAAGCAGAATAATGAATAGGCCTGGAACTGAACCTAGTTTGTTCGCCTAATATCGACATAAACCGGCAAATGGTCCGACGAGCGCGTGGGCTTCGTCGTGTACACCGCCCGCCCGTTCGCATCCTTGCTTGTTCTCCCCGCTTCGCCGATCAAAGCTTCGGCACCCGCAAAGATCATCGGCGACCCGGCTCGGGCAGCAAGAGATGGGCTCATGAGGATCTGATCGAACATGATTTCCTCAACAAGCACGTCGTCTGGATATCGATATTCTTTCCCCCGCCATCGCTCGTTTTCATTCTTCGCGCCCTTGATGTAGGGTTCAACGGGCTGGCCCTTGAACCGATGCGACAGGCCGTGCGTCACCGCGTCCTTGTCATACAAGGGCTCCATGAGGTTCAGCATAAGCGGCTGGGAACTAGGCACGCGCCCGCCCTTGGCCCGAATATCTCCCGTCTCCAAGATGTTCACGCTCACGTCATCGGGCCCGTCGTTCAGATCGCCCAATACGACGTGCTGCTCTGCGGGGTGATTCGCGATCCAAGTAGCCAGCATGCCCATCGCCATTTGCCTTTGAGGATCGGTTTTCAAGCGCCCACCGCCGCGGCTTTTGTTGTGAAGCACGTAAACGCTAAACTTCTCACCTTGCGGCGTCACCACGATCGCTCTTAGAACGTCCCGTTTCCCCGGGAAAGCCTCGTCAAGCTCCTTCGATCGAAACAGATTTCCAAACGACTCAACCCGAAGGGGCTTTCGGACCGCCAACGCGGGCTCCTGATCCTCGTCCACCTCGTCTTGACACACCACCGTCCACTCTTCGTTGAAGAGCTGCTCCAGCGCTTTCTTGCTCTGGATTTCCTGCAATCCGACAACGTCTGGCCTCGTGGAGCGCAGGACATTGGAAATGTTGTTGACCCGCTGGAGGGTCGCGCCTTCGCTGAACCACTCAAGGTTGTACGTCATGAACCGGAGTCGGTCATTTTGAGCACACGAGGTCACCGCCAAAGTGGCAATGGTCGCAAAGAAAAGGAAGCGGAAACGCATAGCCCAGAGTACCGCGTGGCGGGGACACTCTTGTCCCCGTTCAGATGTTCGCTGAAACGGGGACAGGAGTGTCCCCGCCACGGGGAGGCTAGACCACGTTAATCTGATCGAACGTCTTGCCTAAGGTAACCGCCGAGTCACCGCCCATCCACTGGTCCAGCGCCGTCGCGTACACCTGGCGGAAGTCGATTTTAAACTTGATGTCTCCGTCCTGTAGGTCGGTGAGGTCTGGAATCGGGCCGTAAACACCGCCCTTCACCTTGTTGCCGATCAGGAACATCGGAGCCGCCGCGCCGTGGTCGGTTCCGCCGGAGGCGTTCTCAAACGTGCGCCTTCCGAACTCGGAGAACACGAGGACAATAACCTTGTCGGCCTTTCCAATCGCTTCCATTTCCTTCTGGAATGCGGCGACCGCGTTGCCGAAGTTGGTCAGGAGCTTTGCGTGGGACTCCGCCTGCCGGGCATGGGTGTCAAATCCCCCGGAGCTAAAGTAGACAACTCTCGTTTGGGGAGATGTTGCGATCAACTGCGATATCTGCTTGAAGCCCACCCCGAATGCATCGTTGCCGTAGGTTTGCTTTGGCGCGAACTCCTTTAGTTGTTTGCTCAGGAGCGCCATCGCATCGAGCGCGCTTTTGTTAGCTTGCTGGACAACGCGGGTGCTGCTGCCCTCCATCGCGTCCATGCCCTGAATCTGGCGGAGCATTTTTTCGGCGTCGGGATCGCCCACCATCGACTGCACGTCCACCAAACTCGCGAAGCAGGGGATCGAAGCAGTCTTCCCCGCCAAGGCAAGGGGCTTGTCGGTTGAAAGGCCCAAAGCTACGACTGGGTTCAAGGGACCGAGCGCCGTCTGGCCGTCGAAGTGACGTCCGATCCAGCCGTATTTCAAACCATTGTCCGGGCTTGCGGACTGCCAAATGTCCATGCTCTTAAAGTGAGAGCGGTTCGCCTGCGGATACCCAACGCTTTGGATGACCGCCACTTTCTTTTGCTGATACAGATCGGCAAGACCAGCGAGGGCGGGATGGAAACCCAGCTCATTGTTGATTTTGAGAACCTTGTCTTCAGGAATGCCCAAGGTCGGACGAAGGTCGTAGTATTTCTTCGTGGCCCATGGGACGACCGTATTCAGGCCGTCATTTCCGCCCGAAAGCTGGCACACCACGAGCACGGTATCGCCGGTTGCCTTTCCCCCCTTTGCCTGGCGGAAAACGTCGGCGCGGGCAATGGTGGAAAGCCAGGTTGGGGCAACGAGCCCTACGGCAATCATGCCTCCACCCTTCACTATGTCTCTTCGGCTAAGTAGGTCGCTCATGTTTTTCTCGATCCCCGTCTCTATGGTAGCCCAGACGGTGCGATTCCGCTAGGGTTCACTTGATTATCGTTCAAAAGACGTACGAACTGGTATCGTGGGTGCAATGACGCGCTGGGGAGCATACATAACCGCAGGAACTCTTGCCGCCGTCGTCGTGACGGTTTTCGCGGCCCTCCGCGATTACGGCCCCGACAGCGCACTTCGCCGATTCCATCAGGCCGCGACTGGCGGCGATGACGGAGCTCTGCAACGCGTGAGCAAGCAGCGCCTTGACGAGGACGCCATGCGCTACCTACGCGAGAGACTTCGCCGGCTGGATCAAGCCGGGGCGCGCATCGCCATGGGCGTCGTTCACGCCGAGACTCGCATCGATACCATCGACGGCCAAATCGTCAAGGTGCCCAGCGTCGTCACTGAGGTTCGCTATTACGTTCCGGGACGCGTGGAAAGCATTTACTGGGTCATCGATCACGAGCCCTCGGGTTGGCTCGTTAACGCGTACGAAACCGCCATGTTCCCCGCAAAGCGCCTGGGAGTCGGTCGAACGGGTTAAATTGAACTCATGTTGCGTTTTGGCAAAGTAAGTCCGCTCGTGGTCATTGGTATCTTGGGCTTAATGGGCTTAGCCGGCATGCTCCTCTTTCTTCAAGGAAGCGAGGGCCCCGGAGTGCGAACCCACAAGTTCTTCAACGCTCTTGCGAAGGCAGACATTGATGGCATCATGAAGGTCAGCACGTTTGGCGATGAGCCGGCCGAAAGCGTGCGCAAGAAATGGGAGACCACCCTCCACCGTTCCGAGTACTTCCGTTTCTACTGGAAGGTTAAGGAAACGTTCCAGCCGAGCCCTGAAGAGGCAGTCGTTGCCGTCTCAATTTATGTAGGCGTGGATCGCCCCGATCCTACCGAAACCAAGTATCAAATCCCCCTAAGCAAGATCAACGGAGAATGGTTCGTTGATGCCAAGTCTCTCAACCGCGAAATCTTCCCTGCCTTGCCTCGATAACTCTTTATGGCTCACCTTCTCAGTCTCTGGAACCCAACTCACGCTGCCACTCTCGACGAAATAGACAAACTGGTCTACCGCTCCAACCTCCTCGGATTTGATCCGCGAATGACGAACTTTGGAGGAGGAAACACGAGTTCCAAAGTCCCGATGCCCGATCCGCTCACGGGGGAAACCGTCGAAGTCATGTGGGTCAAGGGCTCGGGTGGCGACCTTGGCACCATGAAGCGATCCGGGCTCGCTTCACTCTATCTCGACAAGGTTCTCGGACTTGAGAAAGCCTACAAGAACGGAACCCACGAAGATGCCATCGTCGCGCTTTATAACCACTGCACGTTCGATCTGAATCCGACCGCTTGTTCCATCGACACGCCCCTGCACGCGTTTATTCCCCGCGCTCATGTGGACCACATGCATTCCGACGCGATCATCGCCATCGCCGCCGCGGAGGGCTCCGAGCAGTTGACAGAGGAGATTTTTGGAGGCGAGATCGGTTGGGTGCCTTGGAAACGGCCCGGCTTTGAACTCGGTCTCATGCTTCGCGATCTCTACGTCGCGAACCCCAAACTCAAGGGTGCGGTGATGGGATCTCATGGATTCATTTGCTGGGCGGATACCTCGCAGGAGTGCTACGAACTCACGCTCGACCTGGTCAATCGAGCGAGCGACTATCTCACCGCGAAGGGGCTCGCTCCGACGCCAGTCGGAGGCGACACCCCAAGCGCAGGCTTCGCGGAACTTCTGCCAAAACTTCGGGGGAAAGTAACCCATGAGGGCGTGCGACTCATCGCGGATATTGACCAGTCTCCGGAAGTTATGGAGTTTCTTGCCTCACCGAAGCGCGACGAACTTGCCCGACTAGGCACGAGTTGCCCGGATCACTTTCTGCGCACGAAAATCCGGCCCTTGGTGTTGAAAGACGACGACATCGACGCAGCCCTCGCTCACTATCGCGACGACTATGCCGCTTATTACAGCCGTTGCAAAAGAGAGAACTCCCCGGGAATGCGGAATCCGAATCCTAGCGTGGTCCTTGTCCCCGGTTTAGGAATGGCTACTTTCGGCAAAACCAAGGCAGAAGCGCAGGTTACAGGCGAGTTTTACCGCCGGGCGATCGAGGTCATGAAGGGCGCGGAAGTGCTCTCCAAGTACACGTCCCTGCCCGAGCAAGAAGCCTTCGACATCGAATACTGGCTCCTTGAAGAAGCCAAGCTCAAGCGAATGCCTCCCGAGAAGGAGTTCAGCCGCCAGATCGCCATCGTCACCGGTGCCGCACAAGGCATTGGCTTTGCCACCGCGAAACGCCTCGCCGAAGGCGGCGCGTGCGTCGTGCTGCTAGACCTCAACGCAGAGAAACTGGCGGATGCTGTCGGCTCGTTGGGTGGCGAGATGGATCTCCCCGAGAAGCGAGGCACGTCGGTCATCGGCTTCGCGTGCAATGTCACCGATCTGCAGGCTCTGGAGGGCGCGTTTAAGAAGACGATCCTCCTCTTTGGCGGCCTCGATATTTGCATAGTCAACGCGGGGAACGCACGTCGTGGAACCATCGCCGACACAACAAACGAGGACTACGAGTTCCTGAGCGACCTGCTCATGAAGGCGTACTTCAACACGATGCGCGCGGCGACAAACGTAATGATCCAGCAAGGAACCGGCGGATCAATCGTCGTCGTGGGTTCCAAGAATGGGGTCGCGGTCGGTTCGAACGCCGCGGTTTACTCCGCCGCGAAGGCATTCGAACTGCACCTCATGCGCACCGCCGCGAACGACCTCGCCAAGCACGGCATCCGAGCCAACGCAGTGAATCCGGACGCGGTTTTGCAAGGATCGGGAATCTGGTCCGACGCTTGGCGCGAGCAAACCGCGAAGTCGCTTGGGATTGGCATTGACGAGCTACCGGAGTACTACCGTAAGCGCTCCATGCTCGGCGTTGCGGTGGAGCCGGATCATGTTGCGGAAGCAATCTGTTGGCTTGCCAGCGAGAAGCGCTCATCACGAACCACCGGTGCAGTCATTCCCGTTGATGGAGGCGTTCGAGAAGGGTTTTTAAGGTGAACCGCGAAGGCG
>JBKJJL010000174.1:0-3822 GCA_046597875.1 Fimbriimonadaceae bacterium | reverse complement strand
GCTTCGCACAGTGGTTTTCGACTATCTTTTCGCCCGCAAGCACGGCGGCGCGAACATCTTGCGCATCGAAGACACCGATCGTACGCGATACAACCCCGATAGCGAGCAGGAGTTCGTCGAAAGCCTCGCCTGGGCGGGAATCACCTTCGACGAGGGGCCGCATATCGGCGGCCCGCACGCGCCTTACCGGCAGAGCGAGCGCAAAGAGGCAGGCATTTACGCCGAGCACATCCAGACCCTGCTCGAGAACGGCAACGTCTACAAGGCCTTTGAAACTTCCCAAGAGCTTGACGAAATGCGCGAGTTTCAGCAGATCAACAAAATGCCGACCGGCTACTACGGGGGCGATTGGCGCGACGCGACGCCCGAAAAGGTCGCGGAAGCCGTCGCGGCAGGGAAGCCCTATGTCCTGCGATTGCGCATCCCCCGCGACACCACGATCACCATGCACGACGCCATCCGCGGGCGCATTGAATGGGACAGCAACACCATTGACGATCCGGTGCTCATCAAGGCAGACGGCATGCCCACGTACCACTTCGCGGCGATGGTCGATGACCACCTCATGGAGATCACTCACGTCTTGCGCGGGGAAGAATGGATCAGTTCCGCACCCAAGCACATCGCCCTCTTTGAGGCGTTTGGCTGGAAGCCACCGATCTTCGCGCATTGTCCGGTGATCGTCGGAACGGACGGAAAAAAACTCTCCAAACGACACGGAGCAACCCGGGTCTTAGACTACGCCGCGCAGGGCTTTATGCCCGAGCCCCTTAAGAACTTCATTGCCCTCATCGGTTGGGCTCCCGGTGGAGATCGGGAGTTCATGAGCGAGGAAGAGCTGATTCAGGCCTTTAGCCTAGAGGGCCTTCAAGCGTCGCCGGGCCGATTCGATATGGACAAGCTGAAGTGGCTGAATGGCCACACCATCCGAGCGATGGCCCCGGAATCCTTGCTGGACACAATCCTGGCATTCGTCAAGTTCGACTACGCAAAACAGTACCATCACAACGAGGTGTCCGAGGAGGACGGCGGAGAAGAGGAGCAAAAGAAGCGCATTGCCCGCTGGGCCCTATTGGAAGCTCTTGCTGCCGCATCCGGGACGTCCGAAGGCCGCGCTTATGTCCTCGAATGCGTAAAACTCGAACAAGAGCGGGTCACCACCCTCGTCGATTTCGGCGAAGCGTGCGCGTTCTTCTTGCAAGCTGAGCCTACGATGGACGAAAAGGCTAGGGAAAAGTGGCTGACACGACCTTACGTCCCTGACCTGTTTCGATCGATTCTGGACCTGCTTCATGAAGACGTCTTCCCAGTATCTGGGTCCTTTAAATCAGACTTCGACAGCTGGGTGAAGATAGTTCAGGCTGCTCAGAATAAGGTCGCTGGTCAATGGCCCGAGGCGGGCGAAAAACTTGGGCCTGTGGTGCACCCGATTAGAGTGGCGTTGACCGGACGTACCTTTGGCCCGGGATTGTACGAGTTGATGGCCGTACTTGGAGCTGAGAGGATTCGCGAACGGTTGGAGAAACAGATGCAATCTCATGAATCAGCAGGGATCTGACGCAAGGTCGACTCTGTTGTATGATCTGTAGAGCTCGCCCGCAGCGGCAGGTAGAGAAAAATAGGGATGCAGCGCGATGTCTAACTTACTTAACACTAGTACAGTCAACTTTCAAGACCTCATAGGGAACGGAAAGAGCTATGTGGTGCCGCCTTATCAGCGCGACTATTCGTGGACTGAGGAGCAGTGGGAAGATCTGTGGCAGGACATCTTGGACCTGATGCCCCTTGCTAGCAGTAGGCACTACATGGGCGCCGTCGTCGTCAAGGCTGAGAGCGATAGGCGATTCTTGATAATTGACGGACAACAGAGAATTGCGACTTTGACGATTTTGGGACTAGCAGTAATAAAGAGGCTAGCAGAGCTCAGTTCAACTGCCGGTGATGAAAATGAAGAACGTTCACAGGCACTCCGAAGCCGATTTATCGGGGAGAAAGATCCTGCCTCATTGACCGAGGTCAGCAAGTTAACCTTAAATGACCGCGATAATGGATTCTTTCAAGACTACCTTGTACAGCTTCGGTCTCCGTCGAACCCACGTACGCTTCCGCGGTCAAATCGCCTACTTTGGGACTGCTTTGTGTTTTTCGAAGCACAGCTCAAGCGATACGATGGACTCGAAAGTGGACGCAAGTTAGCGGAACTCTTGTCCGAGGTCATTGCTCGCAGACTAATGTTCATCCTCATTTCAGTGGACGATGAAATCAGCGCTTACACGGTTTTTGAGACTCTAAATGCGAGAGGACTAGAACTAACCACCACAGACCTGCTAAAGAACTATCTTTTCTCGCGCTTACATGCTTCTAGCGACCTTGAATCAGTGCAGCGCCGATGGCAGCGCTTGGTTACAACCGTGCGTCAGGAGCGGTTCGGTGAGTTTCTTAGATACCACTACTTAACGAAGCATAGAAAAATCAGGTCTGGGCGACTTTTCAAAATAGTTCGCGATGAGGTCAAGACGTCTCAAGACGTGCTGACGTTAATTGCCGAGTTGGAGAGCCGGGCGGAGTTATTCGACGCGATCGGAGATTCAAATCACGCCCTATGGATTGATCGTCCAGACGCCAAGAACTTTGTGCGAGAACTGATTCTCTTTCGGGTTAGGCAGATGACACCCTTAGTGTTCGCCGCTTATGAGAAACTAACTCCCGTCGAGTTCACGAAGGTGCTTAAGTGCCTCACGATCATATCCTTCAGATACACGATCATTAGCGGTTTGAATCCAAACGAACTTGAACCCGTGTACCACGATGCAGCAAAGTCAGTGCTGGAGGGAAGGGCGACCAGTGCTCGACAGGTATTCGAACACCTTAGGCCGATATACGTGCCGGATGATAAATTCGCCGGAGACTTTGCCCAGAGGTCAATTGCCACCTCGGGGCAACGAAAGAAGATCGCGAAGTACATCTTGTGTCGTCTAGAGCAAGACGCACGTAAACGATCTATTGACTATGAGACTGAGCCGGGAACAATCGAACATATCCTTCCTGAAAACCCGGGTTCCGAGTGGGAAGAGGTTATTGAGCGAGAACGATGGGAAGAAGCCGCGTACCGCTTGGGGAACCTGACCCTTCTGAAAGCCTCAACGAATCGAGATGTGGGTTCACAGGGATACGATCTCAAGAGGATCGCCTACGAGTTGAGCGAGTACGATATCACGCGCCAGATTCCTGAAATTGCTCCCGAGGATTGGACATTGGCGCTGATAGACAGTAGGCAAGAGGATCTCGCCGCCCGTGCGCGCCACATTTGGCGCACGGACTTCTAACGTAGTGAGGTTCCCAGAAATGCATCGACTCGTCACGACTTCAGCTTTCGGCGAAGAATGTCTACTTTATTCTTTGTAATGAACAAGCCGGCGCGCGCGAGTAAGGCGGTACCCGCAAAGGCAAGCGCAAATGGGCGCGCCAAAGGGTTCATCTTTGGCACCATGTTTCGACTATAAAAGCGAAACATCGACCGGTGAAAGCGTCCGATCATGCGGTTCGGAGCCTTGTCCGTGCTCCGCCCAATCGCGTGCGTTATCACCGCATCCGGCAGGTACATCACGCGAAGCCCAGCTTCGTGACATCGCCAACACCAATCCACATCCTCGCAAAACATGAAGTATTCGGGATCAAGGAGCCCGATCCTCGCGATGCACTCCCCCGTCGCCAATAAGGCTGCTCCCGAAACCCAATCCACATCGCGCTCGACGTCGTGATTCCAATCCTGCATCAAGTAGTCTCGCGTGAAGCGATTCTTCGGAAACAGCTTTCCGATCG
>JBKJJL010000118.1:0-12674 GCA_046597875.1 Fimbriimonadaceae bacterium | reverse complement strand
ATCGAGTTCATGCCCCACCCGGATACGGCGCTCGGCGTGAAAGTCATCACTCGAACGGGCTCGAATCGAATCGCGAAGTACGGATTCGACATGGCGCGACGCCAAAAGCGCAAACGCGTGACCGCCGTTCACAAGGCGAACATCATGAAGCTCTGCGATGGGATGTTCCTCGAAGAGTTCTACAAAGTCGCCGCCGACTATCCGGAAATGACGGCCGACGATATTATCGTGGACAACTGCTGCATGCAACTCGTCACCCGCCCCGAGCAGTTCGATGTCTTCGTTACGGAAAATCTGTATGGCGACATCGTGAGCGACTTGTGCGCTGGCTTGGTCGGCGGATTGGGCTTGGCCCCCGGAGCCAATATCGGCGTGAGCACCGCGGTTTTTGAAGCGGTGCACGGATCAGCTCCCGACATCGCGGGCAAGGGTGTCGCTAACCCGACGGCGCTACTTTTAAGCGCGGTCATGATGCTGCGCCACCTCGGCGAGCAGGAAATCGCGGACCGAATCGCGAACTCGGTGTTGCGGGTCTGTGCCGATGGTAAGTGTTTGACCATGGATCTGGGTGGCAAAGCCAGCACGCGGGAATACATGGTCGAAGTCGGGGAGCACGTAAAGTAAGTTCTTCGGCAGATTGGGGGAAAAGTCTGAGGCAAGGGACGCCCCCTCTTCGTCACAATTGGAGCCAGTCGCTTTCGTCGCGGCTGATCCCTGAAACCGCCCATGGCGAGACCTTTTTGC
Source organism: Fimbriimonadaceae bacterium (assembly GCA_046597875.1). Taxonomy (GTDB): domain Bacteria; phylum Armatimonadota; class Fimbriimonadia; order Fimbriimonadales; family Fimbriimonadaceae; genus JANJUB01. The sequence goes on along the minus strand of JBKJJL010000118.1, from coordinate 11,930 downwards.
CACGTCCATAACCACACCGAGTACAGCTTGCTCGATGGCGCAAACCGAATTCCCGACATGGTTACGCGCGCCAAGGAGCTCGGCATGGATTCCCTGGCGATCACGGATCACGGTGTCATGTTCGGGGTCATGGAGTTCCATTTGGAGTGCCAGAAGCAGGGTCTTCGCCCAATCCTCGGCATGGAGGCTTACGTCGCCCCTGCCGGCCTCCGAAAGCGCGGCAAGGGCGAAGAAAAGGATAGTTTCCACCTTCTCCTTTTGGCCAAGGACATGGAGGGCTATCGCAACCTCTGTAAGCTCGCCACGGTCGCCGCTTTGGAAGGCTACTACTACCGCCCCCGCATTGATCACGAACTCCTCAAACAGCACTGCAAGGGCCTCATTTCGACGACCACGTGTCTAGGCAGCGAGGTCAACCAGTTCCTCCTGAAGGGCGAGTTTGACAAGGCCCAGTACACCGCTGGCATGTACAAGGAAATGTTCGGCGATGGAAACTACTTTGTCGAACTCCAGGATCATCGGTTGCCCGAGCAAGCACAGATTCGAGACGGCCTCTTACAGATTTCTCGTGATCTGAAGCTGCCGCTGATTTGCACGAACGACTCGCACTACCTCTGCAAAACCGACGCCGAGCCCCACGATGTCCTGCTTTGCATCCAAACCGGCGCGCAAAAGGAAGACACGAAGAGGTTCAAGTTTTCGAACGATGAGTTCTACATCAAATCGCCCGAGGAAATGGAGGAGATTTTCAAGGAAACTCCCGAGGCCTTGGAAAACACGATGCAGATCGCCTCGATGTGCGACGTGCCGCTCGGAAAACAGCTCGCAAACATGCCCGACCCCGAGCTTCCCGAGGGCGAAACTCCAAAGTCGTACCTCCGGAAAATCGCGACCGAACAGCTTTTGAAACGGGTGGCCACTCAGGACGAAGAGCGGTACATGGATCGGCTCAACTTCGAGCTTGACGTTATTGAGAAGACGGGTTTCGAGAGCTACTTCTTGCTCGTGCGCGAGTTCGCGAACTTCGCCCGGGACCAAGGAATTTACTACGGCGTGCGCGGTTCGGCGGCAGGATCACTGGCGAGCTACTGCATCGGGATCACCGATATTGATCCGATTGAGTATGACCTGACGTTTGAGCGGTTCTTAAACCCCGAGCGCGTGTCGATGCCCGATATCGACATGGACTTCGAAGACGCTCGGCGCGATGAGGTCATCAAGTACGTCACCGAGAAGTACGGATCCGATCACGTCGCCCAGATCGTGACCTTCGGGACCCTCGGTGCGAAGGCGGCGATTAAAGATTGCGGACGCGTTCAGGGGTACACGCCTCAGGAAACGGATCGCATCTGCAAGACGATTCCGAACATTCCGGGAATGTCTCTGCAACGGGCTCTCAAGGAAAGTGCTGAGTTCAAGCAGATGGTCGAGAACGAGCCGCGGGTGAAGAGCTTGTTCGAAACCGCGAAAACCGTGGAGGGCTTGGCGAGAAACTGCGGAGTTCACGCGGCGGGGGTGGTCATTTCGAAGGAACCGCTCGTCGATCATGTTCCCCTCTATCGGGGCAACGACGGTCAGCCTATCACCGCCTATGAGATGGGAATCCTGGAGAAGATTGGCCTCCTCAAGATGGACTTCCTGGGGCTCTCGAACCTAACGGTTCTTGCGAGGGCCATGGAAAACATCACCCAACGTGGCGGGGACACAGCAGACGCCGGAACGTGGCAGCCAGCGGATGGCATTCTTGCCCTTCCTCTTGAAGACGCAAAGACCTACGAAATGTTGGGCCGAGGCGAGACGGTTGGTGTCTTCCAGCTGGAATCGGGAGGCATGACCCGTTGTGTAAAGGACCTTAAGCCCCAAAGTGTCCGAGAACTTGCTGCGTTGGTTGCCCTCTACCGACCGGGACCCATGGAGCATATTCCGCGCTTCGTGAATACGAAGTTCGGGCGGGTTCAGCCCGAGTACTTGCACGAGCTCATGGTGCCGATTCTGGAAGACACGTTCGGCATCATCGTCTTCCAGGACCAGGTTCTTAAGCTCGTCCAAGCACTGGCCGGATTTAGCCTTGGCAAAGCAGACATTCTTCGTCGCGCGATGGGCAAAAAAGACAAGAAGGCGATGGGCTCCATGATGGTGGAGTTTGTCGAAGGCTCGGCGGCTCGCGGGGTTTCGAAGGAAATTGCCGACAAAGTGTGGGAACTCCTCCTTCCCTTCGCGGGCTACGCGTTCAACAAGGCGCATGCGGTCTGTTACGCGATGATCGCCTACCAAACCGCCTACCTAAAGGCGAACTTTCCAGTCGAATACATGGCGGCATTGCTAGCCGTTTATCGAGACAAGGAAGATCGCGTCGTCGCCTTCATCGAAGAGTGTCGGCGAATGAAAATCGCGGTTCTTTCGCCCGATGTGAATGCCAGCCAACTTGACTTCTCGATCGAAAAATCGGGCAAGGTTCCGCAGATTCGATTCGGCCTTGCGGCGATCAAGGGAGTCGGAGAGGGTATCTCTCGCGCCCTCATTGAGGATCGGGCGGAGAACGGACCCTTCATCCACCTGTTTGAGTTTGCGGATCGAATGAAGCCCTACGGGCTGAATCGTACCGTCGTCGAGGCCCTCGTCAAGGCCGGTGCCTTCGATTCCCTCGACAAGAATCGCAAGAAAATGTTGGATATGGTCGACGCCGCCGTCGCGTTTGCGGATCAGGCGAATCGAAATCGTCTTGCCGGTCAGGATTCTCTCTTTGGTGGCGACGACAGCAGCGCGCCATCCTACCCGCCTCTTCCAGATGTCGAACCTCTCGGGCGCGGTGACCTCCTTGCCCTTGAAAAAGAAGTGATGGGCATCTATGTTTCCGATCACCCCCTTCGAGGATACGAACGAGCCATCCAGGGGGCAGCTACTTTCACCTGCGCAGCGGTTGCGGAGTTGGAGGAAGGGACGCAGGTCAAGCTCGCCGGTGTTATCGCGGCGATGCGAACGGCGATCTCCAAACAATCGGGCAAACGTTGGGCCACGCTCATGATTGAAGATTTCACCGGGCAAGCCTCGCTCACCGCGTTTCCCGCGACCTTCGAGCGTCTCGGCGGCGTCCTCGTCAAGGATACGGTCGTCAAAATCACGGGAGTTGTGAGCCATCGAGAAAGACCCGGTGGGAGCGGTGAAAAAACTGTTGAAGTGAGAGTCGAGGACGTTAGCCCTATGGATCAGATGAGCCTCGACGCGAGCGGGAACTCAATGGCGCCAGGGGTGCTTGTAATCAACGTGCATCGCGCGACCAAGCCGCAGCTTCGAGACCTTTACGGCGTCCTCCGGAAGCATCCTGGGGCGTACGAAGTTCAAATTCAAATTGCCCCGCGGGAGAATCACTTGCCCATCTACGTGCCGCTTGCGGTCGAGCCCAATGCCCGTTTGCAAGCAGATATTCGCAAAGTGGTTGCCCATGCCGATACGGAACTCCTCGGTCAGGCGTCAGAATACGAGGAAAGTGGAGACATCTTGCTCGCGAGTTAGCTTGCAGATCCCTTGGAAAAGTATGAGAACCCTCTTAGTCGCCGGAAGTTTGTTGATCGCCTCCCTCGGGATGGCGGACGCCTTCGATAACCAGGTCGCCAGCATCCAGTTGCTTCAGAGCAAGCCAGTTCAGAAGGAGGTCGCCCTTACCGAAGCTCAGCGAAGCAAGATGAACAAGTTCGCTGAAGAATTTAACAAGCAAGCGGGCGTGTACCAAGCCGAACTCGCGAAGAAGTCGGACAATGGCAAAAAGCAGGTTAAGCGCGATCAGAATCGCGAGATGAAAATGCTCGTCGACCTCAAGAGCAAAGTGCTCGCTACGCTGGGCGCGAATCAGATTAAGCGCCTGCGCGAGCTGAGTCTCCAAGCAATCGGGGTAACTGCCCTCGGAGACGATGCGGTCGCCGCCAAGGTCGGCATCAACGCGACCCAAAAGGACCAGATTCGCAAGCTCGTGAAGACGGGACTCGACAACGCAAACAAGCTGTTGTCAAAGGCGAACGAAAACGCGTCGAAAGGGATTGCGCAGCCGAAAAACCAAGCTGAGGCTCAAAAGGCGCAAAAGCAGTTCGAAACAAAGCGCGAGGCTGAACAAAAGAAAATTCAGCCGCAGCTTTCCACCATTCGCAGCTCCACGATCAAAGGCGTTATGGCTATCCTTAACGCGAAGCAGCGGGCGACGTGGAATGCCCTGCTCGGCAAGGCATTCACCGGTTAGCTCAGGGTTGGCTCCGTCTAGCAAGTTCTATGACTACGATTCATAACGTCATCATCATCGGATCGGGCCCTGCTGGCTATACCGCCGCGCTATATGCCGCCCGGGCCAGCCTTGATCCGCTCGTTTTCGCGGGCATTCAACCGGGCGGGCAACTGATGATCACGACCGATGTTGAGAACTATCCCGGGTTCCCGGATGGCATCATGGGCCCGGAAATGATGGAGCTGTTCCAAAAGCAATGCCAAAGATTTGGTGCCACTGTTGAATTCACCGAAGTCACAAAGGTAGATTTTTCCGCGCGTCCCTTCGGCGTTTGGGTCGGCGAAACCGAGTACCGAGCCCGTACGGTCATCATTGCCACGGGAGCGCAGGCGAAGTGGCTCGGCTTAGAATCAGAGGTCACCTTCGGCGGGCACGGGGTAAGCGCGTGCGCTACCTGCGATGGATTTTTCTTCCGCAACAAGGTCGTCGCCGTGGTCGGAGGCGGCGATACGGCGATGGAGGAGGCCAACTACCTGACGCGGCACGCTTCGAAAGTCTATTTGATTCATCGACGCGACGAGTTTCGGGCGAGTAAGATCATGCAACAGCGGGTCCTTAGCAATCCAAAGGTTGAGGTGCTCTGGAACACCGCGATCGACGAAATCGTGGGACAAATGGAGCCATTCAAGAAGGTTTCAGGGATCAAACTGCGCGATACAGTTACGGACGAAACCAGAGATCTGGCATTGGATGGCGTCTTTATCGCCATCGGCCATAAGCCGACGAGCGACCTTTTTAGAGGCGTTATCGATATGGACGCCAACGGCTATCTCATCCCGCAGGAAGGCTCCAGCAAAACCAATATCCCCGGCGTGTTTGTTTCGGGTGACGTCGCCGACAGCGTCTACCGGCAAGCCGTCACGGCCGCCGGAACCGGTTGCATGGCCGCCATCGATGCCGAACGATTTTTAGAAAGCGAGGGTCATTAACGATGATGCTCACAGCAATCGCGTGTCTCACAATCGCTTTGCAAGACGAAACTACGGGGCGCCTTTTTTACATCGGCGATCCTGAGCTTCCAACCACGCGATTAGCCCAATACATTCGCGATACAAAGCTTCCTGAGCCCAAGAAGAGCCCGAAGAAGTTTGGCGACCCACCCGTCCCCTTCGAGTTTGATTGGATCGTCAGCGGACTGGGCCGTCCGAGTGGCGTAAACAACCCTGCTTTTGCGCTCAAGTTCCGCGTCTATTCGCAGCAGCGCAAAGCGGAAAATGATCTGGCCCCATTGGTAGCCCGCCAGCTCCTCCGGATGTGGGAAATGAACTATCTCAAACTGGGCCTGGAGCACGCGACGCTCTATGGCAACGGATCCATCGATGTTTATCTTTGCTGGGGCGGTCAGGCTGGAGGCGAACAACGCTTTGACGAGGACATCGAAAAGGGACAACTGAAGAAGGTCAATACGATCTACATCTACGACCTTCCAAGTTTCAAGGATCCAGTCGAAATGTGCCGTGAAGTTGCTCACGAATATGGGCATGCCTGCCTCCCGTCAGTGGGGGGATTCAAGGAGCCCGAAGATTGGGCCAATGGCTACCTTGGCGAAAAAATGTACCTGCGCTACCTGCGCGACGAGTTGAAGGCAAAGCGTCTGCAACCGGTCGATGCGATGGGGGCCACGTACGAGCAACTTGACGCCTGGGTCAAGAAGCAGGTGGATCCCCTTGTAAAAGGAGTGGCCGTAAATGGCCCCGAACTCGCCCTCATGGATGGCACTGGAACTGGCGCGATGGACGCGTACATCGGCTTGACCTTGCTAATGCAGACGATCCTTCCACCACGTGTCTTCAACGCGTGCCTAAAGGACTCCGGCTCGGCCGCAGCGAAGGATTTTCCTCCTGCGATTCTCCGAACCCTTGAAAACTGGCCCAGTGGTATCGTGCTCGACATCCCGGCGACGTTCCGCACAGGACTGTGGATTCCGGTTGGAAAGACGCGCGTAGCTGGCGCCACGGTGGTGAAACGCAAAGGTGATTGGGCTTTCGTGCAGCCCGGCGTTGCCGGAGTTGTTACCCTCGTGCCTCCGAAGAATTAGTTGATTGCTTCGCCCGAGTCCAGAGTAAGTCCCACTCCTGTGCGGTATACTCGTTCAACGGCTTTGGCGCTTCCCGTTCCATCGTCTGGAATCGCTCCGTAAAGCGATTCAGCATCTGCCGCAAGGCCTCTTCGGGCTCGACCCCGGTCCATCGGGCGATATTCACGGCAGTGAACAGCAAGTCCCCCACCTCTGCAACGATCGCGTCTTTGTCAGCAGAGGCAACCGCCTCCCGCAACTCCGCTTCCTCTTCGTGCAACTTGTCCCATACCGCTTCCAAGTCGGGCCACTCAAAGCCGGCTCGGGCCGCCCGTTTGCTCACCTCGAACGCCCGAAGAAGGGACGCCATGCCCTTCGGAACCCCCGCCAAAAGTGACTCAGGCTCGCTTCCCTTCTCCGACGCTTTGATCCGATCCCAGTTCTTCAGAACGGTTTCCGCATCCTCGGCGAGCACCTCCCCAAACACGTGCGGGTGCCGCCGAATCAACTTATCAACGACCCCTTCCGCGACTTGGTGGGTATCAAACCCCGCTGCCATTTGACCGTGCATGACAGGCTGCAGGAGGAGATCGCCGAGTTCCTCCTGCAGCTTGTCGGACTTGCCCGAGTCGATCGCGTCGAGCACTTCGTATGCTTCCTCCAGTAGGTGCCGCTTCAAAGATTCGTGAGTTTGTGCTTGATCCCACGGGCAGCCACCCGGGCCGAGCAACCGATCCACCAGGATAACGAGCTCTTCAAGCGGACTCGCCAGGATCGCGATGTTGCTCGCATCTTCGCGAACGGATATCCCTTGCTCGGCAAGCTTTTCAGCCAAGGCAGGTTCGGGCGCACAGACCCCCTCGCCGCGGAGCCGTTCGAGCAACTCCGGTGGCCAAAGCTCGGTTCGCGAGCCCAAACGGATGACTTCACGCATTTAGGGTGCGCCTATGCCGCCCGCCTGCATGTCGTCGGTTTCCTTGATGGAGCCATGAACCGCAAGCTTCATCATCGGAGCGTTCTTGTTCAGCTTCCCACGCACCCATCCTCCGCGGATCATCGCCTCCAGGGCCTCCAGGGCCTGAGCGACTCCCTCGTCATCGCCCTTGAATACTGCTCTGAGTTCGCGTAGGAAGGCATCGGCCTTTTCCGTTCGATTGAGCGCCTGAATAACGAGCTTGTAATGGCCGTGAACAGGCAAGACTTTGCCATCGCGCCGATAACAAAGCACTGGGGTAACCCGCCCGTCGTTGTAAATCGGGATTTTAACTTGCTCCGCCTTGTGCAGGTCAAGCCTAAACTCATTCAGCTCGTTGACCTTCCAATCCACCTCTCCCTCAAAGAACTTGGAGGCAAAATTCTTAATCGCGCCGAGGCTGAACACGCCGACCGCTGCGAGTCCAGGGTTTTCATGCGAGAAACCACCCGTTCCCAGCCACCGAAAGGCCTCATTGGGATCCATCTCTAAACCGCAGTCCTCGGCGATTGCGCTGGTGTATTTCTGCAGATCGGTGAAAATTCCGTTCCCCGCGTACCAGAAGTTTGCAAAGCGAATATGCTGCCCGATCCGGTGCTGCTGGTTTATCTCATAGTTTTCCTTGAGCCAGGCTGCATCGAGTTCGCCGCGCTCCATTTCCAGGATCGTAAAGGCGACTTCCCTTGCCCCTGACATCGCCAGCGTCAGTCCCGCGGAAAGAATCGGATCGGCGAAGCCGGCGCATTCGCCCACCATGAACCAGTTGTCGCCGTACAGCTTCTGGCAAACGTGGGACCAATCCTTTGTCGCTTCGAGCTTGTGTTCTCGCGCGGCGTTCTCGACGAGGGCCCTGATGGTCGGCTCCTCAGCGATCGCCTTCAGGTACAGCTCCTCTTTGTCTAAACCGCACTCTTTGTAGTATTCGGCCGGAACGACCAGGCCGATGCTCGTGCGCGTTTTCGTGATTGGGATGAACCACATCCACCCAAATCCAACGCTCATGACCAGAATGCGCGTCGCCCCGTTTCCGATCGTGACCGCCCAATCCGCGTTTTGCCAGTAGTCCCAGATCGCGATATTCTTGAGCGAAGCAGGCTCGTCGGCCTCAATCCCCATCTTTCGCCTAATCAACCCGACGTTCCCTGTACAGTCGAGGAAGTACTTTGCCTCGATTCGCTCGCCGTTCTCGAGGGTTACGGACACGATCCGATCACCATCAGCTTCGACGTCGACCACCCGGGTTTCTTCGCGAACCTCGGCTCCGTTCTCGGCGGCATGATCGAGGAGGATTTTATCAAAAATGCTGCGATCGACTTGGAACGCAGTGAACTGGCGCTGACCCTTGAATCGATCCGGGCGATCCCGATTTTGGAAGGCTTCTGCACCGAGGAAGCTAAAATCCCAGAGCTTTTCCGATTGGCCCCACTTAAATGTGGCCCCGATCTTGATCGGAAATTCCGCCGCTTCCACCTTGTCCCAGCACTTCATCTCGTGAAGAATGTGCCCGATCGGAGGCAGAAGGCTCTCGCCGATATGGTCTCTCGGGAACTTTTCGCGTTCGAGAACCAGAACGTCTAGCTCGGGGGCGTTCTGCTTCAAGAAAGTCGCGGCGGTTGAACCTGCGGGGCCGCCGCCGATGATGCATACGTCACGCATGACCTGCATTATGGCGGCTTACAAAGCTCCAAACTTGCGAGTCCTTCCGCTGAACGAATCACAGGCCTTCTTGAGCTCAGCTTCATCGAACTCGGGCCAGGTTTTTTCGGTCACGAAAAGCTCGCAGTAGGCGGCTTGCCAGATGAGAAAATTGCTCCAGCGCATCTCTCCCGCGGTTCGAATCATCAGATCGGGCTCCGGGTGGCCCGGATTGTACAACCGCGCGGAAATGGTCTCTTCGGTGACGTCGACGGAGAGGATTTCCTCTTCCATAATGAGTTTCACCGCGTCCACGATTTCCGCGCGTCCGCCGTAGTTTACGGCCAGCGTGAAGGTAATCCCGGTATTGTCCTGCGTTGTGCGCTTCCCGTCTATCAGGGCACTCTGAAGGCCCAAGGGAAGATCGAAAATCCGTCCCGAAACGCACACACGCACGTTGTTCTTGTGCATAATCCGCAGTTCGTCTCGGGCGGCTCGTTCGATGAGCTTCATCAGGCCGTCAACCTCGTCCTTCGGCCTACGCCAGTTTTCCGCGCTAAATGCATAGACCGTAAGGTATCGAATCCCCATCTCGCTCGCTGCAAGGAGAATCTTTCTCAGGGTTTTGTACCCTTCGCGATGCCCAAGGAGGCGGGGGAACCCGCGAGATTTTGCCCACCGGCCGTTCCCGTCCATGATGATGGCGATGTGGTTTGGCAGTTCCAAAGGCTTCTCGTTCTTGGGAGGCACGGCGCAAGTTTACCGGCCTCGTTCAGAGTCGCGAACATGAATTTCACGTAAGTTACGTTCACAGACAGAACTACGCGGTAACGGTAACGGGTAGAAACGACGCATGAACTATCGCCTATGCGTGGCCCTTGTCGCCCTTTCGGTCCTGACGACCAGCTTTGCCTTACAAAGCACGGGTCGACCCGGTGGCGGACGCGCAGGAGTAGGCCTGCTCTTTCTTGGCGACGTTCAGCGCGAGTTGAAGCTGACCTCTGCCCAGAAGGCGATGCTTGACAAGGCAATCAGTCAGTCGAGTATCGAAGCGAACATCGTGCCGATTCTCAATGTCGTGCAGAAGCAACGATACGAGCAGCTCAAGCTGCAAGCAACGGGGCCGCTCTCCCTGACTCGTCCCGACATCGCTGCGAAACTGAAGTTTAGCGGAAGCCAAAAGAAATCAGCCGCGGCAATCTTGCTGAAAGCCAAGCCATCTCCAGGGCAGATCACGGAACAGAACTACGAAAAAAGACGCGCCGAAAACCTGGCTAAACGCGAGGCTATGAACAAGTCGCTATTAGCCATGTTGACCCCAACTCAAAAACTAGCCTGGGTGAAGTTGCAGGGCCGAGCATTTGTCTTTCCGAGGATTGGGGTTCGGCCCGCGGGTATCGCCAGGTAGTTGCGGTTAGGGCGTAATGGTCAAGCTGGCTGTCTTCTGTGCGGTTCCGTAGCGAGCGATGACCGTTAACGTTCCCGACGTTGTGACTGGAATCGTCGAGACGACAAAGTTCGCTTGATTCGAACCTGCGTTCACCGACACACTAGCCGGAACGGACGCAATGGAGCCATTGACGCTCAGCTGAATAACGATCGGCTGCGCGGCCACGCCCGTGAGTCGAACCGTGCCGGTGGAGCTTACACCTCCCTTGACGATGCTTGGTGCAACTGAGAGGGACGTCAGCAAGGGGGCAAGAACTCCCAGATTCGCTCCCCTTGCCGAACCGGGCACGGAAGCCGAGACGTTCACGGTGACGGGCGAAGCGACGGGTTGGGTCGTGATCGGAAATGTGGCTTGGGTCGCTCCCGCAGGAACCGAAATCGCGGTTGGCAAAGTCACTCCGGCATGGTTGTCGGCCAAAGTAACCGGTGTTCCGCCAACCGGAGCCGCCTTGCTCAGGGTGATGGTTCCCATGGATCCGGCGCCCCCCACGACGCTGGTGGGATTGAGAATCAGGCCCGTAACGAGTGGGCCAGGCTGAATCGTGATCGTGCCGACTTTTTGTGTGCTGCCGATCCGGGCAATCACGTTGCCAACGTAACTTGCGGAGACCACCGAAGCTGACGCCGGAAACTGACCGGACGATTGGCCCGCCGGAATCGTTAGCGATACCGGAGTTGCGAAAATGGAAAGGTTATCGGAAAGCGCTACCGAAACTCCGCCGGTCGGGGCTGGGCCCGATAACTGGACCGTTCCTGTGGTCGCGTAGCCTCCGTAGACCGGGTTTGGCGAGAAGTTCACTGCAGTCACGACCGGGCCGGCTGAAATGATTACGACCACCGCATCAAACGCGGGCGTGTGGACGGCGTCGCTGGATTTCAGCATCAGCGTGTAGGTTCCTGTAGCCGAAAATGTGGCAGTTGTGACGGCCGACGAAGCGTTCGCGAAGGTCACTCCTGTGGGTCCAGCATAGCGATACCAAAGGGCTGTTCCGTAGGTCGTTGACCCATTCAAGGTGATCTGCGCGCCGACCGAGCCCGTTTTGTCCGCGCCTGCGTTTGCGGAAGGAGGGTTGGGCGAGCGAGGCCCCTCGGATTCGCCGGTGGTTTGGATCACCTCAAAATCGTTGACGTCAATGCCACGCAAATCTTCGAAGCATTCGCTCGGCCAGCGATCGTCAGGGGTGATCGATATCTGGAAGAAGTTACCATTGTCGGCGATCAGCGCTCCGTACTTTTTCAGTGCACGAGCCACGCACTTTGATTCGGCACTCCAAGCGCTAGGAATCGCGAAACTCGCCTTCAATCGCAATCTTTCGCCCATCGCGGGAACATTTACATCGGTGGTCGTCGGGTTGGACGCATGGTGGCGCGCTGGGTAAATGTAAGTCCGCCGGGTGTGCTTCACGATAAGCCGAATCGCGTGTTCGATCTCGCCTCGCTGGACTTCATCGTATCGAACGAGCGCGGGAAACATTGGCAAACCAGCGGCGTCGCCAGAGGTCCATCCCGCTGGTCGCATGACGTTTGAGTTTAGGTCAAACTTAGCGCCGTTCGCGGCCTGCCAGACTCCGCCGGAGAGCTTC
>JBKJJL010000081.1:0-5036 GCA_046597875.1 Fimbriimonadaceae bacterium | reverse complement strand
GCAACTTCCTGTTCCTTCCCGTCGCGAACGACCAGAGCCAGTGGTGGCACGAGATTGAACAATGCGCGTAAGGCATCGGAAGTGCCTCGACGCGACTTCATCTCCATCCAGTGGCCGAACAACACGAACGTGACGAGGAGACCTGAAGCCCCGTAAAACACCATTGCGTCGGGGGAGAGGCTGAGATAGACGCTCGCCAAATAGGCGGCGAGCACCCCCAACGCAATTAGCACAGACATATCTAGCTTGCGATCGCGAAGCGCATAGTAGCTGCCCACGATGAATATCCACCCGCAATAAAATACGACCGGTGTCGTCATTATAAAGAGAACGAGGTGCTGCAGGTGACCGGATATCGGGATGGGCAACCCTGGAATCTCACCAGACAGCCAAGCGATAGGAATAGTCAGAGCGAGCGCGATCCAGAACCGATTGCGGATGTCCATCTCCATCGATGCGGCCATGGTCGGATCAGACATCCCGCCGTGATGCTCATGGCCCGACTTGGCTGCAACTGCGGTGGGCGATCCTCCGTGGCCGGCGTGAGAAGTTGGTTGCGCGGCTGGGGAACCCTTGTCATCACCATCGGGCGGGTTCGCCAGCCTGGTTTCGTCGGCCGGTTTCTCCGCATCGGCCGGTTCGGACTCGTCTGCTGGCTTTGCAGCATCGTCCGGCTTGGCGTCGCTAGCGGGCGAATCGTCGGGCTTGGTTTCGGTTGCGGGGGAGGGCGTATCGTGGGGATTAGCTTCGACGGTGGAGTTCGCCGTTTCGGGAAGTTTAGCATCCGTTACCGACGTCGGTGGAGGGGCGGGGATCGCGGCCGTGGAAGGCGTCGGAGTTACAATGGGCGTCACCGTAGCGAAGATAGTTATCGTGGCGATGGGTGTCAATTCAGGTGCCGGAGTTGTTGCAGGCGGCCTGAGAGTAGGGGAGGGCATGCTTGCATCGACCGAGGACGCTGCAACGGGTTCCACTGATACTTCTGCAGATATTCGCGCGAGAGGGGATGCGGCGTCATTCGCTGTGTCCGGGGGTGTCTTTGGAGGAGCCGGGGGCGTCGCAGCGGATGTATCAGCCTGAGTTGGCGGAACGGCAGCATGGGTGGATGCTCCCGCGTCGTGACCGTCGTGAGCATGATGATCGTGCTTAGTTGTGTCCATGTTTATTCGGCTCCCTTATTGCGTTGATGGATGCGGATCATGCCCCACGTGTGAAGTAGCCCGCCCACGATAAGCGCCCACGGGGCGACGTAGAGGAAGGTTTTGGGCAGGTAGATGCCGATCGCAACGGCAACGAGACATGCTCCTATCAGCGACCCTAGCCATTCTCCGTATGTTGCCTTTCGCATCGCATTCACAGCATCCTCCAAATGACGTAGCCGAAGAGCCCGCCAACGATGATCAGGCACGTCCAAAACAACCAATCGTCGAGACGCGCCCGCTTTCGCTTCGGCTTTGAGCCGTGGCAAGGCTTGGACATCACATATCCTCCCACTGACTATTGCAAAGGTCGCAGCCGCACACGACTCCAACAAACTTTCCTGCTAAATCCTGTACGGCAAGCTCTTGAACGCCCCGTGCACGCATCACGAGAATAGCGCTCTGAACGTCTCGATCGTCGCTGACGCGCACTGGATCGCGAGTCATAATGTCGGAGACAAGCGTCAGAGCGGGGTCCAGGCGCTTTGCAACCACTTTCTTAGAGATGTCGCGATCCGTCAGGATTCCAACTAAGCGGCCGTTTTCAATTACGAGAGCGGCGGGGATGGCGGCGACGGCCATACGTGTGGACGCGTGTTGGACAGTCTCGTCCGGGTCCACGGTGACGGAACCCGACCTCATGAACTGACGGAGCTTTATTGTGGGTATTTCAGGCCTTGTCATTTGTCCTTCCTGCTGCTAAAAGTTGCCGGACGTCGTGGAGCATGGCTGGTGCTTGTTCGAACAACTCCGTGTATTCCGATAAGGCGGCCTCCATCTCGTGAATGCGTAGCTTCACGTCATTTGGGATCGCCTTCGCCTTGAAAATCTCAAGGGGCTTCTTGAGTTGAAACTCAGGATCGAGCTTGAGGGCCATATCCTCGATGAGAACGAGCGATTTGGCGAGGCCGATGACGTTTCTTGGAAGGGCAAGGCTATGCCTCCGCGCAACTTCGATGATACGGTCGCTCCATCTCATGCCAGAGCCGGTCTTGAACCCCTGCACGATCAGGCCAACGTCAAGAAGCAGCCCGGGGAACTGGGTCATTTCCTCGGGCGCGTGGCCGCTCAACTCCAAAAGAGACTCGGTCGCCTTCTCCACTTCACCGCTGGAAATGGCGACCAAGAGCGTACGCAATACCTTATGGGTTACAGGATCAAGCCGCGACACGGAGCCAAAGTCAATATACACAATCTCTTCACCCCGCAAGAAGAGGTTGCCGGGATGGGGGTCGCCATGGAAGAGATTCTGGATGAAGACCTGTTGCAAAAAGCTGACGGCCAAGCGACTCGCAAGCTCCTTTCGCTTCTTTACGGGCTGGCCGGTTGCCTTGTCGAGCGGTGTCCCTTCTACAAGTTCCATTACTAGAATGTCGTCCCTACCAAACCCCCAGTAGACCTTCGGTGCCGCAATTCCATGTTCGGCATGTTCGCGAAACGCATCCATGTGCAAGCCTTCGGCTTGAAGGTCCACCTCGGCCCGCAACGAACGTTGCAGCTCGGCGTGGAACTCATCCGGGTTCAGCGTGCTCGACATGCCGATCCACTTGAGCAAGCTCTTTCGCATCCGGAAAAGAATCGCGAGGTCTCGGTTGAGAATGTCCAGTACGCCCGGCTTCAGTATCTTGACAACCACCTCATCCCCTCGGAACGTGGCACGATGAACTTGAGCGAGAGAAGCGACAGCCAGAGGCTTTTGTTCGAACGCATCAAAGACATCATTGAGCTTATGGCAGTGAAGGCACAGGGGAGCTGCGTCGTGGTCGGTAGCTTTGACAGCAGATCCGTGCTCACAAATGCACACCATCTCCAGAGCCTTTCGTATTTCAGGTCCCCCAACCGACCGCGCATGATCCTGCAACGACTCAAGCTCCTTGATGTAGGCCGGGGGAAAGACATCTCCGCGGCGCGCAAGCATCTGGCCGAGTTTGAT
The DNA here is from genome assembly GCA_046597875.1 of Fimbriimonadaceae bacterium. Classification (GTDB taxonomy): domain Bacteria; phylum Armatimonadota; class Fimbriimonadia; order Fimbriimonadales; family Fimbriimonadaceae; genus JANJUB01. Next base: position 1,904 of record JBKJJL010000081.1, on the reverse strand, counting down.
GAAAACGGGCCCGAGATCCTCGAGGGAAGCGCGCAAGCGTTTCGCCCTCTTCGTCAAGTTTGTATCTTCCTCGCAGGTGCACGATCGGCTGCTGAGTCTCGACCGATAGATGTCAAGGTAGAGGGTCGCAATGAGGTTGCGACGACCAAACGCCCACAGAATCTGAAGGGTCTGGCCGATCAATCCGGCTTACTCCGCTGAAGCGCATGGCCCTGGCATTCTCCTTCTGATGCGGTTCGGGCAAATGGGCGTTTGGGTTCGCTCCAGCTACTGCTCATGGACTGATCGGTCCTCTTGATCGATGCTCGCCCGTCGCGTTCGATACCAGTCAAAGCGCGTATGGCGTCGATGTTCTCCGGCACGACAATGGCTTGGTTGTCGACAAAATGCGACCAAAGTAGTTCGCTGCCTTGCACTTGGAGAAGGTTTTCCCAAACGCAAACTTCCCAGAGGTCTCCGCGCGGTCTGCCAAGATCGAGCATGAACTCCTTGATCGCGTTCGGCGTATCGAGCGCAAACGCTACATCGGCCAGAACCACGCGCGGTGTCGCACGCAGCAAAGCTAGTACAGCATCGCGATCGACCGGCTTAGCCAGTTCGACCCACCAGTAGTGCACATGTCCAATCGTCTCAGGCACCTTACATGCAACTGTCACTACATCGAGATCCTTAAGGATCGTCTTCGCGTCGGGGCCTTGGTGAGATGGAATGTCGGGTTCGGGAACAACGGTGTTCATGATCCCGCTCACGTGGCTCTCCCAAGGATCTGTCGCCCGTCGCATGAGCGTGCCGCGAGCGCGCTTAACGAGTCCCGCCTCCTGCAGGGCGGCTAGCAAGCGTATTGTCGCCGTCGTGTTACAAGACACGACCCGTGTCGATTCGCGGTCAAGGGCAGATTCGTAGTTTGCCTGGGCAACAAAGCTGTGCCCCGTCGTCTCGTGCTTTTCGCCACCCTGCAAGATGAACTTAACCTTGTGCTTACGGTAGAGCGGCAGGTTCATTGCGGCGACGCTCTTAGGTGTGCAGTCCACAACTACGTCGCAACGCTCCAACAAATCCTGAAGCAGACCCTTGGATGTAATCCCGGCATCTCGCATTTTGAGCGCCGTCTCCTTGGTCGCCGTATAGACAGGAACACCGAGCGCCCATGGCATCCGGATCCGGTAGTCGGAGACGATATCGCAAATACCGACAAGTTCCATGTCATCTTGCTGGGTCACCGCCGCCGCAACACGCTTACCGATGACCCCGTATCCGTTTATTCCAACTCGAACTTTGCCCATGGTGACCGGAACTAGTGATGGCCAGCGGGGACTTTCCCCGTGGTGTAGCTGTCCAACCGAGTAGTGGGTGTCGAGGACAGCAGATCCTTGGCCCGCTTCGTTTCGGATTCGTCGCCGTGGGCGATCAGCAGGAAGCTGCCAGCTTTCAGTTCACTTTCGTATTCCACGACTGTGTTGTCGGGAACGCCGAAACTCGACAACGCGCCGCCGATTACGCCGAAACTGCCGCCGATGAAGGCTCCCTGCAGTGCGCCGATGATGTAGCCCGCAAACATCACATGGCCGATGCCCGGCAGGAACATAAAGGCCGACCCAAAGAGGAGGCCCCAGATCGTGCCCCAGAAGGCTCCGTATTTGCCCCAGGACCACATGCGATCCTCCGTGTTGAAGAATCCGATGGGCTTTTCTTCGGTGTGATAATCCTGGCCGACGATGCTCAGCTTCTTCATATCGAAGCCTTCGTCGCTTAGACTGCGAACGGCTGTCTCAGCCTGGTCGTGAGTTGCGTACACCGCAACGGTGTGATCGGTATAGGTAGTTGTCTCGCTCATAACTTGGTCTCCTCAGCCTTTCGGCAGGTGTCGGCGCACTTGCGGCATGATTCGGCGCATTGTCCGCAAA
>JBKJJL010000301.1:0-8167 GCA_046597875.1 Fimbriimonadaceae bacterium | reverse complement strand
GTCGTGGTCGCATAAGTGGTCGGGGCGGTTAGCGGGCAGGCAGTTTTTGAAACGCGCGTTCATGCCCTTAAGTAGAGTCGGGGCAGGTTTGTCAACCTTGATTCTGGGATGGGTTGCTTGGGTGGGATGAGTTGGATGGATTGCAATAGGGAGGATCACGCGGCGATTTGGGGCTCGGGTTGGAGTTCAAGAACCCCTCCACACGTCGCTTAGAGTGAAAAATTACGTTCTTCCATCCTTGCTCGCCTAGTTCGCGGGGAAGGTCGGTCAAGGTCGTGGTGAAGTAAGATTGGAGAGGCGACGTGAAAGTCAGTGAACTCGAACAGCTTCTCACCAAGGACGGGTGGGTCCTTGACCGCACGAACAAAGCACAAGGTTTACGTCCATCCAAGCAAGCCTGGGCTCGTTGTGGTTCCGAACCATCCGCACCACGAAATGGCCAAGGGTACGTTAGAATCAATAAAGAAAGTTGCAGGTTGGAAATGAACGAATATCTCGTCGTCTATGAAAACGCAGGCCCCAACTGGTCTGCCTACGTGCCCGATCTGCCGGGATGCATCGGCACGGGCGATACGTTGGAGGACTGCAAGTCCGACATTGAAGCGGCGATGGCCGCGTATCTTGAAACGACGCGCGAGCTGGGCAGACCAGCTCCACAGGCAAGCACGCGAGGCGAATACGTAAAGGTCTCCAAGAGCGCCTGACCATGCCCAAAGTCAAGCGTACGGCCCGCCACGATTGCTTGTACTGAGCTCAGCGACACTTCAGAAACAATGGCACCCGATGCCCGGCCGTCGTCTCGGTTAGCTCATTGAGGATACCGGGTTAAGACTGCGAACTGGCGAACCTTGTAAACGCTCAGGACCGATTCCAACCGCCGGCGATGTTCGTCTTGAACTGGTGCATGAACGCCTCAGTCTTTCCTTGGCGTCTGGCCGAAACTCGATGCGGCGCGTATCGCGGGAAAAAAACTCATAAAGCTAAACGATGTTGCTTAGGCTGAACTGAGGCCCCGACCACCACGAGGTTAGCCTTCTTCTCATAAGCCAATTGGAGCACTTTCGAGTCGTCTACTTGTTCCTCTAGGATGCCTACGCAATCTGACGAAGCACACCGGTCAACCGCCCGTTCCGCAGCAATCCTCGCTGCACTCGATGTTCCCGGGTGCTCGTTATCCAGTGCAACCAAGTCGGCAAGAACATCCGCTGAGGCGTGGCAGCTATGTCCTTCGACGCTGGCGAGACATCCTAAACGATCTTGACGCTCACGTCTGTAGTCCTCAAATCCTACTCGCCAAGCATTACCAAGGACTTGGGAGTACAAGTCAGACCCAATTTCGGGACAAGACTCTCGCGTCTCACCTCTCAGAGCTGCGGAGCGGCCCTGAAGTCGAGCCAATTCCCGAGCAATCCACACATCAGCAAGCAGGTCTACAGTCCCGAGCTTAATGAGGGAAAATGAGATCTGTGCCAGATCCCCGGAATCATCTGCGGTTTCTGTAGCGAGCCCAACCATCTGTTGCAGCTTTCGCGTCATGTCAAGGACAGCAGCTTCTGAGTTCATATGGAGGAGACGGTAGCGGCCCGCGATTTGAAGCGTGATTTTAGCAAACGGTGACGGAGACTGCTGACGGTAGCGAGATTGCAGATTGTTGACTTGACAGGCGATGCCTTCCGACAGCTTTGCGCGCTTGCCCTGCGGGGTGGTAACGTCTCGGCGTGACTGAGCTCATCTGGGACGGGAAGTACAAGCCGGGGGCGGATGGGAAGCTGGTTAAGCAGGGGCCGTTGCGGGTGGCTTTGCCGTTTCAGACCGTCGAAACCGTAAACGAGTCGGCTCAGGAGCGGCAGAAGGGGCTGGACTTGTTCGCCTCGGGCGGTGAGAGCGAATGGCGCAACCAGCTCATCTGGGGGGATAAGAAGTACGTGCTCCCCTCCTTGCTCGCCGAGTTCGCGGGGAAGGTGGACCTGATCTACATTGATCCGCCGTTTAACACGGGAGGAGATTTTTCGTATACCCGCGACGTGCCGGAGAGCGGAAGCGAATACCAGTATTCTCCGAATGCCATTGAGCAGAAGGCTTATCGGGACACCTGGGGCACAGGTATCGATTCCTATCTGCAATGGCTTTACGAGACGTTCGTATCTCTGAAGGAGTTGCTAAGTCCGAATGGTGGGCTTTTCCTTCACCTCGATCCGAATTACAGCCACTACGCGAAGGTCGTGCTTGACGAGGTTTTCGGAGCACGGCGCTTTCAAAATGAGGTCATCTGGCAGAGGACCGACTCTCATAATGACGCGTTAAAACGGTTCGGCTTTATTCACGACTGCATCCTGTGGTTCGGAAACTCAGATAGGCCAAACTACTATCCGCAACAAGCTCGGACGTCGCTAAACGCCGGGGGTTTGAAGGAATACTCGCTGGTTCAACTACCCAACGGTGAGGTTGTGCCATTTGACGACGAAACTGAACTTGAGGGGCGACGCTTTAAACTCGATGACGCAACTTGGAAGGGGACGAAACGACGATTTCCATGGCGTGGATGCGTTCCTGGCCCGAAAAGAGAGTGGCGGTTTGCGACAGTCGAACAAATGGAGGCCGCCTACCAGAGGGGCGAACTTTATTTGAGAAACCCTGACAAAGGCGTTCTGAGGTGCCTGAAGAGCTATTTCGACGAAAACGAGGGGTTGTTGCTACAGGATATCTGGACCGATGCGGGTCGAATGAAAGGCGGCAGTTCTTACGCAACCGAAAAGCCCGAGGCGCTTCTGGAGCGAATCATTACAGCAACCACCCACGAAGGCGACTTAGTCCTCGACTGCTTCTGCGGCTCCGGCACCACCGCCGCGGTTGCCGAAAAACTTGGGCGGCGTTGGATCACGTGCGACCTGGGACGTTTCGCCATCCATACCGCACGTAAACGGCTCCTAGGCATTGAAAACGTCAAACCCTTCGTCGTCCAGAATCTCGGCAAGTACGAGCGCCAACAGTGGCAGGCCCAAGAATTCGGCGAAGACGCCGAAGCCAAGCTTCGCGCCTATCGCAAGTTCATCCTCGACTTGTACAAAGCACGCGAACTGACCGGCAAAGCCTGGCTCCACGGCGTGAAGTCCGGCCGGATGGTCCACGTCGGAAGCGTGGACAGCCCGATCAGCATTGGTGACGTTCAGCAAATCGCCAAGGAGTTCCGCCAGTCCATCGGGACCGGTGAGGACGCGCCCACCGGAACCGGGGTGGACGTGCTGGGCTGGGACTTCGCCTTCGATCTCAACGAAACCGCCAAGAACACCGCCCGCGAGGCGGGCATTGATATGCGCTTCGTGGTCATCCCCCGCGAGGTGCTAGAGAAGAAAGCGGTCGAGCAAGGCGATATCCACTTCTACGAGCTCGCCGCGCTGACCGTGAACACGAAGGTGACGAAGCACAAGCTAGAAGTCGAACTCGCGGACTTCATCATGAGCCTGGACGACGTCCCCGCCGACGTGCAAGCGGCGGTGAAGCACTGGTCGCAGTGGATTGACTACTGGGCGGTGGATTACGACTATAAGGGCGATACCTTCCACAACCAATGGCAAAGCTACCGCACCCGGAAGGAGCCGAAGCTGAACCTAAAGACCGAGCACCCCTACGAAGCCCCAGGAACGTACACGGTGATGGTGAAGGTGATTGATATTCTGGGAAACGACACCACGAAGACGGTAAAGGTCGTGGTGAAATGAAGCCCGAGCAGCCTTGCCGTGAGATCGGGACGCAAAGCGATGCACAATGAGCGGATGAAGCTGGGCAACCTAGACGTTGATGCGCAGGCCCTCAAAGCCCTGTGCGAGAAATGGCGCATCGTCAAGCTGGAGGCCTTCGGCTCGGTGCTTCGCGAAGACTTCGGCCCCGACAGCGACGTGGACATTCTTGTGACCTACTCCGACGAATTTAGACCAGGATTTAACGAGTTCTGGCAGATTGAAGAGGATCTTGAAGCTCTGCTTCATCGCAAGATTGACCTCGTAGAGCCTCGGCTGCTCAAGTGGGTTATTCGCGACCGAGTGCTTGAGGAGGCTCGCCTTGTCTATGCGGCTTGATGACCTTTATCTCGTGGACATCATTGAGTCCGCTGAGAAGCTGACGAGCATGATCGGCGGCATAGGGGAGGAAGCCTTTAAGGACGACGAGATGCTGAGCTCGGCGGTTCAGTACTTGCTTATCGTGATGGGAGAGGCGTGCGGGAAGCTGCAGCCGCCGACGCTGGCCGGGATGCCGTCGGTGGCCGTTGCCCAAGTGCGCGCTTTCCGAAATCGTCTGGTCCACGGTTACTTCGCGGTGGATCTGGAGATCGTTTGGCTGGTGGCGACAGAGCACGTTCCGCTTTTGGCGAACGCGGCAGAGCTAGCGTTGACAAGCCTCTTTCCCGACACTTTCCGGAAGCTGCAGCAGAGGAGGGGGCATGACGAAACTTCGCCCTAAGAAGAACGCGATGCAGGACAGCCTGCTGGAAGTGAAGCTATCAACTGCGCCCTGCGTGCCCGCGATCCGCAAGGCGGTCGCGGAGTGGCGCGCGAGGGACTATAAGGGCGCTACGCCCACGACGCTTGCGCTACTGAATTACTGGTTTCGCAACGACCACCGTCTGGCGAACGGTCAATCGTTCGCCTACCACGACAGCCAGCGGGAAGCGATCGAGACGCTAATCTATATCTTCGAGGTCGCGGGGGTCCGTCGCTTCAAAGAGCTACTTGAAACCTACGCGCCGAGCGATCCAAACCTCAAGCTCTTGCAGCACGATGACTTCGCGCGGTACTGCATCAAGATGGCGACCGGTAGCGGAAAGACCAAGGTCATGTCTCTGGCGATCGCTTGGCACTACTTTAACGCGATCTGCGAGAACAAACCCGAGTACGCGAAGACGTTTTTGCTTATCGCGCCGAACGTCATCGTCTTCGAACGACTGAAAACGGACTTCGCCGGAGGCCGGATCTTTAACGTGGATCCGATCATCCCACCCGAGCTCCGCATCTTCTGGGATATGGAGTTCTACATGCGCGGCGATACGGAGCGAGCCCACGCAGATGGGGCGCTCTACCTGTGCAACGTCCAGCAGTTTCATATTAAAGACAAAGAGGACAAAAGCGAGCCCGACGTGATGACGGCCCTTCTTGGCCCGAAGCCGAAAGCGGACAAGGCGGAGGTGGAGAAGTTCGCAGACCGCATCGTCGCACGGGGCGATGCGCTGATGGTGATCAACGACGAAGCGCATCACACCCACGACGAGAAGCTGAAGTGGAACGAGGTGATCCGGGAATTGGCTTCCGCGGTTCCTTTGGCGACGCAGCTGGACGTGACTGCGACGCCCCGGCACAGCAAGGGTGCGCTGTTTAGCTGGACCATCTTCGACTACCCGCTGAAGCAGGCGATCATTGACGGGATTGTGAAGCGGCCGGTGAAGGGCATCGCCGCTCGGCTGGAAGAGGCGAAGAGCGACGTTGCCAGTACGCGGTATCAGGCGTATTTGACGGCGGGAGTGGAGCGATGGCGCGAGTACAGCGAGGCGCTATCCAAACTCAAAGCGAAGCCCGTACTCTTCCTCATGATGAACTCGACCGCCGAAGCCGACGAGGTTGGTGACTATCTCCGCCACAAATACCCAAGCGAATTCGGAGGTGAGAAATTGCTCATCATCCACACCGATAATTCTGGGGAAGTTTCAACCAAGGATCTGGCCGTGGCGAGGGAGCTTGCCAGAAAGGTGGACGAAGGCTCAAACCCGGTTAACGCCATTGTCAGCGTCTTGATGCTCCGAGAAGGCTGGGACGTCTCGAACGTCACGGTCGTCGTTGGGCTCCGCCCGTATTCGTCGAAGGCGAATATTTTGCCGGAGCAGACGATTGGCCGAGGCCTTCGGTTGATGTTCCGAGGTTTGGCAGCGACGTATCAAGAGCGAGTTGACGTCATCGGCAATAAGGGTTTCATGGAATTCGTGTCGCAACTTGAGAAAGATGAGAACATGCCGCTGGACACCTTTGAGGTTGGCAAAGACAAGCTAGACATCGTCACGATCGAGCCTGACCCGGCGAAGGCAGCGCGGGACATTATCATGCCGGACCTGACGCCGGTTCTGGCACGGAAGAAGACGCTGGCCGAGGAGATTGCGGATTTAGACGTGCCTGCTCCCGAGCGGCCTTTGCCCATAAAGTTCACCGAGAAGGAACTTGCGAAGTTCATCTACGACGGGTTCGACATCATCACTCAAGAGAAGCTGTTTAGCAAGGAGTATTCGATTCCGGAGCCGCAGACCGTGGAAGAGGTGATTTCCTACTACGCGAAGCGGATCGCGCAGAACGTGAAACTGCCCTCCCAGTTCGCCTCGCTCGTTCCCAAAGTGCAGGAGTTCCTGAGAGAAAAGGCTTTTGGTCAGAAGGTCAACATTTCAAGCAAGGACATGCTTCGCGCAGTCGCCTCCAACGTTTGCCAGCATGTGACACTCTCGTGCTTTGCCAAGGCCCTGCATGGACTGATAATAGAGGAACTGCAGCCGCTCTTGCAGTCTGCAGGGCGGCCCTTATCTTCTTGCCCGGCCTACCCGTTCGCGAAGAATCCCTTCACTTCGGACAAGACGATTTTCAACCTGGTGGCGCCGGACAACAAGTTCGAATACCGGTTCGCGGAGTTCCTAGCCGCATGCGATCAGGTAGAGGCGTTCGCCAAGCTGCCAAAAGCATTCGGCTTCGCGATCAACTACACCGACTCGGCAATGAACCTACGATTCTACGAGCCGGACTTCGTGGCCCGACTTGACGATGGGCGACACGTCCTCGTGGAAACCAAGGGGCGAGAAGACCTTGATGTGAAGCACAAGGACAATGCAGCGACGATCTGGGCGGAGAACGCAACGGCGTTGACGGGTGTTGATTGGTCGTATTTGAAAGTGCCAGAGAAGGGTTTTGAGGCCCTGCAGCCGGACTTATTCGACGATCTATGGCATGTTGAGGCGTAGTTTCTCGGGAAGTTTCTCTAAAAACGACCAACTGTTGTTACCCTGTGCCACGAGCTGGAATATGCGCGCAGTGCTTTCAGCCTGCTGCGATGGGTGAACGCCGGACTTCGCAAGAACCTGTCGGGTACGATGACTTTGCCACCTTGTTGGGGGAAGTCCGGTGAAACTCCGGCGCTGTGCCGCAACGGTAACGAGACCGCGTCTCGAAGCCCGAATGCCCAACCGGTAGCAAGGTTGATTTCGCCGCCTGCGAGCTACAGGTTGTCGATGGGCGCTCACTGCCCGTTGCCTCCCCGTTCTCCCGGGATTGTGAATCGCCAAGGAGAACCATGAAACGAGCATTTACCCTTATCGAACTCTTGGTGGTCATCGCCATCATCGCGATCCTCGCGGCTATCCTCTTTCCCGTTCTTGCCCGCGCCAAGGAGGCCGCCAGGAAGACCCAATCGCTCAGCCAGGTGCGTCAAATCGGAATCGCCTGGCAGATGTACAACTCCGACTTTGACGGCACCCTCATGCGCGCCGCCATTACCACCCCCGGCAAGACCTACTATTGGTGGGGAAGTTACGACGGCCTCGTTCTCAACGAACGCGAAGGGCTCCTCTATGACTATATGCGTAACAGCCAGATTCAAGCTGATCCCACGTTCCCAAACAAACTCCGAACCATCTTGGGTCTGACGGGTTACGGATACAACTATCAGTATCTCTCGCCATCCGACTACCCGCGCCCCACCTATGCGGAGGTCGCCATCCCCGTGAACGAGAGTCAACTGGAAGGCAGCGCCGAGACCCTCGCCTTTGCCAGCGCGGCCCGAATCAACAACTGGAGCTATACGTCGCCGACGCTGGAGGGGAACACCTACATAGATCCCCCTTCGAACGACTTTCCCGGCATTCACGGGCGGGCGAATGGAGCGGCAGTCCTCGCCTGGTGCGACGGCCACGCTTCAAGCAAGCGACCCGTTCTGCGGTCGGCAGATTTCGGCTACGGCCACTCGGCTCAGCTCTTCCGCCGTGAGAACCTTGGCGACTTGATAAAGGACGGGTGTCCAGTCGGGACCGGTTGCCAAGACTACTATTACGCTTTGGCGAAGTAGAGCGTAAAGTGACTAATGTGCGTGTTGACCAACGCCAAGACGTCATGCCCTACTTCTTTGCGACTTGAAGGAACTCGCGAAC
>JBKJJL010000254.1:0-12498 GCA_046597875.1 Fimbriimonadaceae bacterium | reverse complement strand
AAATGTCCTACAAGTCTTATTCCGTCACAATCTTGACGTAAGCTTTCTCGCGCTGCTTCGCAGCAACGGCGCTAACCACTGCCCGCATGGCTGAGATAACGCGGCCATTCTTGCCGATCACCTTTCCAACGTCGTCCGCGTCTACTCGAATAAAGAACGTACGGGTCGAGCCAGATACTTCCTCATCAATTTCAACCGATTCGGGCTTGTCAACAACGAGCTTGATCAGCTCTTCTACAAATGGGGTGTAGCTCATTCCTTGGCAGCCTCAGGGGCGTCTTCTTCAGCGGCAGGGGCTTCGGCAACGGGAGCCTCTTCGATGGCAGGGGCTTCCTCAGCGATAGGAGCTTCCTCAACCGCGGGAGCTTCCTCAGCTACGGGTGCCTCAGCAACCACCGGCTCGGGCTCTGGCTCAGCAACTGCTACCGGAGCAGGCTTGGGAGCGGGAGCGGCGGGCTCGGAGGCAGTGACAACTGATGCTTTTGACGAAAGGCCAGTTGTCTTGTCAAGGAACTTGTAGCTTTCGCGAGCTTTGGGGCGGGCTTCGAAATACTTTTCGAGGATGCCCGAGCGATTCAAAATAATCGCGGTCGTCTCGGTCGGCTGGGCACCTTCCATAAGCCAGTGCAGGGCACGTGCCTCATTAATCTTAATGGCGGTCGGCTTGCTTAGCGGATCGTATGTGCCGAGGACCTCGACAAAACGGCCATCTCGGCCGCCCGTACTCGGGGCCACCACCACGCGGTAAAACGGGCGGCCTTTCGTACCAACCCGACGCAATCTCATCTTAACCACTCGTTCGTTTTCTCCTGAAATCTATCGTCTTCGGCCCGGTTTGCCGAAGCGTTGTTGAAGCTTCATCATCTGCTTCATGTTCCGGCGCATCTCGTACACCTGTTTGATGAGGTTATTCACCTCTTCGACCGATGTGCCTGAACCACTCGCGATACGTTTCCGCCGTGAGCCATTGATTATATCCGGATTTGACCTCTCTTTGGGTGTCATCGACAGAATAATCGCTTCAATCCGGTTCACGCTCTTGTCGTTGATGGCGGCGAGAGCCTCTTCGGGGATCTGCGCGCCGAGGCCGGGGATCATCTTGAGGATGTTCTGCATCGGGCCCATTTTGCGCATCGTCCGGAACTGCATGAGCATGTCGTGGAAGTCGAAGTTGCCCGATTTCAGCTTCGATTCGAGTCCCTTTGCTTCTCCGACATCGATGGCTTGCTCGGCCCTTTCGATGATGCCCATGATGTCGCCAAAGCCGAGGATTCGCTCGGCCATCCGGTTCGGATAAAAGAGCTCAAGCGCGTCTATGCCTTCGCCAACTCCCGTGAATCGGACCGGAACTCCCGTTGCGGCTCTCACGCTCAGGACCGCGCCACCCCGGGTGTCGCCGTCCAGTTTGGTAAAGATCGCTCCCGTTAAGGGGACCAACTTGTGGAACGCCTCCGCCACATTGACCGCTTCCTGGCCGGTGGTTGAATCCAGGACGAGGAAGACTTCGTTCGGCCGAACACCGTCATGGATCGCTTTCAGTTCGGTCATCAACTCGTCGGCAATCTGGAGGCGACCGGCGGTATCGACAATGAGCACATCGAGCATCAGGTGCTTTGCCCTGTCTAGGGCTTCCCGCGCGATCTGGGGCGGTTTGGTTCCGTCCGTCTTCGTGAATACTGGGACTCCGACCTGCTCACCCAAAACCTCGAGCTGCTGAACCGCGGCGGGGCGCTGAATGTCGCAAGCGGCCAGCATCGGCTTCTTGCCCTGCTGAATCAACCACTTCGCGAGTTTGGCGGTGGTGGTCGTCTTTCCCGAGCCCTGCAGGCCGCACATCAGGATGACGGTGGGTGGGGAGGGGGCCCAGCCGAACGGTGTTGCTTCGGAACCCAAAAGCTGGGTGAGTTCATCGCGGACGATCTTGATGACGGTCTGCTCGGCGTCGAGGCTTCCAAAGATATCCTCGCCGATGCACCGCTCTTTGACTTTGGCGATGAACTCCTTCGCAATCGTGAAGTTGACGTCCGCTTCAAGCAGCGCCACACGGACTTCGCGCATGACGTCGCTAACATCGTTTTCGGTGAGCCTTCCCTTCGCCCGGAGTCCGGAAAAGATCCCAGAAAGCCGCCGGGTGAGATTATCGAGCATTGCTTAATTGTGGCACGGGGAAGGGGTCCTTCGACCTTCAGGCCGGAAACCCAGGAGCGGTCTTGATTAGATGAGCCTGCCCCTGATGATATCCGGGATGGAATCCAAGCCGGACAAAGGCTCCTGTGCCGTCGATCACGGGACCCAACGCGCTTTGGATTTGCTTTGCTCTCAGGTCATCCGTTACGTTGTCGATCAGAGGCTCGACCGCTTGCCGTCCAATCTGCAACGCCCACTGCACCTTGTCCATCGTGAGCTCATCCGCCGAGTATGGGAACGGCAGATCGTTCACTACGCCGTCCGTCGCTGCTGACCTCACCCGCGATTCTTCGGTGCCTAGCTGAGTTCCGAGCAACTGAGACGTGAAGGAAAGCTCAACTCCAGCGACATGAACCGCGGTTTCGGCTAGGGTCAGCGCGTCGGGATGGAGCCGCCAGTTCAACTGTTCATGGGTAAGTCCAGAAAAGACATCGTCAAAGCGGCCCCGTGTCAGTCTGTACGTATCGCCAAAATCGCTCATCGCAAGTGAAGATACCGTACCGCGGGGGCCATTGGGACGAATGTGCGTGGAACATCGTCCTAATAAACAGGCGTCTAAAACACGTTTACGCTTGGTATGAAAAAGTTCTTGCTAGGGCTCGCGATTGTTATGGGTTTCGGGGCAGTGGGTCTCACGCTGCTTGCTGCACAGTATGAGCCCAAAATTCCGGCTGGAGTCAAAATCGGCGGCCTTGCCGTCGGCGAAATGACCCGCGGACAGGCGAGTTACCGCTTGCGCCAGTGGTGGGAACAAGAGCGAAAGTCTCCCGTTACCCTCCAGCTCGAAGGTTCAAACGACTCGTTCACGACATCCGCAACCCAACTCGGGCTCTCCCTAGATGACGTGAAGACTACGGAAGTCGTAGATACAGACACGTTTTTTGAGGGCATGAAGCGTTCGATTATGGGCACCCGAGAGTCTCATGACTATGCGCTCGTCTTCAAGGCCACTCCCCCTGATCTCTCCAAACTCGCCGCCTTTGTCGAAGAGCGAGTGCCCGATCGCAAGCCCGCGCGGGTGACTTACCAAGGCGGCAATTTCAACCGCACGCCCGAAACGGCAGGATTTACCCTCGACAAATCCAAAGTCTACGATGCCGCCCTGGCCGCTTTCACGAACTCAGAAACGGGCCAGATTCCGGTCATCGTCGACAAAAAGAAGGTTCCCGACGATGAGTTGCTGGATATCAATGAGATCAGGAGCGAGTTCACGACCCGATTCTCTACCGGTAAAGTCTCTCGCACGAATAACATCCGTCTCGCGGCAAAGGCGATCGACGGACTCGTATTGGCTCCGGGTGAGCAGTTCAGCTTTAACAAAACAGTCGGAAGGCGAACCGTAGAGGGTGGATTTATGGTGGCGGGCGTGTACAAAAATGGCAAGCACGACGTTGACATCGGCGGCGGCATTTGCCAGGTGAGCACGACTCTTTACAATGCCTCGTTATTTGCAAACCTGAAAATCGTCCGCAGGAGCAACCACTCCATGCCGGTCCCGTACGTGCCGCTTGGCAGGGACGCCACGGTGGACTACGGCTCCGCGGACTTGATGTTCGAGAATAACACCGACAAGCCGATCGCAGTCTCCTCATCGGTCAGCGGGGGCCAAGTGACCTTCCGTATCCTGGGTAAGAAAGACTCGGAAACCACCATCAAACTCGTGAGCGGTCCTTCTTCCAGTTGGGATGTCGGAGTTAAACAACAGCCTGACCCAAGCCTTCCTGCGGGGCGAACGAAAGTGATTGAGAAAGGTAGCCGAGGGCACAGAATCGCCACGTATCGCGTGGTCTACCAAAATGGTCAAGAGATCAAACGCGAACCTTTGGGCCAGAGCGTCTATCGCGGTGGTAAGCGGATCATCTTGGTCGGAACTGCCATTGCACCGTCACCTCAGCCTAGCCCTCTTGATGAGGTTCCTCCCCCGTCAAACCCGATTGAAACTGAGCACGACGGCTTCTAAGCCAACTTGTTGACGATCCCATCGGATGCGAGCAGGGCGTCCAGTTCCGATTCGGGAAGGGCTTTTAGCCGCTCGGAGAGCCTGGAGTACTCAGCACGCTGCAGCGTTCTTAGCTCTCGTCTGGCCTTTCCCTCCAGAAAGCGAACTTTGTCTTGCGCGGTTTCACAAACCAGCTGGGGCACCGCAATGGGCTTCCCTTCCTTGATCGCGACCATCGTTATGCGGGACGTGTTCGTGTGCCTTCGGCGGCCCTCGAAGATGTTCTCCGCGTAGACCTCCGTGGTCACCTCAACGCTCGTCCTCCCTACGAAGGAGACGAATCCTTCACAGGTGACGAGCTCACCAACTTCGATTGGCTCAATAAAGTCAACGCGATCAAACGATGCCGTGACGCATACATTGCCAGCGAATCGGGATGCGGTGGCATACGCCACAAGGTCCAGCATGGACAAAATCGACCCTCCAAACACCTTTCCCAGGAAGTTTGCGTCAGTGGGTTCCATCACTTTGGACATCGTCACGTGGGTTTCGGAGACGGTCTTTGCCAACATTTGCTAGTAAGGATATCCCCCCAAGGGCCAACCATATGTAATAGGATTTGAAGCTTCCACGATTTAGCGCCTCACCGGGCGCCCGATATGACCGTATTACGGCCGTTGTAAACGGCTTGGTCGCGGGCTTTGTCGTATTCGGGGCGGCGGTTCTGAGCGGCAACGCACTTTATCGAACGGGTCTCACCTCGCTCCAAGATCTAACCCGAAAAGAGCTGATAATGACGGCAAGCATGGGGGCTCAGTTCGTCGACGGGGACAAACATGGTGATTTCCGACGGCCCGATCAAGAGTCGACAAAGTCCTACGGCGAAGCCACTACGCCCTTAAGGCGTTTGCTTGTTTCGCATCCCGACATCCAGTTTGCTTACACGATTGTTCTCGATGGAGACACCGTCCGATTCGTCCTTGACCCCACTCCTGAGGGAGACGCCGATGGCGACGGCCAGGATGACAAATCTCACATTTGGGAGGCGTATGAGGACGTAACGCCGGCCATGTTGGAAGCGCTCCAGAGCGGTAAGGCAACCGCGGACTCCCAGCCGACGATCGACGCATGGGGCTCTTTCATCTCCGGTTACGCGCCCTTTCACGATAGCTCGGGGAAAGTGGCGGGCGTGGTTGGAGTTGACCTGACTGCAGATCACTATTTGGCCCGTATGGAAGAGCTTTCAAACGCGATGAAGGCCTGTGTTGGGATTGCTTTTGCGCTCGGTCTCTTATCCGCGATTGCGGTGGTGGCCCTGCGAGTACGGATGCAGCACAACCGTCGTCATCAGCGTCGACATTCTCTGGTTGAGGCGCAACGCCGAGTTCTGCACTTGGTTGCAAGTTCTGCTCCGCTCGGTAAACTCTTAAGTACCGTATGTCGAGAAACAGAGGCGCTCATACCCGGCATCTGGTGCTCCATATGGGTTCAAAAACCAGGCGGGGGGACGTACCGGGCAGTCTCCCAAACGGCAGCGACGTCGGTCTCCGGACTTGATTCCTACACGCGTGAAGTGGGTTCACCGGTACTGGGCTCCGATGGGCAAGTCCTTGGCCGCGTAATGATCAAGATTGAGAACGCACACGTTGACGCCAACGCTGTCCAAGAGTTAAGCGACATCGCCGCTTCCCTTGCCACGGCCGCAATTGAAAAGCGAATGGCGGAAGAGCAACTCGTTGTGGCCCACTTGGAACTTGACGAGTCGCGGAAGAATCTTGAAAAGAAGGTCGCGGTTCGTACCGCAGAGCTACAGCGCTTGACCCAGGCTAAGTCCGACTTCCTCGCGGAAATCAGTCACGAAGTGCGAAACCCCCTCAACGGAGTCATTGGCATGAGCGACCTGCTTCTGGACACTGAACTTGACGACGATCAACGGGAGTATCTGACGATCGTTCGAGACGGCGCTGAGCACATCCTCCGCCTTACGGAAGGATTGCTCGACCTTGCAAAGATTGAGGCCGGAAAGCTTTCTCTCGAGCTTGAGCCCATGAACTTCGCAGATGAACTAAGGGTTTCCGTTAAGCCGTTTAGTCATTCGTGTGCGGAAAAAGGCCTATCGTTCCGCCCCGTTATTCAACCGGGGCTTGACCTGATTGTGCTCGGGAGCCCCTTACGCCTGCGCCAAATTCTGACCAACCTCTTGGGCAACGCCCTGAAGTTCACAGACACCGGTGAGATCACCATTGAAGCCCGCCTCGAAGATACTTTGGAAACTGACTACGCGGTGATTACGGTTCGCGATACAGGATCGGGTATTCCGCTCGCGATCCAAGATCAAGTCTTCTCGAAGTTCGTGCAAGCCACTCAGCGCCACGGCGGAGCCGGACTAGGACTGCCAATTTCAAAGGAACTTGTCGAGATGATGGACGGCACGATCAACTTCCAAAGCACCCCAGGCGAGGGCACCGCGTTTACGCTCCGAATTCCGATTCGGCAGCACCGACTGAAGGCCGCTTAGTGGCTCTCCTACTTGCCGCCGAACAGGTTCCATAGCGACTTAGCCCGTTGCTTCCAAGCGGCGTCGCCGTCGACCGGTCCGAGATCGTCGTCGGCATTGTCCATCGCATAACGGGCGAGGCCGACCACCGTCGCCATTTCAGGACGGGCGAGAGAATGCTTGATCTGCCCATCCACCTTCGGAACGGCTCGACGAACACGCAAGTGCTGGAGTGTGCTTTCAAAAAGCTCGTCGGTTGCGGGCATTTGGCTCCCTCCGCCCGTAATAACAACACCCCCTGGAAGGACTCCAAAAAGCCCGCTCTTTTCAACCTGTTGCCGAACCATGACCGAAATCTCGCGCATGCGGCTTTCAACGATCTCGCAGAAAACTCGTCGCTGCATCGGTCGAGGTGCATCGGTTCCAATTTGCTGTACGTCGATGCCATCGCCCTCGGGAACGGCCGCCGACATCGCCGCGCCGTATTTGATTTTCAGCCGTTCGGCTTCGTCTGGCGACGTTTTGAGAAGCTTACTGAGATCACTCGTTACCATTTGGCCGCCGATCGGTATGCACGCGTGGTAGGCGATGGAACCGCCAGAGAATACGGCAACGTCCGTAGTGCCGCCTCCGATATCCACGACCACGCACCCGATTTCGAAATCTTGGGCGGTGAGAACGCCCAATCCGGAAGCAAGCGGCATCAAGACCATGCCTCCCACCGTGCGACCCGCCATCTGGAGAACCCGCTCCAAGTTTTGGAGATGCGGCGAATGGCCGGTGATGATGTAGGTCATGACCTCAAGCTTGCTGCCCGCCATTCCAACCGGCTTGGGTACGCCTCGTTGTCCGTTGACGCGAAACTCGCGCGGGATCGCCTGAATCTGCTCCCGGTCCGGTGGCATCATCAGCTGCCGGCTATGATTCACTACCCGAAGGACATCGTCGTTGCTAATCGGCTTTGTTGGAGGCACAATGGGGACGAATCCCTGCGCATTGACGCCCTCTACATGGGTGCCGCCAACGCTGATCGTGATCGGGCCAACGGTAGCACCCAAGGCCGATTCGACCTTGCGAACGACCTCTGTTGTCGCCGATGCAGCCTCGTCAAGGTCCGACACGACGCCGCGCTTTATACCGCGACAGGGGGCCTGGGCCATGGCCACAACTTCAATCCCGCCTGACGGCGATTGACGTGCGGCTAAACAAACGGCCTTGGTTGATCCAAGGTCGAGAACGGTTACCAACTCGTTGCTCATGGGTTAATCTGCGCCGGTGTGGCCGCTTGCTGAGCTTCTCGCTCACGTTTGCGACGTTCCGAAACGTCTTGCCATTTTGTCAGCATCCAGCGGCGAATAAGTGAAAGATTGACAAAAATTCGCGTTCCAAGCACCAAACCTGCCGCTAAATATAGATTTATTCCCAAACTATCGCCCAACCAGGCAAAGAAGTAGACGATGAGGACGTTCGCAAAAAAGCCCGTATAGAAGACGTCGGTGCGAAATTTGCCCTCCAGACCAGAGCGAATTCCTCCCAGGACGGTATCCAACCCCGCGAGACAGATCACGGCTAGATATCGCGCCCAAACGGCGGGCACCTGAGGCATGTTGGGAATTAAGATTGGAATCAAAATCCCAATCACCAATGCCAGGATTGGGATCAGGATCATTTAGACTCCTTCGGTACGCTGAGGTGAGTCCTGCTCGTGTTGCCGTTATAGGCCTTGAATCGGTGCTTGGATACGCGATCCAACTGCACCATTGATTTATCGACCCCACGCAGTTCATCGAGGACACCATCGGGAAGGTCCATCGCACCCATGAGCGTGCTGGCATCCCCGATCGCCCGGATCGCAATCGGAGGTGCGATGCGAACTCCTTCAACTTGAATCACGTTCCCTACGCATCGAAAACTTGTCGCGGCGACCACCCGATGGCCATTCACTTCGACTGCTTCGGCCCCAGCGGCCCAAAGTTCATTCACTACGCGGAGCACGTCCCCGTCGTGAATGATCCGCTCCATCGCAAGCGTGCCCGAGTCCTGGCCATCACGCAATGTAACGGTCACCCCAGGTCCCTCGACATCGGTAAGCCCAGCGAGCATTTTGGCCTGTTGGAGACCGTCGTTAAGAACCTTCGTCGCCTTGCTGCTGTCGGCGACTGCGTTCTCCAGTTTCGTTTTGTCCCCTTGGAGCTTTGAAACTTCCTGCGACAGCTTCTGCAACTCGTTGATGTCAACGAGGCCCTCGGCGATACGGATTTTTACGTCCGGATCGAGACTCGCGGACCGCTCACTGCGGTTCTTCTCGTTGATCCAGCCCATGGAAATCATGATGCCGAGGACAAGGGAGACTCCCGCGACGGGCCACTCCCACGTATGGGTCGTCAGGCGAGCGGTAAATGGGTTGGACATTGCTTTTTCTTAAGGAGAACTTAACGGTCGGACTGCAGGTTTACTTGAAGCCAAGAGAACAATTTCTTTGTTTTGCGACAAAATTCCGGGTTGCGACACAAGAATTTCTTGCAATTTTTCGAACTTGCCGTCTAGATCGTCTGGCAAACCGAATGTCACGCGTCCAGTGTCACCTGAATTTAAGCACACCGCGCCATTCTCTTGGACGGATATCCATAGCTTATCGATACTAAGCGTCGCCGCGCGACTGCAAACATCGGCGATTTTCTGGGGCTCGAAGGGGAAACCCACGGTCGCAACGGGCTGCAGGGCGGCGCTGAACAGGGCTACTTGAGGCAAATCCTGGATGTCTTCCCTTGTTTGCGCAATTTGTCCTCGAGACGTCAAGATCGTTGTTGGCATTGAGCGGATAGCGGCAACCGGGCGATCGTAGGTAATCGTCATCAGTCCCCGGCGGAAGAGGTTCTGGGACCATTGGACAGTTCGAACATCGGGACGACGATAGACCTCCTCAAGGGCTCTGTCACCATCTCCGCGTAAGGCGGGCTTGGCCCTGAAGCCTTGTATAGCCGTTGTCAGCCGAGCCATATCCGTCGGGTAGGCACCAACAACCCGCACCTTCGACGCCGACGTCACCGGGCTGAGGGCCAAGCCTGCAATGACGTTTACGATGGTCGCGACCCAAAGTATTGGCCCCCAGTTCAATCGCCTTTTACGAGCCATGGGCAACTCCCCGAGCTCGCGAAAGAGCGTCTTGGACGATCCACTCACACAGGTCTTCAAAAGAGATACCCGCTGCTTTTGCGCTGTTTGGCAAGAGGCTCGTTTCGGTCATTCCCGGCAAGGTGTTCACTTCAAGGATAATGCATTGCCCATCGCGAACGATCAGGTCGGTGCGGGTTGCACCCTCGCACCCCAGGGCGCGATGGGCGGCAAGGGCGTAGTCTTGCGCTTGCTGCGTTACCTCCGCGGAAAGCCGGGCCGGGCAGATTTCTTCCGTCGCGCCGGGCGTGTATTTGGACTCAAAATCGTAGCTGCCGGATAGAGGCACGATTTCAACAGGTGGAAGGGCGCGGTCGCCGAGGACGGGCACACTGATTTCGACGCCGACGATGAGTTCCTCGACCAGAGCGGACGTGTCGTACTGGAGCGCCTTTCCAATCGCTGGTGCCAAGTCCTCTTCCCTCATCACAAAGGTTACGCCTACGGTCGAGCCTTGGGCATTCGGCTTCACAATCAGGGGGAGTTCCATTTTCGATTTTCGATTTTCGATTTTCGAAGATTGTTCGAACGTAAGGCAATATCCCTTCGGAACGGGCAATCCGTGCGTTTCTAGAATGAGTTTCGTCCGTTCCTTATCCATCGCGATGGCGCTGCTTTGAATTCCAGCTCCGGTGTAGGGAATGTGGAGCAACTCGAAGAGACCTTGGACTGCCCCATCCTCTGCGTTTGTCCCGTGTACGGTTAGGAAAGCTAGATCGGGCCGCTTCGGGCCAACAAACTGCTTCAACTCTCCCCCTCCAAGTAGGAGTTCGCTGACATCGACCAAATACGCGTCGTGGCCTTTTTCGAGCAGCGCGTCGTACACGCATCGCCCCGAAAGAAGCGACACTTCCCTTTCCGCGCTGTCTCCGCCATAAACAACCGCGATCCGGAGACTTTCCCCCCGGCGCTTGAATTCCTGGACAAACGCACCCGCGAACTCGCCAATGGTTCCCGCTCCCATGCCGACGATCACATCACCGGACGTTGCGACCTCTGCAACTCGCATCGGCAGGAGATGTCGACTTGGCACGTAGGCACATGGGATCGTGATCTTATCTGCAATCCTCGCGGAACTGACCCCTGGAATGGGAGCCTCTCGGGCGGGATAGATATCGGTGATCGCGACGTGGTCCGCAAGGGAAAGCGCTGAAGCAAAATCGTCGAGATGCGCCGCAGTACGGGAATACAGGTGAGGCTGGAAGACAACGACCAATCTTCGCCCCGGAAAACGATCCCGAAGCGCTCCGATACTGGCGATGATTTCGCTCGGATGGTGCGCGTAATCGTCGTAGACCTCGATTTCGCCAGAAAAAATGGGTTGCAGCCGTCTCTCGGCACCCAGGAACTTGGCCAGCCCTTCTCGGGCTTTTGATTCATCGCACCCCGCCGCGAGGGTAGCCGCGAGGGCCCCCGATGCGTTGAGGGCGTTGGTCTTACCGAGGATTTTTAGCTCAATGGGGTGGGACAAGTAGGACCGCGTAGGACAAGTCGCCTCCTCGGCGATCTCGCGCGCTCCGGCGTCCTCATCGCAGTAAATGAGCATCTCAGCCCGGTTCACGAAGGACAACACCGTCTCTCGTAGCTGCTCCCATCCACCCGTGTAGAAGTCTTCGTGATCGAGTTCGAGATTCGTCAAAACCGCGATCGTGGGATCGAAGTCGCTCAGCGAATTGTACGCCTCACACGCCTCGATCACCGCCCACTCACCTTCCCCATACCGAACGGGCCCACCCCATTGCGGGATGTTCGCACCTTCGACACACAAAGGGTCAAATCCCGCCTCGATCATGGCGAACGACGCCAAGCCCGTCGTCGTCGTCTTCCCGTGGGTGCCGGTGATCGCGAGGATTTTCCTGCCCTTTAGGAGCCATCCCAGTAGCTGGGACCTTCGGAAGAGCGAACATCCGAGCTCCCTCGCCCTTGCGACTTCAGGGCTCGTTCGAAGGTCGATCGCATCGGTGAGGATGACCGCATCGCCCTTCATGATCCCCTCTCCATCGTGCCCGATCCGAATCGGAATCCCTTCCGACATGAGTTCGGCGGTAACGGTGGACGCGGTCGAATCTGATCCGGAAACCGAGAGCCCTCGCGACTTCAGCATAAGGGCCAAAGCGCTCATGCTCGCGCCGCCAATGCCGACAAGATAGAACGACCGGTGGCCGTCCAGTTCCTCGCGATTCGCGAACTCGTTATCGATTTCTATTTGGGTACGCATTTTGGGGGATGGATGGGATGCATTGGATGGATGGGATGGATGGCTAGAATCCGGAATGTATGATCTAAGCAATCCATACAATCCATCCAACCCATACAATCCATACTATCCCCCAAGCAACCTCAATATTCTCTCCGCCGCGTCGGGGACGTCCCATGCGGCTAGGGCCTCGCGTGCCGAATCTCTCGCTGCGCCAACGTCTATCCATTTCATCAGTGCCTCCTCCAGGTTCGCCGGTTGAAGGACATCTTGTTCAATTATGACGGCGGCACCGATCGATTCGAACTCCTGTGCATTGCGGAGTTGATGATTTGCTTGAGCATGAGGGTAGGGCACCAAAATGGAGGGAATCCCAAAGGCAGCCAGTTCGCTCAGGGTGCCCGCGCCGGAGCGGGTCACCGCCAAAGACGCCTCCGAGTATGCATTCGCCATCTCGGCTCCTTCCAGAAACGCCTTCACTTGGTAGATTCCTCCAATTCCCAT
>JBKJJL010000180.1:0-8948 GCA_046597875.1 Fimbriimonadaceae bacterium | reverse complement strand
CGGCGAGGATCTCGACTCGCTTTACGATTTCATCAATAGCGGCAATCCGGCGGGTCGAGAAAATAGCAACAAGCTCTACCGTGACGGCGAGTTCGTCAAGGGTCGCGACCGCCTTTCGGGCGACTACAACGCGTTCTGGGCTGAGCGCGACCTGCTGCCGTTTACCAAGAACATCAAGTGCGCGGTCCTCATGGCCCACGCCTTCAACGACTGGAACGTGGTGCCCGAGCACAGCGTTCGAATCAGCCAAGCGCTCAAGGGCAAGGTCCCGCTCGTCCAGTACTTCCATCAAGGTGGGCACGGCGGCGATCCCCCCTTGGAACTCATGAACAAGTGGTTCACGCGCTTCCTGTATGACGTCAAAAACGGGGTTGAAAATGGGCCGAAGGCTTACATCGTAAGAGAAAGGGAGTCCGGCGCCGCAAGGGGTCCCGCGCTCGCGCCTACTGCATACCCCGACTATCCGAATCCGGCTGCGTCGCCGGTGATCTTTTATCCTTCTAAGGGCGGGAACAAAATTGGCGCCCTCACTCACCGGTCCAACCCTGGTCATGGTAGGGAAGAACTCACCGACGACGTTGCGTTCGACGCTCGAACGCTCGCGAAAGCTGCCGATTCTCCGAACAGGCTGATCTACGCGACACCGGAGTTAATCAAACCTTTACACCTTTCAGGCACGGCTCGGGTCACCATCAAAATGGCGTCTAGCGCTGCTGCCGCGAACCTGTCCGTCTATTTGGTGCAACTCCCGTGGACCGACGCGCCCATTGGGACGTCAAACCTCATCACCCGCGGCTGGGCCGATCCGCAGAACGCCAAATCGCTTACCAAGGGTGGCGACTTCCACTCCATGGATCGCGGCACTCCGCTAAAACCCGGCGAGTTTGTCACGCTAACTTTTGACCTTCAACCCGACGACCAGATCATCCCCGTTGGCAAGAGAATCGCTTTGATGATCCTCTCCAGCGATCGCGACTTTACAATCTGGCCTAAGGCAGGCACGAAGCTGACGATCGACCTGGACTCCACCAAGATCACTTTGCCGATCGTCGGGGGCTTGGGCGCGTTCGAACGGGCCGTTGTATCTCGGTAAAAGGCTAGTTATCCGCGGGCGTCATTCTGATGACTCTCAAGTTAATCGGACTCCAGTCGGTCGCCTCGGCTCGTATGGCTAAGGTCGCCGGACCCGCCTTCGTAATCTCGATGGTGCCGAGGTTGGCTATTGCGTAGGTTGAGTAACTTCCCGTACTAGTAATGGGCACTCTCCATGTCTGGTCTCCGAAGCTTAGGTTGATCGACGGGCTACTGGGCGCGGCAATCTCGGCGGTAAGGACATATTTTCCTGGGCGAACGGCTTTGAATCGCCACTCCAGCCAATCTGCAGGGTTCATCCAGTAGCCGATATTCTCCTGATTGCCGTTCCCTTCGGTCTGAAGCTCTCCGTGCAGAATCGCGTCGCTGGGGCGGAAATTCATGCCTCCATCTGCGCTTTGTGTGAGCACGGGCTGTTCGATTTGCAGAGCCCCCTTCACGCGAAGCACGATGGTGGACGAGATCGTATTGGGGGCGGTCTTCGGTACCGAGATCACGACCCCCTCTGGAGTGCTCCGGGTAGCTAACTTGGTTCCGCCCACGAGCAGGGATGCTTCGGAGGTCGCGTTCCGAAGGCCCGGAACCACAACTTCGCCATTGCTCGGCCAGTCAAACACATGAAGGTAAAGCGTTGCGCCGGTCTTCGTCAAAACCTTCGTGCATCTGCCCCACGGCAGCTTTTTGAACGGGCTGGGAGACGTTGCATAGATAGAACTGCTATTCTGCTTCATCCATGCCCCGACCGCCTTCAGGCGCTCAACAGACGGCGCGGGAATCTCGCCAAGGCTCGTCGGACCCACGTTCAGCAGGTAGTTGCCGCCCTTCGATGCGATGTCAATCAAGTTCTGGATCAGCATCGTGGTGGACTTCCAATTGTGATCGAAGCTCTTGTACCCCCAGGTGTCGTTCATGGTCATGCAGGTCTCCCAGTCCCTACCTGGGTAGCCGGTCGCGGGGATGAATTGCTCGGGGGTTTCCGTGTCGCCTCGGTAGCCGCCTCCCAGCCGATTGTTGTAGATAATGCCGGGCTGCAGCTTGAGCAAAGGCAGCAGGAGATCTGCTCGCTCCTTGGTCATGTCGACGGGGGTGTCCCACCACAGGCAAGCGACCTTGCCGTACTTCGTGAGGATTTCTCGAACCTGGGGCACCGCGATCTTCTTGATGTACTCGGTCATGTCCCCGTCCTGAGCCTTGTCCCAATGACCCCCAGCGGCCGCGCCGCCGGGATGGTTCCAATCCTGAGCCTGGGAGTAGTAGAAGCCCAGCTTCATTTTGTGCTTTTTACAAGCGTCGGCTAGTTCCTTTAGCGGATCCCGCCCAAACGGCGTTGCTTGCGTGATGTTCCACGGTGACGTAGCCGAGTTGAACATGGCGAATCCGTCGTGATGTTTGGAGGTGATGACGATATACTTCATCCCTGCGCCTTTAGCCAGCTTCACCCAGGCCTCCGCGTCATAGTTCACGGGATTAAACTCCTTGGCGTACGCTTGGTATCTCGCAGTCGGAATCCTTCCTTGGTGCATGATCCATTCGCCGATTCCGCCGATCTGCTTGTCATCGTAGGTTCCAGCGGGTACGGAATAAACACCCCAATGGATGAACATCCCGAAGCGAGCTTCGCGGAACCACCGCATCCGCGCATCCCGCTGCATGACGGACTCGTTTGCGTACGGATCGGGGCTCTGCAAAGGCGCGCTGGTAGCGATCAACATCCCGAGGGCAAGCGTGGGGCTCATGGAGAGAACCTTACCCAGCTTGAAACGGTTGGTGGAGATTAGTGGACGCTCTTCGAACCTCTCGGTTCGGGTGATACATATCAGAAGAGTTTTCTAATGCTGCCAATCACCGAGCCGCACGGTTATGCCTTGAACGCCCCGCTCGTGACTCCCGCCATGAACGGCTTCGTCGCGTAGAGGAACAGCACCAACAGCGGAAGGCTCGCCAACACGTACGCCGCGAACATGGTCGCGTAGTTGGCCGAAACCGTGCTCTGTCCCATCAGATAGAGGCCCGATGAGACCACATGGTACTTCGCGTCGGAGTTGGTGATAAAGGGCCATAGGAAGTTGTTCCAAGTCCCCAAGATGTTGGTAATCGCCACCACCGCGATCACCGATTTCGAAAGGGGCAGCACGAGGCTCCAGTAGAGTCGAAAATGCCCAGCGCCGTCCATGCGGGCGGATTCGAAAAGCTCGCCCGGAAGTCCGTCGAAAAACCCCTTGAACAGGAAGATCGCGAAGATCTGCCCGCCCGCCATGTAGGGCAAAATAAGGACCCAGTGCGAGTTCAACAACCCAAGTTGCTTCACCCACATGAAGCTGGGCACCAGCGTCAGCACCCCAGGAATCATCATGAACGCGAGCACCGCCATGAACAGCGAGCTTCGCCCTTTGAACCGGCACCGCGAGAACACGTAGGCGGAAACCGAGCCCACCAGCACGACCCCGACCACCGTCACCGCGCACACGAAAAGTGTGTTCAGCGTGTAGGGCCGCAGGATCTCCCACGCGTAGGCGTAGCCGTCGAAAAGCTGCTTCCCGATTTTGGGGAGGCCGAAGAACGAGTGATTCATCTCCGAGTTCGTGCGGAGGGAGTTGTTGACGACGAAGACGAACGGGGTCAGGGTCAACGCGAGAATCGCGATGAGCGTCGCGTGGAGGGCGATTTGTCCGCGTGCAGTTCTCATGCCGCCTCCGCCACTAAGTCCTCCGAACTCCGGAAGTACCGCATATTCAAGATCGTCAGTCCCAGAATCAGCAGGAACAGCATCACCCCGATCGCGCAGGCGTAGCCCATGCGCTGGAAGCTGAATGCGTTCATGTACATCCACAACCCCGGCACCATCGTCCGAAAGCCGGGCCCTCCTTTGGTCAAGATGAACAGCCCCTCGAACCCCTGCACGGTGCCGATCACGGTGAGGATCGTCAGCAGCTTGATCTGGCTCATCACAAGGGGCACGTCGATCCTTAAGAACTTGGAAAGACCGCGCGCGCCATCGAGTTCCGCCGCCTCGTGGACGCTCTCCGAGATCCCCGCCAGCCCCGCGTAGTAGATGAGGATGTTGATTCCTCCCGCAAACGGGAAGCCGATGAACACCACTGCCCACAGCACGGTCCGCGGATCGCTCAGCCAGCCCCGAGTCAAATCCTCTCGGCCGAGCGCTCGCAGAAGCTCGTTCAGGAACCCGGAGTCGCCGTAGATCAGCCCCTGCCATATCAGCAGCCCCGCCACTCCCGGCACCACAATCGGGATCAGGAACAACACCCGGTACAGGTACCGCGCCCGCTCCGACCGCAGCGAAAAGATCAGCTTGGCGATGATCAACGGCGCCGTCATCACCACCAAGATGCCGAAAAGGGTGAGGAAGAGGAGGTTGCCAAAGCTGGAGAGCAGGGTGGGATCGTGCAAATACTCGGCGTAGTTGCTCAAGCCGACGAATCTGGATTCGCCGCCCACCTCGTAGTCGTAAAAAGAAGTCCCGAACGCCCACAGGAAAGGGACGAGGCTAAAGACGGCGAGCAGCCCGAACGTAGGCAAGAGCATCGCGTAAGGGGCGATTCCCGATTTACCTATCCCGCGCGCCATGGTGTGACTATGGCATGTCTGGAACTTTCTGCCCCAGATGGCGTGAAACACGTCCAGCTGTTTCGAGTGTTCTGGCCCCGCTCTGCGGGGCGGGAGGTTGGTCACGGTCGACTCCCGGGTCTCCGGGAGTCGACCGCGGGGCTAAGTTCTGGAACCCCTCGGGGTTTTGAGAGGGACCACCACGGTGACAGGCTTCATTTTGGCGGCATGCGTGATAAGGGACCGGGCAGCACTTGGTGGCTGGCGGCAGGCTCGGCCCTACTTACCTCGTTTACGTTCAAGCTTCCGGATTGGACCGGCATTAGGATCAGCAGAGAGTGGCCGATTGGAGCCGCGATTTTGCTGATGATCGGATGGGGAGTCGCTCATCGGCGCCATGGACTGTCGATTGCAAGCCTGTTGGCCAACATTTTGGGGATCGCAACCGGCATTCTCGTTAGCAAGATCGTTCGCATGATCGAACTGGGCAAGGCTTTCAACTGGACGTCGGCTGCCCTATCCCTGATCATGCCAGGAGTGTTGTTAGTGCTCGTGCTGAAGGTGCAGGCGAGAGAGCGTGCGCAGGCCATTGAACTAGGGGCCTTGGATCTGGAGTTCGAGCGGATCAAGACTCTGCCTCCGGAGGAACGCGCGCGGGCGTTCGAAGAACGCCTTGCAGCTCTAAATGCCGAAGCGAATACGGCCGTCGCGTGGGCCGGAAAACTTTGCGCCTTCGGGTGGATAGCCAACATGTTGGTTGCGGTGGCTATAGTTTTGGTCATTACGACCTTCTCGACCGCTCTTAGACCTGAACCGAAACCCCTGCTTATCCTGGTGAACATCGCGATCCTCGGTGGGGGAGTCGCGTATTTTGCAATGGCAATCAAGGCCAGAAGGATGGCTGCCCACGAAAGCAAGGAGAACCCGGAGCAGGGGCACGAGTTGTGAGCGCTGATGCGGGCTTGCCGAGTTGCACCGGCCGGAGCAAGATCCGGTTAAAGCTGCGCAACACGATGCTGCATGGACTTAGCTAGGAGGCACGCAACGTGACGCTCGCGATTTGCCATCCCTCACTTGCCGCCATTGAAGTGCACGCGTCCAGGCTTTGCTACTTCGGCGTTGGAATCAATCCCGAGGCTCGACACCCCACCGGTACTCGCATGGTCAGCTGAACGGAACCCAATAGATATGTAGCCTGGAAGAAAAGTGCAGCCGATGCTCTCCGCGCCCCTCATCACTCTCGTCGCAGATTCCTTATCTTGCGCCGAGAAGAAACTCCGCGAAACGGATAACTGACGAATCGTCGAGGCCAGGCCCGCAAATTCCATTTCCTCAATCTTGTCTGTAGGCTTGTAAGAGAAAAGGGCGATCACGGACGACTCATCGCGGAACTCGATCACTGAACCTGAGGCGGAAACGGTGAACTTAATCTGTGCCCTTCCCAGCTTAGGGTTGCGCATAGCAACGATCCGTGCCGCGATGACGAGGTTTTGGACATCGGCATGAGTCGCTCGACTTGTATCGCCTGCTGGCCTCGGCCCGCAGCCTAAAGCGAGTAGTAAGCCGATACCCCCAACAGCTTTGGGCAACCACATAGTTCGATCCATTGTAGCGCCCTCGTGCGCCACCCCAGGGCCTCCTGCCCTCCGGCCAGTCTCTCCGACAAGCCCTTCTCCCCCTGAAGGGAGAAGGATCGGGATGAGGGGCGGCTCACTTTCGATGTAGGATAGACGCAGATCCTAGGGTTCAGTCTCTGCGAGTCGCAAGATCGGGAATAATACAAATACTGAGGTTCGGACGTCTCAAGAAAGGTGAGGATCAGATGGCATCGACGACCTATATAGAAATCGTGCAACGGCTTGACGGGCTGGAGGGCAGTGAGCTTTGGCTCCTGCTCTCAGATATCCAGGCACGCATTAGTTCTCGGCCCAAGCGACCCCTGAAAGACTTCGAGCCCACCGGCAAGTTGGACCGGCCTCATGAAAATTGGGTCAAGAAACTCCGTTCGGAGTGGGATGACGTCTAAGGATGCGGTTGCAGGAATCCAACGGCTGCTGATCGACACCGACGCAGTGATCTTCCTTTTGGAGAAACATGCGGAATTCGCGCCGCGAGTCTGGTTAATCCTCCACGAAGCCGTTACGGCGAACACGGCCTTGGTCATCTCTCCCCTGACCCTCGTCGAGGTTCTGTCGAAGCCGGGCTTGACGGCGGACGAGCTAAAGCATTACGCCGAGTTCTGCCTAGCTACGCAAGAGATTGAGTTCACGCCTATCGCGTTCGATGACGCATTCGCCATCCGTGTTGGCTTCTTCCGGCGTACCACGAATGTCAAGACTCCCGATTGCATCCAGTTCGCCTGCGCAGAAAGGCTGCATTGCGATGCGATTCTCACGAACAACGGCACGGACTACCGGCGGCATCCGAGCGTGCGTTGTGTTGTGATATCAGAGGTCGATCCATAGCCGTTCCTCACTCCCTAGGCAGCTCCCGCATCCCGTTCCTTACCCCCGCCAGCTCTCGCCACTTCGGCTCGAACTTCGACAGGTCGATCCCCTTCCGCCGGACGACCGTCTCCGAGGCTGTCCGCACGTTGTTCTCCATCCACTCCATGAACTCGTCCTCGCCGATCCCGTCGTTCAGGTACAGGTCCAGCATCCGCCGGTAAATCTCGTTGAACCGCAGGTCGAAGGTGTAGAGCCACTTGGTGGTGGTGTATTTGCGCTGGAGGAATACATGGAACGGCATGAGCTCGGGGTGGGGCTCGACCCCGTTCACATTGGGCAGGAGGGCGAGGATCTCGTTCACCACGAGGTCTGTGTTCCGGGGCACGCAGAGGAACTGCAGGAAGGCGATGGTGCGCTTCAGCTTCACAGACGTCGCCGTGTCGTGGGTGTCGTTGAAGGCGCTGTTGGTGACCTCGAACTGAGTGCCCGATCCGCCGATCACCACTTGGGCGTGGCCATCGGCGAACTGGTTGTGAGAGCGCGGAATGGCGGGCAGATAGAAGACACCCCACTCGAACTTGATATCGGGATCGTTGGTCATCCGGTTCACCGCCCAGCTACCGGTCCACCACATTGCCCCCTTTTGGGTGACGAACAGCTTGGTGAGATCGGTGGACATGTTCTTTGCCCAAAACTTGCGCCAGTTCTTGAGGATCCGGAAGGTCTCCCGATAACGCGGGTCGCGGCGGGAGAAGAATCCTTTTTGGTTGAGGAAGGCGATCTCGTCCCAGTCGAGGTAGCCCTCCATGTAGGCCTCTCTGATGGGGTCTTGGGTGAGGTCGATGCCGGGGAGGATCTCCCCGTAAAGCTGGTCGAAGATCAGATCCATCCCCCAATCGGCGACGGCACCCGAGTCTGCGAGGAAAGGGATGAGCCCCGCGTCCTTGATTTTTTGCTGGACCTGCTCGAATTCCACCCAGGTTGTCGGCACTTGCAGCCCGAGTCGGCGGAAGATGTCTTTGTTGTAGAAGATGCCGGTTTCGACCATGTCGAAGGTGAGGCAGTACATCTTGCCGTCGGGGGCGGCCTTTCCCCGACTGATGGCTTGGTACTTGAACTGGTCCCACCAGGCCTTGTTGCCTTTTACGAACGGGTTGGGTTTTTCGAGATATGCGTCGAGGGGGACGTACCAACCCTTCTGCACATCTTGCCAGACGTCCTCCACGTTGACGTTCAGGATCTCCGGCGCTTGCTCGGCGGCGAGCTGGGTGACGAGGTACTCCCGCGAGCCGACAGGGGCTTCGGTGAACTCGATCTTGGTGTCGGGGAAGAGCTTCTCGAACTCTTCTGCGACTTTGAAGAGTCCTTGGACGGGCTTGCCGAGGTCCATCGGGCGGCGGCCAGGCATGTAGATCCCGGGCGCGAATCGAATGGTGTACTTTCGGGCGACCGTGGTGGACTGGCGAGTTTGCTGGACGCTTTGGGCGACGTCACGCGGCCATAACGCCCAGAAGGCGAGGCCCAGGATGCACGCAAGGGAAATCCATCGGAGCACGTGTACAGTCTACAGCTTCTCTAATCGGGTAACACACGCTAATGAACCCTCTCGCCGAACTGTGGCAATCTCAGGGATACATTCTCGCCTCGGGAGTCTTCTCGCAAGAGGAGGTCGGCGTCATTCGGGAGCACTTCATGGAATGGAATGCGTCGGACCGAAAAGAGGATTTTGACAAGATCGATCCGACCGGGCAAGATCCGCTCGCGCAGTTTCCCCGAATCATCCATCCCCATCGTCGGGATGCCCTGTCCCTGCAGTTCATGCTCGATCCGCGCTTGGGAGACCTC
>JBKJJL010000066.1:0-10043 GCA_046597875.1 Fimbriimonadaceae bacterium | reverse complement strand
ATCGACAAGCAGACCGAGGAGCCGCAAAAGGCGAAGGTTTACAAAATGAACTACGCCGCAGCGACGGATATTCAGGCGGTCGTTCAAGGCGTTCTTACAGCCAACCTTCCCCGAGGTCGGGGTGGAGTTAATGCGGCCACACAGGGTGGCGGTGGCGGTGGCGGCGGAGGGGCCTTCTTCGGCTTCCTTGGAGGCGGCGGCGGGCAGAATCAACAGCGACAGCAGCTCCTGCAAGGCGCGGTTGTCAGCGACGCTCGCACCAACTCCTTGATCGTTACCACGACGGAAAATAACCAGAAGCTCGTGGAGCAGGTTATTAAGGAACTGGACACCGAAGTTAAGCTTGAATCCACTACCTTTGTTTTCCCACTTGAAAATGCAAGGGCCGACCAAATCGCAACCCTGATGCGACAAGCCTTCGGAACGCGTTCTGGCACCGGGCAGGGCGGAAACAATCGCAACAACGCCGGAACCGGGGCGAACAATCGTACAAATACAAATACGAATCGCGCTCGCACGGGCGGCGGCGGTGCCGGCGGTGGTGGTGGATTCGGTGGTGGCCAGTCGAACAACTCGCTTGACCTTGAACTTGAAGACCCAACTCTGGATGCCGGTGAGCTTCAAACGAATGTTGCCGTTCAGGGTGGCTTCTTCGGACAGTTCGGAGGAGGGGGCGGTCAAGGTGGTCAGAACAACCAGAATCGATCGACGGTTCAAACCGGTCGCGATGCTCAGGGCCGATTAGTTCCTGTCCAGGATTTGACGAACCAAATCACCGTTATCCCCGATCAGAATACGAATAGCATCATCGTCGTCGGAACCCCCGAAAACGCGGCACTGATTCGTCAGATGCTTGCACAGCTGGACAAGATTCCCGAACAGGTGATGATCGAAACCATGATCGTGGAGGCGTCTCTCGATGCGAACTCGAAAATGGGCGTCGAATGGCAGCTGGTCACCGAAAAAGTATTCGGCGATACCAGCGTAACGGGAACTGGAGCGCAAGGCTTCGGTATCGGACAAGCCGCCGCGCAAGGCTTCAAGTACACCCTGGCGGGCGGCAGCCTGACCGCGTTTATGAACGCGCTCAAGACCGACACCAAGTTCAATGTGCTTTCAACCCCCAAGATCTTTACGAGCAATAACGTGCAGGCTGAAATCAACATTAGCCAGCGGGTTCCGTTCGTCGTGAGTCAGCGTGAAGATGCCAATGGCAACCTAACATTCAACTACGATTTTGAAGATGTTGGCATCGTCTTGACCGTAACTCCCCGAATCACCTCGGGTGGATACGTGACGATGGAAGTTAGCCAAACGGCCAATGATTTACAAGGTTTCACCTCCTTCAATGCACCGATCGTGAATCAGCGCCAAGCGCAGACGACGGTTGCGGTGAAGGATGGCGAAACGGTCGTGCTCGGCGGAATCATGCGCAGCACGGTGAGTTCGACGGTCAAGAAAGTTCCGTTGCTAGGGGATATTCCAATCCTTGGCAACCTGTTCAAATCAACCGACAAAACGAACTCAAAAACGGAGTTAATGGTCTTCCTTACCCCTCGGGTTGTGCGTAATCCGGACGAGGCTTCGAAGGTCACTGACGATGAGAAGAAGAAACTGTCTAAACCCACTCAAGACCAACTGAACAAGGTCATTGGTGGAGGCGTCAAGGCAGAAGTTAAAAAAGATACGCAAAAGAAGAAGGACGGAGGCAATTAATCACATGAAAAACTCAATGAAAGCGATCGTACTGGCAGCATTGCTGGCAATCGGCGCGATTTCGATGGCACAAGGTGGCGGTCGGGGACAAGGTCGCGGTGGAATGCAACGTGGCGGCGGCGGACCTGCAGGTCTGTTGAACCGTGCGGACGTTCAGAAGGACATCAAGATCACCGATGCTCAGAAGACGAAGTTGGATGCCTACCAAACCGCGCGTAGGGAAGAAATGCGCAACGGCGGCGGCGGAGCTGGCGGCGGCGGTCAAGCTGTTGATCAAAAAGCCAGGGCTAAAATGCAGGCTGAGAACAACGCCAAGCAAGAAAAGGCAATCAAGGAGATCATCGACGAAAAGCAATGGGCTCGCGTGCGCCAGATCTGGGTTCAGCTTCAAGGCAATCGGGCCCTGAACAACGCTGAAGTTCAAAAGGAACTTAAGCTGGACGAAGCTCAAATCGCAAAGATCAAGGAACTTCAAGCGAAAGCTCAGGAAGCTAACCAATCGGTTCGAGAAAAGGTTCAGAACCAAGAAATCACTCGTGAAGAGTCGCAAGAAGTCAATCGCAAGAACAACGAAACCCTTGCAACCGAGTTGGGCAAAGTTCTAACCGAAGAGCAAGCAAAAGCACTCAAAGCAATGGGCGGCGAACCGTTCAAAGCGGATGAAAACGGCGGACGCGGCGGAAACTAACTAACCGCAAGCATCCTGCTTGATATGGGCGAACCGATATCGGTTCGCCCATTCTCATTTGTGAGGATATACTCACTTCCATGGATTCCGATGCCCTGTACGCCGATGTTGTTGATAAGTACAGCCAATTCGTCAACCCGTATCTCGCCAAACTTCTCCAGTTCGCCGGATTCGGGGTGGAAGTCAAGGGCGAGGGGTGTTATATCATCGATCACGAGGGGCGGCGATACCTTGACTGCCTTGGCGGTTATGGAACATTTGCGCTTGGGCATCGGCATCCCAAAGTCATCGAGGCGGTGCGCAACCAGCTGGACGACATCTGCCTGAGCGGGAAGGCGTTCTTCAGCAAGAACATGTGCGATTTGGCCGCAGAACTCGCAGACATCGCGCCAGAGGGGCTCCAGTACACGTTCTTCAGCAACTCCGGGGCAGAAGCGGTTGAAGCCGCTTTGAAGTTCGCGAAGGTGACGACCGATCGGGCGAAGATCGTGAGCACCGAGGGCGGTTATCACGGCAAGACCCTCGGCGCGCTGGCGGTTACGGGGCGGGAGAAATATCGCACGCGGGTGGAACCCCTGATGCCGGGCGTGGTTTTTGTGCCTTACGGCGATGCCGATGCCGCTGCAAACGCCATTGACGGGTACACCGCCGCCATGATCGTTGAGCCGATTCAGGGCGAGGGAGGCATTCATATTCCGCCTCCCGGATACATGCGGGCCCTGCGCGCGGCGTGCGACGAGCACGGCGCGTTGCTCATCGCCGACGAAGTTCAGACCTGCATCGGGCGCACCGGGAAAATGTTCGGCTGTGACCACGACGGCGTGTCGCCCGACATCCTCACGATGGCGAAGCAACTCGGAGGAGGCGTGATGCCGATTGGCGCGACGATGGGGACGAAGGCGGTTTGGGATTCGGTTTTCAGCGTCAACCCCCTGATGCACACCTCGACTTTTGGCGGCAACCCGCTCGCGTGCGCTGCAGGTTTGGCGACGGTGAGGGTCGTTCGAGAAGAGGGATTGGTAGAGCGCTCGCGCGAGATGGGCGAGTACATGCTCGGCCTACTGCGCGAGATGCAATCGCGGCATTCGGATTTGGTATCCGAAGTACGGGGCTTGGGCCTGATGATCGGCGTCGAGTTTGCGATGGACGAGGTCGGAGAGTTGACCATCGCGCAAATGTTGAAGCGCGGCATGTGCGCTGCGTATACGCTGAACAACCCGCGAGTGATTCGGTTGGAGCCGCCTCTGATAATTTCGAAGGAAGAGGTCGAGACGGCGGTGCGCACGTTCGACGAGGCTCTGACCGAGACGTCGGAGTTGCTGGCGATGTTGGCGTAGGGGACAAATATTGGACCTCCCAGGACCAATCTGGGAGTTCCGCGGACGGGCTATGGAGGGATGTTTGAACCCAGAGCGAAGGGACGACGCCCTGAAACGGGGCACGTTTACACCAAAGATTCGAACGCGTCGATATCTGCGCGGATGACATCTAGGCTTCCTGCCCAGAACGCCTTGTCCCGCGTATCGAAACCAAAGCGACGCCCCAGTTCTGCCGCGTCCGCCATTCCTGTTGAACTCAGCAAATCGTCGTACTGCGACCGGAAGGCTTCCGGATCTGCTTCAAAACGGGCATAAAGCCCAAGCGAGAAGAGCAGGCCGAACATATAGGGGAAGTTGTAGAACGAGCCCTGCGAGTAGTAATGCGGCTTCGCGGCCCACATGTAGGGGTGATACGAGGCCAACCCATCGCCATAGGTCTCCTTCTGAGATTGCAGCATGTGCGCCGAAAACTCATCCGCGCTCAGTTCCCGCGCTACGCGACCGCTAAAGACCTCACTTTCGAAGAGGAATCGGCTGGTGATGTCAACTACGGTCTGGCACGGGCCCATGATGCAGGCTTCAAGCAGGGATAGCTTCTCGGCTCCCGAAGCTTCTGCCAGCGCCGCGTTTTTTACGATCGTCTCGCAGAAGATGCTCGCAGTTTCAGCGAGGGTGGACGGGGTTTCCCGGTTCAGCGGGGTTCGGGGAGCCAAACACACGTTATGGTAGGCGTGGCCGAGCTCATGTGCCAACGTCTTGACGCTGCCAAAGGCGGGCTTGTAGTTCATCAGGACGCGGCTCTCGTCGCCGCGGGTGCCCATGCAGTATGCGCCATCGACCTTGCCGGGCTTTGGTGGGAAGTCGGTCCAGTTTTCGCGATACGAGCGCCTCGCGAAGTCGCCCAGCTTCGCCGAGAATCGATCGAACTGGTTCGCGACGAAGTCGCACGCTTCATCAACGCTCCACTTCCTTCCATCTCCTTCTAGGGGCGCGAAGAGGTCGTACCATTCGAGCTGGGGAACTCCGATCGCCTTTGCCTTCGCCCTCAGGTAGCGGCGGAAATGGGGGAAAGAATCGCGAGCCGCCTCCATCATCGCGTTCAGGGTGTCGCGATCAATCGAGTTATCGAAGACGGCTTCATCCAAACCCGTCGGCCAGTTTCGACGCCTTGTCAAGACAACCACTTCGCCTTTGACGCCGTTCAAAGCGGCGGCGACGGGGACTTCGACCGTCCTCCACGCCTTGAGCTCCGCCTCATACGCTGCCTTCCTTACGGACCGATCGGCGTCGTAAGCGAGATTTCGAACCGCACTCATCGGGATCGTCTGC
Organism: Fimbriimonadaceae bacterium; assembly: GCA_046597875.1. Taxonomy (GTDB): domain Bacteria; phylum Armatimonadota; class Fimbriimonadia; order Fimbriimonadales; family Fimbriimonadaceae; genus JANJUB01. The sequence continues at coordinate 4,991 of JBKJJL010000066.1, read as the reverse complement.
GTCTCGCCCTTTAATTCGAGCGTGACGTCCATCTGAGACGTCACATTTCCGTGCATTCGGGCCCATGCCGAGGACGCGCTGAGCGCAAGTTCGCTCGCGAGGTTCTCTTCCGCGGGCGACATGAGGTGGGTGGAGCGAACTTTGGCTTGTCGCAAAAGGAAGGCGTGCTCTGCCAGGTAGGCGTTTGACGTGATGAGCGCCTCGACGTCTTGCTGCCCAACCCACGCGTGGAATCGGGTTCGAATCTGTCGCAACGGAAGCGCGCTGGAATCGATTTCGCTGATCCGCGCCTGCGCGAGGTCGTCTCGGGTGTTGATGGACTGCTTTCCATAGATGTAGGAGTCCAGCAAAATCAAATCCTCGACGATGCTTCCCATGGCTCGCAGGAAGCCTTCGACACTCTCCCCCGTTGGTTGCAATCCTTCAAGGGTCTTGGCCAGTTGGCCAATGTTTGAATCCAGTTCAGCCTTGGCGGCCAAGAACTCGGGCGAATCAAGGCCGGGAAAATAGACGTCGAGATCCCATTCGGGCATAGAAACCGGTGCAGTCGTGCTCACGCCCCTGATTGTAACGGATACGAGAACGAGCCCGTGGCCGGAGGTGCAAGCTTAGCGTCGTTTGAAGATGAAATAACCGACGGCGGCCAATCCCAGCCCGCCTAGAACGTAAGGAACCACGTTGACCGGCTTGTCCGGTTTCGCATCGGGAAGCTTCTGGTGGAAATCGAAATAAAGGTCGCTTCCGGATTTGCTTGGAAACTCATGGTCCACGTAGGCAGAAACAAAACACTTCTCCGGAATCTCTCCCGGTTTGAGTTCGAGTTGCTGCTCCAACAATCGAGAATCCGATTCCTCTAACGGGACGTCCCATTGCGATCTGGGGCCCCATTCTCTCCCGTTCTCCAGCTTCGGACGATACACTCCAGGCGCGACGAAGAAGACGGTTAGGGGCCCAGATGAGTACTTGACCTTGGGAATGTTGTCCTTCGGCACGTAGTACGGATTGAATGGACGGTCGGTTTTGAAGCTCATTCGAACGACTCCGGTCTGAGCAGCCTCCTTCGCGTTTTGCACCTTGAAGGCGGTGAGATACCAGCCTTTCTTGATATAGAAGTCAGTCCATTCGCGGATGGATTCAGTTGTGTGGTAACCGTTACTTTTCATCCAGCTTTTGAGGGCCGTCGAGTCGGATGCTTTGAGGACGGTTGCTCGGTAGCCAGCAACGTCCTTGACTTCGATCACTTCAACTCCCTTTGAAGCATCCGCCGCATCCGTACCACCCGAAGATTTGAACTCCGGAACGGGCTCCAAGTTTGCCAGCAACGCAAACGCTTCACCGGAGGCTTTCGAGAGTGCAGGTTTCGACGGGGTGGGCGCGATGAAGCCGAAATCCTTCGCCTTGGTATCGAAATGGGCATTGCGTACGAAGTGCTCAGTCTTCGTGGCGGGATTCCAGACCACAATGTTGCTCTGACCGCCCAACATTACCGAATGTACGAGGTCCGAAACCGAACAGCACGCGGGAATCGCTGTTGCCAAAACGACCGTCAACGCAGAGATACCGGCTTTCATATTCTTAGAACGATTAAACACTCCGAGAAGTTGGCTAGCTCTCGCCATTCCAAATAATTGCATCCCGGACATCTCCCTTTGCCGTCACCCGATGGCCCAAGATTGAGTGCGTGACCTCACCAGTAACCTCCACCACCGCGCCTGGAAGGATAACGACATCCGAGAGCTTGGTCGCCTTCACCCGCGCCCCCGCGCCGATGACCACGTGGCCCTCAACCTCCGCCTCCACCACCGCCGAGGGGTCAATCAGAGCCTTGCCACCGGTTAGGTAGGAACTCGTTTCCAGGAAGGAATCAAGGGTGCCGGTGTCGAACCAGTCGCCTCCGTAAATGCCCGCAAGCACCGTCTCGCCCTGATCCACGAGCATCTGGATCGCGTCGGTTATCTCATATTCCCCTCGCCCGCTGGGTTGGAGTTTGGGGAGGATCGGCCAGATTTGAGGTCCGAAAAAGTAGAGTCCGGCCATCGCGAGGTTGCTTTCCGGCGTTTTAGGTTTTTCGACGAGCTTGGTGATTCTTTCGCCGTCCACGTTAGCAACTCCAAAGCGGCCCGGATCGGGAACGGACTTTACGAGGTTTAGGTTCGCACAGCCGGACTCCGTGAACCGCCGGGCGAACTGACCGAATCCCTCGCTGTACATGGCGTCGCCCAAGTACAGCGCAAAGGAATCTCCGGCAACAAATTCTTCGCAGAATCCAACCGCGTGGGCCAGCCCCTTGGGTTCGGTTTGTCGGACGTAGCTGAGCTGGATGCAAAAGGTCGAGCCGTCACCGAGCGTTTCCTTCATGATCGCCTCGTTCTCGCCTACGACGACGCAGATGTCGGTGATTCCAATTTCCTTGAGGCGATCAAAGGCGTACGCCAAGGTCATGCGGTTGGCGATGGGCAGGAGGGGCTTGGGAATGTGGTGGGTAATCGGGAAGAGCCGGCTCCCTTTGCCCGCCGCGAGAATGACGCCTTTCATTTGTTGTGAAGGATACTTTGGATTGGAGCTGACCTGGAGGGCGAAGCTGCGAGCCGGTACGGGAGTGGGTACATTTAGAATCTATTGGCAGCCTACAACAAGCACGAATATCGGCGGGCTAGTCACGAGAAGTTCAAAGCAGCATCGAATGCGCACAATGCAGGCGACTATGTTGTTGCCCACTACCTTGCCGGAGTCGCCGTTGAATGCATGTTGAGGGCATACCGTTGGGCGATCGACCCTAGCTGGGACGAGAAGCACGATCTCCGAGCTCTTATCCGAAGGAGCGGAGTTTTGAGTTACCTGCCAGTCGATCGGCAGAAAAAGGTACGCAACTCGATTATGGAAATCGCGCGGCGATGGGCCGTGCGCCACAGATATGCACCAGCAGATCGCCTTGAGGCGTACTTGAAGAGCATTCAAGCTGGATCTGGACCAAAACTCTTGCAGCGAAACAGCGAACTCATGATAGGATGTACGGAAGAAATACTGACGGAGTGTGATAAACGATGCCCATAAGCGAAGAAGCCTTGAACGCCCTCGTGCCAATGAACGACTACGGAGATTTTGCGAAGTTCGAGTTTGATTCCAGTATCGACCGGTTTGTAGGCGATGTTGTGCATCATGAGTTTCGGGGTCTAAATGTCCCCGAAAGGCAAAAGAGGATTTGGGATCTGCTAGACGAGAGGTTCGGCGAGGAGTCCCAGCGGGTCTCACTCGTACTGACCTACTCACCCGAAGAGTGGGAAGAGGTTGGATCCGAGGCGGCCTGAGTTGGCTTGGCAGAAGTACGTGCTTCCGGCCGTTCGGTTTGCCAAGGCATCCGACTCATGCTAGGATGAACTGTGAATAAGCCTGCTCGTGTCGCGATTGCTGCAGGCCTGCTCCTAGCGCTTTATGTCTCGTTTGAGGTTGGCCGTCTTAGGGGGCTGAGCACGGGCATTCGTCGGGCTGCGGAAAACGATGCGCTGACCTTTTTCGCTCTCCTTCGGGAAGGCAGATACGACCTTCTCCTCGAAACAAGACTGACCACTGATATGAGCATCGCGGATGCCCAAGAGCAGGAAAGGTCTTATGGGCGGGTGCGTTCCTTTCGCTTGGAGCGAACCGATGTGACGCCGCTCGGGCTTCCTGTCGTCATGACCTTTCAGGTGACTCGGGAGAAAGGCGTTCAGAGGGAAGCGCTGATTCGTCATTGGTCTCATCATCCTCGGCTTGACTACCACGGGGCTTGGGGTCCAAAAAGCCCCTAAGGAGTGCTAGCGACGAGGACTGAGACATGAAAACGTCCATCGAACTGATTTGCTTCAACATCGGGAATCGGTTCAAGTCAACTGAGTCTTAGTTTCCCGTCTTGCCGACGATGTCTACAAAGAACGGCCGCGGATCCTTCGCGTTGTCATCAAAGTCGAAAATCAGCTTTGTCCTCCCGCAGTCCACAACATAGATTGGCTCCTCTAAGTTGTACGAAATCAGCGCCCAGTAGTAGCTCAGTTCGCCTGCCTTCGCCTTGCGGATCGTCGCCTTCCCACTCTTTTCCGCTAAGCCCGTGATACACAGCCACGCGGTTTCGAGTTGGTCCGGGGTTCGGGGTATGCGCCCTTCGAGCTTCTGGTATCCCGTAGCGTTGGGAACCATGAAAAAGCTTTTTTTAGCGGTCTTAAAGTCAGCGGCCACCGCCTTCTTCATCGCATTCCAAAGGCCGGGGCCGAGCAGCAGAGGCATCTTGGCCACCCCATCGAAGTTTGCAAGGGTCGGTCGACCGTCGAAGATTGCGTGCAGTTTCTTCTTGGCACGCACGTTCACGCTGGCGTCAGCCTTTTTGTACCGAACGCCCTTTGGGATTTCCTGCATCCATAGATTTGCTATCAAGAGAACTGTGAGCATTTCTCTAGCTTACGCGAAACTCCAGCGTCGGCGGCAGAGGTGCGTGAATCGGCGGCAAGAGTCGCGAAGCAAGGGTGCTTCCTAGAACAGAGTCGCTTTCTCTTTCCAGCTACGCAGTCAACCCCAAACTACGAGTGAAACAGGCTCTGAAACCGGTCGGTTGCCCCTGCCGGATCCCTGTATGGTCACGGAAACGCTACTCCATCTCCATTTGATACCATCATGCACGACTGTATCTTGCGTCGAAGCACCGGATATCCACCCGCTTGCAAGAAACGTGCAGGCCGTCCATGAAACATCGCCTGTGATTACCTCTCGGTATCCCAAGGATAGCGCGGCTAATAGGCTACGCGGCGATCTTCAGAATGCTCGGTGGCAAAAGCTTTGGCGTTATCGCGACCTCACTCAGGTTTGCCAGCACAACGCCACGTTCAATCGTATTTTCCAGTTCTCGAACATTTCCCGGCCATGAGTGCTTCTCAAGCAGGGCCAGCGTGGAATCCTCCAGTGCTAGCATCGGTCGCTCGTTTTCCGCGCAGTATTTGTTCAGGAAGTGCAGAGCCAACGGG
>JBKJJL010000345.1:0-5618 GCA_046597875.1 Fimbriimonadaceae bacterium | reverse complement strand
CCTAATACCTAATACCTAATACCTAATACCTAATACCTAATACCTAATACCTAATACCTAATACCTTAATGCCTTAATACCTTAATACCCCAATACCTTAACACTCTCTAGTCCAGCTTTCCCTTCGTCGAACTCGGCGTGCGGCGGTCCACCATGCGCGTGGCGGCGTGGAGGGCGCGGCCAAATCCCTTAAAGATCGCCTCGCAGGTGTGGTGGTCGTTCTCGCCGGCGACCTTTCTGATGTGGAGGGTGATGCACGCGTGGGCACACAGCGCACGGAAAAACTCGCGCACGCACTCGGTGCTCATTTCGCCAATCTTCTCGCGGTGGAAGGGGCAATCAAAGGTCAAAATGCCGCGGCCGCTGATATCCAAAGCGACGAGCACCAGCGATTCGTCCATCACGGAGTGATTGCTCGCGAAGCGGTCGATCGCGCCGCCTTGCAGCGCCTCGCGAATCGCCTGACCGATCACGATCCCGATATCCTCGATCGTGTGGTGGTCATCCACCTGAAGATCGCCCTCGACGGCAAGGCCCAAGTTCATAAAGCCGTGAAAAGCCATCTGCTGGAGCATGTGGTCGAAGAAGCCGATGCCGGTGCTAACATCCTGGCGAGATCCCCCGTCTAGGTCGAGAACCGCATGAATGGTCGTCTCCGCAGTCTCGCGATCAACTTCCGCATAGCGGACTGAAGGGACGATTTTGCTCATTCCCTATTCTGGCACGGCAGAGCCTACAGACGGAAAGGGAGAGGCCCTAGCGACTCAAATGGGAGAAACTGTCACCGAGGACCGTCACATATACTAAGATGTTGAACGTCGTCTCGTTGTCCTTCCTGGTTGTGACGCCGCATATCGAGAAGTTACCGATATCCCCGGCGGCTGTTTCTGGCGATGGTCGCTTTGTGGTGGGAAGCAAATGGTCCGGGCCTGGGCGGCAAGGGGGCTACATTTGGAGCCGCGACGGGCGCATGGTGAAGCTTCCTCCGCCACCCGGTTCTACCTACGTCAACCCCACAGATATCTCAGATGATGGACAAGTGGTCGTTGGCTACGCTACCTTCGCCAAGAAGTGGCTCTATTGCCTCTGGAAAGGGGCGGGAAAGCCGAAGGTGATAGAAACCATCGACTTTGTCCGGGGCGATCCGATACTTTCAGGCGATGGGAAATGGGTGTTCTTCGCCGTTGGCAGACGATGGTCTCAGAAGACCGGATTCGAGGCCATCGGGTTTGTAAAGGATGGAGATAATCCAGCAGCGGATGTCTTGGCGGTGTCCCGCGATGGTAGTGTTTTCGTTGGTGCATGTAGCATCGCCCTCAAGTACCCGCACCCTGCCCACGACGGCCTCTGCGAACTGGACAGCTCCAGCATGGCGACTATCTGGCAGAAAATTGACCAGCCGAAAATGCTCGGTCGGCCGGCTCCAGCAATTAGCACGTTGGCAAGCGCCTGTAGCGCCAATGGCTCGACGATCGCAGGATGGGCAAGCACCCGAGCGGGAGATCGTCCCTTCATCTGGACGGCAGTCACGGGATTGCGCTTCCTGCAAGTGCCCCCAAAGGCATTGAGCATTACGGTTAGAGCAATCACGTCGGACGGGCGGACCGTTTTTGGCGTCCAACAAACCGGTGAGGCGGAGATCGGTCTTATGTGGACGGATGGACAAGGGCCGGTTCGGCTAATCGATCAAGTCCGACGTCGTGGCGCGCCAGTGAACTCGCGCTGGCGCCTGCAAAGCATTGAGGCGACTTCGGGATCTGGGCGGGTGATTGTTGGATCAGATTCAGTCGGCGAAGGGGATAGGGTGCCTTGGGTTCTGACGTGGTGAGCATCTAAGGTGCAAGAGGTGTTCAAGTTTGAGCGGCTTGAGGGCTTTCCTTCCTCACGATTATCGTCTCTGCCTCCCCGTTCTTCTGGCCCTGTCCCATCTTTATCGTACAACAACTTTGGGCAGAAATCCTCCAACGTCGCGGGGTTTATTCCGAAATCTTCGCCCCAAGGACACGCCTCGAACAGGCGGCCGGATGACCAGCGGTAGTCTTCGGCGTGACGTTGTGTTTCCTCACGGGCATCATCAGCTCCTGCCCTGCAGGCTCAAAAAGCCATCTTTGGACGTTTTGCATCCCATGTCATATGCCTCAGAGTGGATGTCATATGTCGCAAAGTGGATGTCATATGCCTCAATGTGGATGTCATATGTCGCAAAGTGGATGTCATATGTCGCAAAGTGGATGTCATATGTCGCAAAGTGGATGTCATATGTGGCATTTGAGATGCCGTTTGGGGCGTTTGGAATGCCGGAACTAACGCCGCAAACGGCTAACCAGTCGATTCCGAAGGCTTCGCTCCGAATCGCCGATGCGATGCCTTAGGTTGCCGAGTATCCATAATCTGAAGGTATGGAGGGAACAACTCCTGATAGAATGCCTTGCTGGGACGACGAGTGCCCGGGGACCTTTCCCGTCGCCGCAACTGGCGAGGGCCAAGCCAGGTGTTCCGTGTGCAACCGCGCCTGGCCCACCCCCAAGGCGGCTACGCGAAGTCTGTGGCTCCTCGCCGTGCTCCTGCTGTTCGCACTCCCCTTCGGTCTGTACGTGCTCCTGCGCACGACAACATAGCACCCGTTTGAGGGCCGTCGGCTCGAAAAGCACGGTGCCAGACCTGCTTATATTCCGGGAGCGGAATAAGCGATCTTCGAAGCCTTCTCAAGGGCGGCGAGGGTCTCTTCGACAGTCATCAGAACCGTCGTATGAACGGAACTCAAGGCTCCGCCGCCGCCGAGGGCGATCGCCGTGGCCGCCATCGAGACGTTATCGGGCGCTTCCCATAGGTTATAGCCATCGTGCTCGCCGAAGGCGTACCAGAAGCCGTGTAGCTTTCCGCCCACGGATTCAATGTACTTTGTAGCCGCCGCGCGGCGATCCTCGGGATTTTTAACCAACCTCGCCCAGGTCTCGGGCGTGTAGCTGAAACGTGTGAGATACATTGGCATCGTTTTTCTTCATCCTAAGTGGCAGGGACTCGGGCTCCTGCCGTGGGTGCTAATTGTAGCGGTATGCGTGTCATGAAAGCACAGCTCGAAAGTCTTTCAGAAGTTACGGACTCAGCCCAGAACTTTCGCGAAAAACGCCTTCATATCCGCCCAGGACTTATCGTCGGCGGCCTTGTTGTAGGCCGCGCCTTTCTTGGGGTCGTCGCCCGCTTTTGGCTCGGTGAACGCATGCACTGCGCCGGGATAGGCAATGAACGTCATGTCTGCGGAAGCGAACTCTTGCTTGAACGTATCGACCTGAACGGGCGGAACGAACGGATCGTCGGCGCCGTGGCAGACTAACACTTTCGGAGCGATGGACGAGGCTTCGAAGCCGGCAGCGGCGTCGAGTCCGCCGTGGAACGAAACGACTCCGCGAACATCCATTCCGGCTCGGGCCATCTCAAGCACGCCGGTTCCGCCGAAGCAGTAACCGATCGCGATGATCTTGCTCGCATCGACGTTAGGATCTTTCTTCAGCTCGTCGAGCGCGCCTTTGAGCCTTTCTCGAAACAAAGCGCGATCGCCCTTATATTTGCCCGCGAAGGCACCATTTTCCTCGTTCGTTTTGGGGCGATTGCCCTTGCCATAAATGTCCGCGCACATCGCGACGTAGCCCATCTTGGCGAGTTGGATCGCTCGACCCTCTTCGTAGGCGTCGATTCCGTTCCAGTCGTGCACGATGAGGACGCCGGGACGCTTGCCTTGCTTGCCCATATCGAACGCCAAATAGCCTTGGCAGAGCGTTTCGCCTGCTTTGTAGTCAATCTGCGCGCCCATGGTTTGTGCCATGCCGATGGATCCGATGCTTGCCAAAATTAACCCCAATATCACTCGCTTCATTTTCGTTTTCTCCACTTCTCGTTATCCGATGCAAAGGTAGCCAAGACCCAACCCTCACCCCGGCGCACGAACCATCGCCGACCCTCTCCCTTGGGAAGGGAGAGGGTCATTGATAATACAGTTCTACTCCATTTGGCGCTTTCGGGGTGCGCTTTTCCTAAACGCTCCGCCGAGGGCGAGGATGAGCAACGCGCCTCCGAGATCAAACAGAATGTCGGTCGGCGTGCCGAAACGCGTCTTCGAGGCCGCGAACTGGCGGTACTCATCGAATCCGCCGTGGGCGACCGAGAATGCGACCGCCGCCCATGGAACCGAAACTCCGACCGACTTCCCTGCCCGATACACCGTCCACGCCATGATGCCGTAGAAAAGGATATGAATGGATTTGCGAACGGCAAAGAGAACCGCCTCCGCAAGCCAGGGCGGAAGCCACGACAGGAGGGCTGAGCGCATGGAATCGGCGCCACCCCGATCACCGCTGATGAAGGCCACGAAGACCGCCATGGCAATCGCGGCGATGAGCCACGGAAACGCTTCTTCCTTCCCGCGCGAGCGGATGAGCATCACGAAAAACGCGACCAGCGAAATCATGAGCAGAAGCAGGGTGACCGCCATGCGGGCGATTCCCACCCTCGGACTGGGGCTCTCGGGGAGACTGAGGATGAAGGCGGTAACAAACAAACACGCGTACAAAGTGAGGCCGGATGGCAGCATCGGTTCGGCCGGGCGAATCGCCATCAGTGCCCATCCCACAACGAGGAAGAGCCCAAGCAGGGGCCAAGGTGACACGTCGAGGGCAGCGAGACCGAAGGTCAAGGCCCCAGTGCCCAGAGCGGTCGCGATGAAAGCAAAGGCGATGCGAGTCATGCGCTGGTCGGGCTCGGTTTGCGTTGAAAGGCGTCGGCCAAGCGCTCCATGAGGCCGTAGTGAGTCCAATCGAGGGTGATCGGGGTGATGGAGACGAAGCCCTCGCTCACGGCCTCGACATCGGTTCCGGGCTGATTTGGATCCATCACGACGACGCCGCCTTGCCAATAGTAGGGGCGGTTCCACGGGTCGTGGCGGAGTTCGACGCGGTCTTCGTAAACCCGCTTGCCCATCGCGGCCACCCGTTCGCCCCGAATCTCGATGAACTCGATTGCCGGCACATTGATATTGAGGAATGTCAACGGCTCGATGGGAGCTTCAACTACGACGTCCCACTTCTCTCGGAGCCACTGGGCGCCGGTCTCAAAGTGCATCGGCGCTCCAGAGACAAAGGTTGCCATCGAGACCGCGATGGATCGAATCCCGTTGATCGCTCCTTCCATTGCCCCCGCGGCGGTGCCGGAGTAGGTGACATCGAAACCAAGATTGGGGCCGTTGTTGAACCCAGAAAGGACGAGGTCGCAGCCGTCGGGCCACAGGAGCGTGAGCCCGACATTCACACAATCGACGGGAACTCCGGAGACCTCACAAGCTTCGACTCCCAAGCCTTCGAAGGGGCGAGCGCGAAGGGGATCGTGGAGGGTCATCGCGTGGCCGCATCCGCTTCGTTCACGCTCGGGCGCGGCGACTTTGACCTCGCCGAACTCGCGGGCGACCCCGATCAGCGCCGCGAGGCCGGGGGCACGAATGCCGTCGTCATTGGTGATGAGAATGCGCATGGGGTTGCCGCAAGGTGTACCCGCTAGGCATCGGTGAGCGCACCGCCGCGACAGAAGGTGAGGAGATCAACTCGGTACGCGCCCGCGGCGGAAAGGGC